>JAZDIN010000017.1:0-25574 GCA_043804895.1 Candidatus Altarchaeota archaeon
ATTCAATACTACATCCTTTCAGACGCTTCTTTACCAGCCAATAACGCTGGTCAACTGACAGTACAACCATAAACTATCCCTCCTGAGTTATCAACATTGTTAACCAACTTAACAATGTCGGACATCAGGTGGGATAGTACATGAAAAGCCAAGGGAGCTTACAAAGGGTGAGAAGATTGAGAGGCTCATTGGCGAGTACGATTCCTCAAGGGATTGAGGATCCTTGCATGAAGGCTGGTTTGCTGAGGTGTCTTCTTGAGCCTGGAGGGGCATCATATATGCCTGGCATCAATTCTCTAACTTTTTGACTTATTTTTGTTTTTTCCTGACTTACTTTTTTATGGCATTTTCTGCACTTGTAACCCTTATCCTTTCCAGAGGAAGTCATCCTTTTACCACAGCACAACGGCGGCTCCCTTTGAGTTAGTTCAGCAAGGGATTTGACTTCAATCTTCTCAAGGTTGATTGTGCCAGGATATTTTCCTACCCCCCCGCATGCTAGTACACGGTCCCCAGGCAGGAGCAGTCCGACAGCCTTCCTGAACACACCGGAAGGTTTATATGCAGCGCAGTCTATCGAACCTGAACCATCCTTTAACGTGAAAATGACATGGCCGCCAGGTAAAATCTTAGGCTTAGAAGACACGACACCATCCACGATAACGCAATCATAAGACCTTATTTTTGATATCTCCTTCCTTCTTAGGTGGGCGTCTGTGGCTTGGTTTGTCTCGAAGAGTTGTGTGCATTCTATGTCCTCTAGAGGTCTTACCATATTCCATGCCGCAAGGACGTCGTGTTCGGTGACTCCCCTGATGCCACAGAATATGGGATCACGCCCTTTAGGGGTTATTAGTATCCGCCTTTTTTTGGCGTCTAGGTTATCAAATACTCGCGGGTACATGGAAATATCCATGTCAACCACAGACTGTCTATCTATCCTGCGTGGCTTACCGTAGTTCTCAGGCCTGCGGTAGGCTATGAGTTCGTAAGTTCTGTCTCCGTTTAACCCCAACGCCGCCAAGGCACCGATGATGCCCCTCCCATTTTTGAACTTATGTATAGTTACGTTAGCTGAGGGGGCGACTTTCTCAGCTTCCTCGATGGAGACTAGCTCAGAAACTGCCTTCCTGTAGAATCTGTTAAGTTGCTCAGGAATTTTATCAGATTCTAGGAATGCGACACCTGGATTCGTGTTCTCATCAGTTAGCATGGAGTATTCTTTCACGTAGGATAAGACGACCTTTTCAGCATCCTCGGCTTCTGTTTCGAATGCTATTGCTCCGTTCCCTCTTGTCTTATATGGTATGTTAGGGTTGAGTCTCACTAGTTTTGGAGTTTTTTTTACGTTCAACCGCTGACATAGCTTGGCTGCTAGGTATGTTGTGCACATCCCGGTGTTAGAGTCTGTGTCGTCTATTCCGATTAACATTTTAGTCTAGTATATATGTGCTGTAGGAATTAAATGAGGAGTGTGACTTATTTTTGTGATTTATTTATTTAGTAAGTCATGAAAGTATGTCATGAAATATTTGGTGACTTATTTTCATGACTTATATTATGTGGTTTTTTCATGTTTTTAAAAGATTAAACTAAAGTATTTGTCAGACACAATGAACCGAGAAGAATATTACACAAAGCTAGGGTGGAGAAAAAGCCCTTTCATAAAGTCCACATCCCTTGAGATACCAATAATAAACAGGGTAAAGGAGTATGAGGCAGTGTGTGAATGCATAGGCGGGTGGGATAGGATAATGCTTATCACAGCCCCGATAGGCTACGGTAAAACGACGTTCATGAACCAGTTAGTCATGAACAAGCCGAGGGGAGTGAGATATGCCATAGCCTTCAACGCATACGAACCTGTAGAAGAGGCCATGCCCAGGATAAAGAACGAGCTTTCTCTCATCAAAAGGCTGTTCTACAAGGCAGACAGGACAACGTTCGGGGAGATATTGCAGGAGAAGTTGGGGGAGGAGAAGATGCTCTTATTATTTGACGAAGCCCAAGACTATGAGACAGACCTGTTCAAATGGCTAAGGATATTGAACGACCGCTGCAATAACCTTTTTATGGTATTTTTAGGCCTCCAGGGGCTTGAAGACAAGATAACGTCCGAGGCGAGTTTCAGGGACAGAAAGTCTAAATCCATAGTCCTGAGGCCTTTTGAGGTTGAGGAGTTGGAGGCGATTGCCAGGGAGAGGATACGGTGGGCTGGGGGGAAAGGCATTAAGCCATTCACTGAAGACGGGCTTAGGAGGCTTTGTGAGTCATGCGACCATGTTCCGAGGCAGCTTCTTGAGAATGGGCAGAGGGTGATTGAGGAGTGCGCAGGGAGGGGGTTTTTTTCTGCTGACGCTAATCTTGTTGAGGATGTGTTGGGGGGGCTAAGCCAGAAGACGGTTAAAAAACAGGTTATAGAAGCTCCTGTTGAGGTTATGGGAGGGGACAACAGTGTTGTTGGGGGGGGTTATGGTTTTATGAAGGACCTTTCACCCACCCAGCAGGAGATTGTGACGTTTCTTTTAGAGCGAGAATCTATGAGCATATCTGAGCTTAGCGATAGGCTGAAGAAGGACATAAGGAGCATTGGGTCGTTGATACGCAAGCTTAGGGGTTTAAACCCTTCTGAAGTAGATAGAAAGCCTGGCGTACCTTATCCAGTGATAGTCAGAAAGGGGAAGGAAGTTCGTATGGGGCGGTTGCAGTATGTTTATGCGCTTTCTGATAATGCAAGGCGATTGTCTGCTAGGAAGTGATTTTTAGAATAGGGCTTATAAGTGGCTCTAGCCAACTCTCACATACCTGGAATTTTTATATCTGTAGGATATATATATAGACATATGTTAGATATATTAAGATTATCTAGGGATGGGCTATGAGTAAGAAGATACTAGTGACTCTGACAGACGAACAACACGTAAAATTACAGAAGTCAACAGCACTCGGAGAGACAGACGCTGAAAGACTAAGGAACAGTTTCCTAATATATGACAACCTAAAAGACTTGCTTGAAGTCATAAAGAAGCTTAAAGAATAGGAAAGTAAGTCACGGATTTAGGTCAAGTACTTTCTCAGAGGCGATACTCCCAGCAGTAATCTCGCCAGTAACATTCTCCAACATGAGACTCTTAGCCCCCTCAAGACCCTTAGCTTTACCCAAAGCCCACATCAACTTGACATACGCCGTCTCAGGAAGCATATCCTCACAATAGACGACACCCCTCAAAGACACCTCCCTGAGATTGCTGTACACATGCGGATTCACCCTGCCGAACAAACACTGAGTCGTCATGGCAACCAATATACCAGAACCAACCATCTTCTCAATTGCAGGCAGGAGGGAGGTTTCCTTGATATTGGTCGGGACGTGACCTAATGCAGTACCCTCAAGGACAACACCGCTAACACCTTTACCCATATAGTAGTCGAATACGCCAGGGTCCATGCCAGGATACACTTTCACAAGAGCAACCCTCTCATCAAGTCTGGAATCGACTGTGACCTTAGAATCAGATCGCTTAGGCAGGCTATGAGTCAGCCAATCAACACGGCCGTCAGGGTGTATCCTAGCAGCCGGTGAAGCATTTACAGACAGGAATGCATCACGTCTTGTGGTGTGCATCTTCCTAACCTTTGTGCCCACATGCGCCAGACAGAAGTTGTCTGACATGCTACCGTGCATGACAAGGTATACGCCTGCGACGTCTGAGCTGGCGAATGTGACAGAGGAGTAGAGGTTCAAGAAGGAGTCTGCTGACCCCCTGTCCGTTGACCTCTGGGCTCCTGTGAGCACGACAGGCTTCCCCAACCCCCTTAAAAGGAAGGATAACGCAGCAGAGGAGTAGTGCATAGTGTCTGTGCCATGGGTGACGACAACGCCCGAAGCGCCAGAGTTGAGCTCCCTAGCGACTGCTTCAGCGATTTTGACCCATAATTTGGGATTCATGTCCTCGCTCATCACGTTTAACACAGACTCAACCTTTATGTTAGCGATGTCACTGAGCTCTGGCATCATCTCCAGAAGCTTATCAGCAGTGGATGAAGCGTGGACGCCGCCAGTCTGATAGTCTATCCTAGAGGATATCGTCCCGCCAGTGGACAGGATTGCTACGAGAGGTTTGGACTTGTCCTGGGGGGGGTTGGAAGTGACAGCCTGCTTGACTCTCTCAGGCCCCCCTAAAGCTTTAACAGACTCTATCTTTGACTTAGGAAGCCCTATATCATAGCCGCTGTCAAGTTTCAGGGTAATGCGATCACTATCAGCCGAATCAGGGCGCGGCATTAAAATGCCAAAATACGTTTTGCCTTCGAATCTGACCTCTACCTTGTCCCCTGGCTTAGCCACACCAACCATCTTCTGAAACCCTTGATTAAATCATCGTCAAGGCCGATTAAATATACCTGGAAGGAAGGACCTTCTGGTTGGTTAAATCGCCCTTTAGGACAGTAATATCAGACGTTTGATTCTTATAGTGTTGTTGCATATAATTAGACCATGGTTAAGAAGTGCAGTACCTGCGGGAAGGAGGCTATTTTCAGGTACAGTGAATTCACATGCCCAAGCTGCGGGGGGGAGAAGATTGTGAGGTGTGAGTCGTGCAGGACGCTCGCAGCCAAGTACACTTGCAGTAAATGCGGCTTCAGCGGGCCTTAAGGGATGAGGGTTATAAGGGCGGATCCGGTTGATTCTGATGATACCGCCATATTGGAGGCTGCTAGTGTTGTTTTAGGTGGCGGCGTTATCGTTTATCCTACTGATACTGTTTATGGGATAGGGTGTGTTCTTGGGGAGTTGGCTGTTAGGAGAGTTTATGCCATCAAAGGGAGAGGCTCAGTCTCTCCGTTGAGTGTGGCGTTTTCGAGCGTCGAGGAAGTTAGGCACTACACCAATATGACACGAAAGCAGGAGGAGTACGTCAGAAAGGAGCATACGAATGGGATGACATTCATCCTTGAGAAGAAGGAAATCCCGGATTATGTGACTGCAGGACTAAAGACTGTCGGGGTCAGGATACTGGACAATAACGTATGCCGGAAGCTCATACAAAGAACTGGCCCCCTGATTACGACAAGCGCTAACCTGTCTGGTGGTAGGGCCCCGACAAGGGTTGAGGAGATTGACAGAGAAGTAGCTGAGAACGTCGACCTGATACTTGACGGAGGGCCGTGCAAAATAGGCAGGCCATCGAGGGTAATAGACCTCACCCGAGGATATGGGGTCCTCCG
This sequence comes from Candidatus Altarchaeota archaeon, assembly GCA_043804895.1. Taxonomy (GTDB): domain Archaea; phylum Altiarchaeota; class Altiarchaeia; order IMC4; family SCGC-AAA252-I15; genus JAHIYG01. Next base: position 5,230 of record JAZDIN010000017.1, read on the forward strand.
GGATTAAGCCTGCACTTGCGAGACTTTATGTCAAATGCTATGCAGGACGAATTGCACACCCGACCGGCAGTGATGTTGCATTTGTCCATTTACCGTATTTATTAGTTGATGCTCTTTAAAACCTCAAGGCTGAAATCCAAAGCCTCAGCAGAATGAGTCAGTCGCCCAACAGAAATCCAATCAACGCCAGTCATGCCGTATGCGCCGAGGTTATCCAAAGTCACGCCCCCGGAGGCCTCAAGAAGCACTCTACGCCGTAATCCCTTTTTCTCAAGCAACGCCACAGACTTCCTGATGCTACTTGGCTGCATGTTGTCGAACATTAGTATATCAGCCCCGGACTTCGCTGCCGCCAATGCATCCTTGACTGAGGCTACCTCGATTTCCACCTTATACTTTTTCTTAGCATTGCTTGCAGCATCCAACGCGCGCCTCACATCACAGTCGAACAACCTAAGGTGGTTGTCTTTTATCAGCACCATGTCGTATAGGCCCATCCTATGCGGCAGTCCGCCGCCTAAGACGACCGCCCTCTTCTCAAAGTATCTGAATCCTGGAGTCGTCTTCCGGGTTGCGGCGACCTTGGCCTTGGAGCCTGCCTTACGCAACTTATCGGCGTACTTTCTCGTCAGTGTCGTTATTCCACTCATCCTAGAGAGGATGTTCAACGCAGTCCTCTCAACAGAGAGTATGTCCCTAGCCCTGCCCTCTAACGTTAAAACCACTCGACCACGCCGCACCACCCCCCCATCCTTGACATGCGAGCGGACCTGGATATGATGGGTTTTGAACAAAATCTGAAGCTCATGGACTCCGGACACGAAACCAGACGAGTTAGATATGATGACAGCCTTCACGCGCTTGTTAGGAGTGAAAGAGGAACTCACGTCACCACTGCCAACGTCCTCACGCAACATAACCTCAACGCGCTTCCCAAGCCCACGGTCATCCATGACTTATTAGAAATCAATGACCACAGCCTTTAGGCTGTGGTATGATCCTGGTAGAGCAGAAGGAGTATATAAGCATTCATCCACAGTCTAAAAACTATGGTCTTCTGCTCTATCTTGGATAAAGAGCCTATCGCTCGGATGATTTCCTAGTCGCTGGAGGCTTCTGAACGAGTATTATGTCCCCGACCTCAACAACCTCGTCGTAGCTGATGCTGTCCTCCTGCAGTACCTTCCTAACATCGTCACTGGAAAGGCCTCCACCCCTGAAGGATTTCAGGCAAAGGCGCATTATCTCGCCTTTGTCGAGGTTCAAGATGACATCCTCGACTTTGCCGACATACATCGCCTTAACAGTATAAATGTCCATTCCATATAATTCTGACAGTCGTTTGCTCATTGTAATCACACCGGGCACTGGTAAACTAATAACTAATAATATGAAGACAACTTAAAAAGGGATAGTATCCGTTGTGGCTTTGAATATGTGGGGATTGCCAGGCTAGTTGGGTGCCAACGACGCTAGGGGGGTGGGGGGGCAGTTCCAGTATTCGCGCAGTATTGTGGATGATTTATAGTGTATGAGACATATTCCTTACCAGGATGGCAGCACCAATAGACCTTGAGACTATGCTCTTTATCCTGATAGCAGTGGTTATGGCAGTCCTAACCTTGAAGTCGATAGTCATAATACGACCATTCGAACGCGGCATCGTAGAGCGCCTGGGCCGCTACAGCAGGACCGTCGGGGCAGGGGTGAACATAATACTCCCGTTCATGGAGAACATATATCGCATTGACATGAGAGAGGCGTTGATTGACATACCAACCCAGGAGGTCATCACAAAAGACAACGTACGTCTCACTGTTGACGCAGTCATCTACTTCAAGGTTATTGACCCGTTCAGAGTTATGTACAACGTCGCGATGTTCGAGGATGCGATAAGCAAGCTAGCTTACACTAACCTAAGGAATATAATGGGGGAGATGGTCTTCGACCAGGTGTTGGCGAGTAGGGATAAGATAAATGTGGAGCTGCGGAAGATATTGGATGAGATAACAGACCGGTGGGGTGTGCGCGTTACGAGGGTTGAAATCCAGGACATACTACCCCCCCAAGACATTGTCGAGGCTATGGGCAGGCAGATGAAAGCGGAACGAAGTAAGAGGGCGACTATACTCGAGGCTGAGGGGGTGAAACAGGCGGCGATACTTAGGGCTGAGGGTGAGAAGGAAGCAGATATACTTTCAGCGCAGGGTGAAGCCCAGGCCATAGAGACTGTCGCGGATGCTGAGCGGAAGAAGAAGGTGTTGTTGAGCGAAGGCGAAGCCAGGGCCATATCGAAGGTGTTCAATGCGATACATGAGGGTAAGGCAACTAAGGAAATACTGATGATAAAGTACTTGGAAGCCTTGGAGAAGATGGCTGATGGCAAGGCGACGAAGATTTTCATGCCTGTTGAGACGAGTGGGATGTTAAGTGGCGCGGCAGCATTAGGGGAGATGTTAAGAGGGGAGAGGGATGAGCCTAGGAAGCTTGAGGGGCCAAGCCTACAGTCTGCAGGCAGTGATGAGAGGGGGGGTGAGGAGGGGGATGGGGTTCTATTTAGTGGTAAGAAGGGGGATAAGAGGGGTAAAAGTTAGGCACTACATCATTTCTTGAAGAATAAGGAGAGGACCTCTTTCATATCCTCCTGGCTCAAGTTCTGCCTTTCAAGTGATTTTTTAACCATTAGGTAATCCTTCATAGTTTTCAGGGCATTCTTCTCAAGAGGTTGTGTTATGTTAGCGCGGGTGTATAAGAGAACATCCTCGATCAACCCCGACTTGAGATGCCCCAACAGGTTGTCACAGTCGTGTGGGTTTAGCACGGTCTCGTCGCGCAATTGCATGATTATGGATGAGACACTAGCGTATGCCTTCACCAACTCGGAGAGGTCTGCTTTGATGTTCTCGCGTGAGTCCATTATCTACTTCTGAACCATTGTTATAGCCTCGACTGGACATGAGGCGACACAGGCACCGCATTCGATGCATGCGCTCTTGTTCTTGAGTATAGACTTCTTACCCTTCTTACTGTCTTTCATCTCGTACACGTTAGGGTTTGCCGGGCACACGCTGACGCAAGCACCGCATCCTATGCACTTATCTTCATTCACTTCTGTTGGCATTTTATGCACCTCATTTGAATGTTTTTAATTAATACGACAACCTCTTAAAAAATACTTAGGCTACCATTTGCCATGCTCTGACGTCTTCTTTGCCTCAACAACGACGAACTCAGATGGTTTGCCGTTGTTCCACATATTCGTTATTTCAACCACCTTCTTCAATGACTCAACATCCTTCTCAATTGAGTAGTGTGGGCGAGCCTTGATGCGATCCATTAACTTAATAACATCCACGCGCGTGTCCACGCAGCCATCCCTCTCCAAGACAACTCCCTGCGCAGGCAAACGATAGGAATTCATCTTATCAACGCCTTCCTTGACTTCCATGTTACATCCGACACCAATTATCGCTTTAGGTTTGTACTTTTTCACCATTCTCTTTATGAGCGAGCCGCCAGGAGCGATGAAGAACTTATACCCTAATGATTCAGCCTCCTCCTTCACTGCGCCTATCCCGCATCTGCCGCAATTGAGGCATTTTATCCCCTCAGGTGTCAGCGGAGCCTGGCAGTTCGGGCTTCTAAGGCACTGCGGCAGGAACATCGCACGATCATTGTAGGGTGTCTTCTCAAACCGCTCCTTATACAGTATGTTGTGGACCGCAATCACCATCTTACCAACGACATCCTCCTCAACGCCAAAGAGGCGCAGGAGATATGTGGTTGGAGCCTCAACAAGGTTGAGTATGAAGGAGGTTATGGTGGGTATGATTATCTGGCGAGTCTTAAGGAATATGATGGCCAACGCCACCCCAACAACGACTAGCAAAGCGACTGCTAAACCAGCTAATATCAACAACCCGCCTAGAAGGAGGGCAGCTCCCAACAACATCGTAGTGGCTTCCATTTTAAGGGTATAAGATACCGGAGAGCATGCTTAAATACTCAGTAGTCTATGCCATATCTTGAACGGATACCCTTCGTGAATGGGTGCTTAATCCGCTTCATATAGGTGACATAATCAGCTTCGTCTATGAGTTCTTTTGGGGCGTTCCTTCCCGTTAAGACCATCTCAACAGAAACTTTCCTAGATTTTATTAGCTTCAACACCCTTACTACTGATGTAAGTTTCCTGCTGAGAACGTTGTTTATCTCATCAAGGATGACAACATCATATTTACCTGAACTAACAACCTTTTCAGCAAGCTCTAACGCCTCCTCTACCTTCTCTCTCTCCTCCTTCCTACTTAAAAAACAGTCCTTGCAGTTGCCGCACTCCATGCCCCCCATCTTCATCTCTTCGCTATAGGGGCAAGGCTTCCCAAACTGCTTGACTTTGAATGTTGGCAGCATCTTTTCAGCAGCCTCAACCTCTCCTGCGTGTCCGCCTCCCTTGAGGAACTGTATCATGTAGACTGACATACCATGCCCTATAGCCCTTGTGGCAAGCCCTACAGCAGCTGTTGTCTTACCCTTCCCCTCGCCGGTGTACACATGCACGAGGCCTTTTCTCTTATTCTTTGGCATTTTCTATCCTGTGTGACACACAGAGAAGCTACAGTTGTGGCATATGCTGCATCCCTCCTCTGAGGTCAGGGGGCCCCCACATTCAGGGCACTTCTGCTCCGGTGCAAGCACCTTTTTTACTGACTCTATGTTAAGGACTTGGTTGCTCCTGCTTCCATCCCTGTATATCGTAACTCCCTTACAGCCAAGATGGTAGGCTAGGAGATATACTTTTCCTACCTCCTCAGTGGTCGCATGCCCGGGGAAGTTGACTGTTTTAGAGACTGCATTGTCGACATGCTCCTGGAACGTAGCCTGCATTCTCACATGCCATTCGGGGGTTATGTCGTGGGCTGTCACGAATATCCTACGCACGTCTTCTGGTATCTCGACCATGTCTTGTATAGACCCTCGTTTGGCTATCTTCCTCATCAAATCCTCGTTGTAGAATCCTCGCTCCTTCGCAATCCTCTCAAAGAGAGGATTAACTTCGATCATCTCTGTGTTGTCAAGGATGTTCCTGATGAAGGATATGGCGAAGAGAGGTTCTATCCCCCCAGAGCAGTTTGCTATTATGCTTATCGTCCCGGTCGGGGCTATCGTCGTTGTAGTCGCATTCCTCAATACCTTAAACCCCTTGTCCGGCCAGATGCTCTTCTTGAAGTTGTGGAATGACCCCCTCTTCCCCCCCAACTCCGCCGAAGCCTTCTTCGACTCATAATCTATGAATGATATCACCTCAGAGGCTATTTTGATGGCTTCCTCGCTGTTGTATGGCACGCCCAACTCAACTAACATGTCCGCGAACCCCATCACCCCCAAACCCACCTTCCGGTTGCTTTTCACCATCTTATCTATCTGATCTAGTGGGAACTTGCTAGCGTCTATCACATTATCCAGGAAATGTATCGCGGTGTGGATGACCTTCCTCAACCGCTTATAGTTTACTTCCCCTCCATCAACCATCTTCGCTAGATTTATCGAGCCCAGATTACATGCCTCATAAGGCAATAATGGTTGCTCACCACAGGGATTAGTCGACTCTATCTCCCCAAGCGTTGGTGTGGGGTTGTCGCGGTTTATCCTATCCAGGAAAATGATACCAGGTTCACCATTTTTCCAGGCCATGGTAACTATCAGGTCGAAGACAGTTCTGGCGCCTATCCTGTTCACTGACTTCTTGTTCTTAGGGTTTTTGAGGTCGTACTCCTGGTTTGCCTCAACAGCCTTCATGAAGTCTTCGGTCAATCCGATTGAGAGGTTGAAGTTGTTCAATACATCCTCCTTCTCCTTTGCGACTATGAAGTCCAGGACATCAGGGTGGTCAACGCGTAGTATGGCCATGTTGGCTCCGCGCCGGGTTCCACCCTGTTTTATGACTTCTGTCGCGGCATTGAACACGTTCATGAAGGAAAGTGGACCTGAGGCGACACCACTTGTTGAGGCTACTATGTCCCCCTTTGGCCTGAGTTTTGAGAAGCTGAATCCAGTCCCCCCTCCGCTTTTGTGTATCAATGCCGTGTTCTTTATAGCCTCGAATATGCTCTCCATACTATCCTCGACTGGGAGCACAAAACAAGCAGAAAGTTGTTGTAGCTCACGGCCTGCATTCATTAGGGTGGGGCTGTTTGGGAGGAATTCAAGTGTTGACATCATCTGATAGAATTCCCTCACGGTCTTTTTAACATCAGCATCCTTGTCGTACAACAACTCTGTATTTGCAATGTTGTTTGCGACTCGTTGGAACATCTGTTTTGGGGTCTCGACAACCTTGCCGTTCTCATCCTTGACTAGGTATCTCCTCTCCAAGACTTTGACCGCGTTCAAAGACAGTTTTATGTCGTCTTCGACCCCCATCATCGATTTAGCTTCCCGTATCTTTTTCCTCTCCTCCCTATAGAGTATGTAGGCTTTAGCTATACCCGGCCCCGCGCTTTCTATAAGGACTTCCTCAACAACATCTTGTATGTCCTCGACTGTTGGAATGTTGTGCCACTCCTTCTTCCCCAGGTTTTTAGTGACCTTTTCTGCTAATTTTTCAGCTTCCTCTCCATCTCTCCCCTCTAGTGAGGATATGGCCTTGTGTATGGCGTCGACGATCTTCTGTTTGTTGAATTTTACAACCTTACCATCTCTCTTCCTAACCCTAGAAATCATACCAACCAAGTTTTATGGGGTGAGAGAGAATATATAATGCTAGCTCCCCTGAAGGTTTTTATATTCGTTTGACTACACAGATTCAACCTTTTTCACACCAGGAACCTCTTTCTTCAGAGTCATCTCGATTCCGTGTTGGAGGGTCATCTGACTCATCGGGCAGCCGTGGCATGCTCCCTTAAGTTTGACTTTTACGACACCCTCCTTGCTGACCTCGACAAATTCCACATCCCCCCCATCCATCTGCAACATTGGTCTTACCTTCTCCAACGCTTTCTTAACCTCCTCTTTCATTACATCAACCTCGTATATCATCTGTAACCTGCGATTATTAGCGGTAGCAGTATGCTCGTGTCACCGTAGACTGTGGCGGTTCTACCCTTCCCCTTAATCTTACCCCAACTTTTACCCTCCTTCGGGTGGGCTCCAGAGAGGCTTCCATCATATTCCTGGGCGGTTGTAATGTAGACTGCGTAGTCTAGGCCGCCTCTCATTAGGTTCGCGCCTATCAGGTGGTGTTTTGATATCCCCCCGCCAAGTACTATACCCCCCGTCTGTTTGGCGGCGAATACGATGTCAGCTAGTTGATGGAAGTCTTCGGCCGTGTCCATTATGAATTCCCTGTGTTTCTGCTTGAAGAAGAAGAGGTGCATCCCGATAGCTGAGTCCACCATACCTGGGCAGAATACAGGTATTTTTTTCCTGTAGCATGTGTTTAGGAATGAGTGTTTTGGGAGTATGCTACCTATGTAGTTGTTGAGTTCTGATGGTGTGAATACATTGGTTTTTTTCTCCATATGTGTGAATACTCTCCTCATCTTCCGCTCCAATAGCATATACCTGTCGTTTGGGACTAGTATATTACCTATCCTATTCACCCCTTTCCTATGGAGTTCTATGTCGTCTGCGTTGAAGCTGCCGAGCAAGTATGGTTTGTAGGAGCGTATTATGTCGTGGTCTATACTACCCCCGCTCGTGATAACTGCGTCTGCAAGGCCTTCATCAACCATCTGTGTCAGCACACCGCGAAGGCCCGAGGCCATCATATTGGCTGTGAACGCCAGGAATATGGTCGCGTCGGCTTCTCTCATCTCCCTTATGATACCCACTGCGGCTTTTAGCTCACTAGCCTGAAACCCTGTACTGCCTAACTTTCCAACCAGCTCCCTGGCGCTGTCCCTACCAGCGACTCTAATATCCTTAACCTTATCCATTGTAGTGCCTAACTCTCCTTATCCCCAACCCATACGTAGTGCCTAATCCCTCAATTCCCTATCTTCACACTCCCACTCAACTGCTTGAGGACAGAGATTGCGGAGAGTACTGCAAGGTGGGAGGTTCTCGGGTTCGCTGGAGATGGGACGTTTGAAGTCCTCGTCGTAATCTCCCCGAAGTCCCCCCGGACTGTTATCTCATGTACGTTCCTATCTGTGCTCGGGTCAGCGATTATTCTCACTCTCGCATTCCTTCCTGAAGCAAGCGAGACTACTGCCGAGACGTTGATGTTCTTTGGGAACATTTTCACAGCATGTTGGGCGTCTCCCTCAAACACAACCATCGGCTTAGTTATACCCTCCAACCTGATTCCCTTATCCAGGAGGTATTTTGCATCCTTCAACCCTGCCGGCGGTTTAGTAGTGGTTAACATAACCTCCTCTATCCTCCCACACGAACCCGCCATCACGCCGTCAACCCCGGCTAATGCGCCGGATGGAAGGTAAATCCTAGACCCAGACTTTGAAGCTGCACGCGTCAGCCCTTCCATCAAATTCCTATCAAGCAACGGCCCAACGCTCATTACTAGTATACTCTTACCCCTCTTCACCGCTTCAGGGGCATATTCCCTGACTGCCTGCTGGCTTGCAGCCTCAATGATGACGTCACAGGATTTTAGCAATGGAGGGAATGATGCCACTACCTTGGGTTTGTGTTTGAGCTCTGTTGAGAGCTTCTTTGCTTTCGCTACGTCTATGTCAAAGACGCATGTAAGCTGCCCATATATCTCACCTCTGTCGAACGCCTTGGCTATGGCGGAGCCCATGGCCCCGCATCCAACCAAACCGAAACGAATTTTCACCCTCATCACCCTCTATTAGTACGTCCTGTTAAATATCAAGTCTGCGAGATATACCCCCCATGCCTTCAACGAGTCAGTTAGTTCGCCTGCGTTCTTCGCGTTTTTCATCCTGAGTGCGATGTGTCTCGGGTTGAGATAAAACCTCTTAGACTGCCTGTAAGCGAGCGCATCTATGTCTGAGCGAACTACCCCCTCAGGTAAAAAATAAGGCACACCTGCATTACCCCTCATATAACCCACCCAATAATTCTCGCGTATCAGGCCTTTACTCACGCAATAATCCATCAGCCTTGTGTTCGGTAGTACTATCGTCATAGCATACCCGTAGCTGTCCGGTTTCAGGCTGTTCGTGAAGGATATCGTCCTTTCCATATCCCTCCTGGTTTCCCCAGGGAACCCGACCATGATGTACGCCCTAGTCATAATCCCTGCCTCCCTACAACCCTTGAAGGCTTTAACATATGCCTTGTCTGGCACATTCTTACCTACTAAAGCCCTAATCTCCTCGCTACCAGACTCCACCCCAAAGCTTATGTGCCTGCACCCCCGTTTGCCCATATACCTGAGCAATTCCCCCTCAACCATGTCGGCGCGCGTCGTGCAGGCCCAAGAGAGATTGTACTCCTCCATCAAATCCGCAATCTCCATAGTGTGTTGTCTGTCTAATGTGAAGACATCATCAGCAAAATCTAATGAAATTAAGCACCTCCCCCTACTCATACCCTCCACTTCACCCCTAATACTATCCAACCCCCTCTTCCTGTAAGGTGTGCCAGCCATGCCACAGTACATGCAGTTGCATGGGCATCCCCTCGAGGCCATAATCGGCACGAAGCGGTACCTTTTTTCATCGAAGAGGTGCCTCGCAGGGTATGGCAGGTGGTTTATGTCATTGACTAGCCCACAATTGATTATCCCCGATACTCCATCACCTCCATCAATTACCCCCTTACAGTACTCGGCAAAGGAGTAATCAGCCTCTCCGCTGAAGCAGACGTCAGCCCCCAGAAGCAGCGACGAGCCAGTGTCAGCCCCGATATGCGGGCCACCAACCGCTATCTTCGGAATAGTAGAAGTACGGCCCCCCTCCCTAACTTCATCTATTAGCCTCTTGACGAATCGCAGGCTCAGACTTGTGACTGAAATACCGAGGACTTTAGGTTTAGCATCAAGGATTCTCCTGGCCAACCCCCCAACATCAACCTTTTCCACACTGCAGTCAATGACTGAAACGGAAATGCCACTCTCCTCAAGCACGGCCGCCAGGTAGGCCACACCCAAGGGAATTGAGGTGAAATACGCCCCTCCGTGGAACATGACATCCTCATACGGCGGGTAAACCAGAACCACCTCTGGTCGAACACTAGACTCCAACCCCCTCACCCATAACTTCTGTCCGCCCGGTTCTTGTCAACGACCATGGAGCTGTCTTTGTTCATGCCGTTCCACAGGCTGCCGTAGCGTTCCTGAAGCTGGTGTTCGATCGACTTAGATTCCTTAAGGCTTTTTATGATATGCTTAGACTCTATGTACTCGCTGCCTTCGACAACAGCAAGGTCGCCTGCCATCCTAACTGCGCCACCCAAGTCCCTAAGCCTCAGGGTGATGGCGTTTTTCGCACCGTCAACGTCATTGGCTCTTGTGACTGCCTCCTCGACCAAGAGCCTGATAACATCAGACTTCGCTGGGGGTATCCTCCCGTCCATTGCTATCTCCTGGGCTGCGAACCGGAGTATCTTGTCCCTATTCTCTGGGGTGTCCTCCATGCTAGTGTCCAAGAGTATCTCGTACCCGTTCCCGATTATCCTGGAGCGAAGTGGAGGCAGAATCCTCCCCACATCGCTTATGTTGCACGCCCCAACGAAGAGGAAATCACAAGGCACGTTCTCAACCTTGACTGAAGCTCCGGCTGATTGTGGATTCCTGCCTGTTATCGGGAACTTCTTCTCCTGCATCGCAGTGAGTATGAAATTCTGAAGATGGTCTAGGTGCGGGAGTTCGTCTATGAACAGCACACCTTCATGGGCCTCGTGTATCGCCCCAGGTACGACTCGAATGTACGCCGGAGTCCCTATCTCAGGGTGCATGCCGTAGGGGTCGTGCCTGACGTCCCCTAAAAGTTCGGTCTCGCTCGCCCCGCTCATGTGCACGAAATTCTTCCTATCAAGCGGGATGATGACGTTCCTCATGTCCTTGTCGTTGAGCTTCCTTACCTCCTCTAAGGCATTCTTGTCAAGTACCTTCACCATACCATTCGCAGTCCTCTGGTAGACTATTACCTCCTCAACACCATCGGAGCCAATCCTGGAGGTGTGAACCTCAGTCTCAGGCTTCATAGGTCCAACCTCAAAGACCTCGCTGAGCATGCTGTTTACTGGATTCTGTTTCATCCTCTTAACCAGCCTGCTATACTTGCCTGACCCGCACTGCGGGCACGTCAGATAGTCGACCGCGCTTAATGCGCCGCAGCTTGAACACCTGAAGCCAAGCCGCTCAGCGACAAAAGAAGGTACCTCCATAGGATAAACCACTCGCCCGCCTGCTATCCCTCTCCTCAAAGCTATAGCCTCAAGTTCAGCCCTGCCTACCACCTCAACAAGAGGCCTATTCGGGTTCTTGGGGTTATGGACTATGCTAACCTGCTGTTGGGGGGTGGGAAGCTGGCTAGCTAAAGCCTGAGCCAACATACTCTTACCAACCCCCGGCGGGCCCACAAGAAGAAGGTTCCTGCGCTGTTTAATAGCTATCCTGACCTTACTGACTGCCGTCTCCTGGCCTATGATGCGCTCTATGGGGTCAGCTGGGATGCTGACGTCCCTCGTTGATTCTACGTTGTCCAACAGCATGTTCACTACTACTTTAGACCTGAGTTAAAATATAGTGTGCGGCGTAGGTGGCTACGCCGCAAATGGACTAAATCGCAGGACTCCCTCGTTCGGTAAGGATTGCAATGTTGTACGTGCTCTTGATGTCAGCTGCGGTGTTCACCCCAATGAGCGCCTTAACTTCGCTTCCTCTTGCAGCATCCACAAGACGCTGGGTTACTATCCCATCCAAGACGACGAACGCCGGCTGAACCCTCCCGAGCGTGTTGATCAAATCCTTGATCTCCACCTCCGTTATCAGGGTCTTGTCCTTGTCGAACAGCTTAGCGCTTAGCTTCCCCTTAACCCCCGCCAACTCGCTTAACAGGCTCTCTGGGCTGACCTCCTGTTCAGGAGCGACTGCGACGTCGTCCCTGAACTCGTCCTTGAAGTCCTCCCTCCTCGGCCTGCCGTTCCTCATCTGGTCTGTTGGGACCTTCTTCCTCAAGGCCATTATAATCTCCTTCTTCCCAAGGTCCTCAACCTCCTTCCCTGGGGGTGCCTTAGCGACGAAATCCACATCAGCCACTTGGGCGAGCTCCTTGAGTATCATCTCACCACCCCGGTCACCGTCGACGAACGCTATGGTGGTCTTGCTCTTGCTTATCTCAGATATCACCTTAGGTATGTTGGTGCCGCCGACTGCTATGGCATTCTTTATCCCACACTTCAGGAGAGTCAAGACATCGGCCCTGCCTTCAACAAGTATCACGGAATCTGACTCCTCTATGGACGGCCCAGCAGGCAGCCCCTTGTAAACCGTTATCTCGCTCAACTGCACCGACTTCCTGACCTCATCGACTAACTCCATGCTTTCAGGAATCTCCTCATGCATGAGCTTCCTCAGTATCTCCTTAGCGCGGTCAGCCATAACTTTCCTCTTGCTGGTTCTGGCATCCACGACATTCGTAATCCTGATGTGCGCGTTGCACGGCCCCACCCTATCGACTGTCTCCAATGTGGCAGCTATAATGGATGTCTCGACCATGTCCAGGCTCGACGGCACAATGACAGTGCCCGTCGACTTCCCACTCTTGGTCTTGATATCAACCTCAATCCTACCAATCCTTCCAGTCTTCTGCAAGTCCCTCAGCTCAAGCTCCTCCCCAAGGAGGCCTTCAGACTGACCGAACAAAGCCCCGACCACGTCTGGTTTCTCAACGACGCCGTCTATCGAAATCTCAGCGTATATGTTATATTTGATTGTATCTGCTGGCGCTTTTGACATATTTTCACCTCTTTTTTCGTTACCTACAGCAAATCAAGCCAAGAAGAGAGTGCAACAAACGACCGCCATGTCGCCTGCGCATTTACACATCTCAGATGAACGATTGAATGTGAATCTCTTGACTGTGAAATTACTGCATACTTTTACGCAATCCTGGCTTAATAAGCCACTCACCTTGCCACCCCCTCAGCCAAACCCTCTAAAACGGACTTCAAACCATCCAAATCCATCTTTTGGATTCGGATAGTCTTCCTCTTGGATTTTCCGCCCGCGACTATCTCACAAGCCCCGAACACTGGCTTAAGCAGTCTGACAACACATTTGTTTGCTTTGCCATTTTCCGCTGGCTTCGAGGTCTTAACCTTCACGACCCCGTCGACGTACCTTACTGAATCCTCTTTTGCAGAGGCGGTCACATGCACGTCAAGAAAGACACCGTCTTTGGAAGCCCTGGCCGAAGGCGCATCCACTTTATACCGAATTGGCCCTTATGACCTCGTCCAGTACGCGTAGGAATGCGTTCTGCTGAGCCTCGTTCAGTGGCACACGTCCGCCTTCCTCGATTCTCAGGTCGTTGTTGTCTGCTACGATTACAAGAGCCCTTGAGACTGGCACGCCAAAAATCTTCTGAAGCTCTGCGTTATCGTTTAGGTCGCTTATTATGTTGTCCAGCACGTCCATGTATATCCCAACCCTGTCTGGGTTGATAGGTGCTGGTTGCTCTTTGTCACCCATTTTTTCACCTCAAATTTTTGATATTGAATACCTTGAAGTATATTGGTTGCTGCTATTTAAAAGACCATCATGTTACTATCTCATCCAGCCTCTTCAGCCTGGTCGCCTCCTTAATCTCCCTTGCAATCCTTTTGCCCATGTACATCGGCTCGTCGTACATGAGGTACATGTAGGGGTTAGTGCCTATGAGGGCGTTGCAGCCTGCCACTATCCTGCTTGAAATCTCAAACGCGACTATCTCGAGGTTCTCCCTTATTATCGTCTCCATGCAGAAGGCTCCGATAAGCCCAGGCGGGGATATCCTCTTGCTTTCCCTCACAATCCGTTCTCCCATGTCAAAAACCTCATCCAACAGGGACTCCCTGAGGACCATCGGGAAGTTGCCGACTATGCTGAAGGACGGGCTGATCTCCTGCTCAAGCTGTTCTGGGACTGGAATCCTGAACACCCCATCGACGCTGCTCTCATACCTCTTGTCAACGCCTAGGAACTCGGTCACACCCTTCAAGGGGCTGTGGAAGTAATGCGGGTAAACGTTGACTCCGATGATATACTCCTGGATGTAAGGGTTCCTAGCATCATCCTCTGTTATGAGCCCCTTTTTTAGCATCATCTTAATCTTCTTCTTGTACGCATCCTCGCTGTCGACGACAAAGTACCCCTTACCCCCCTTCGCCCCCGGGAATTTCACGAATGCGAGGTCTTTGATGTCCTTCGGCGAGTCGAATATCCTCGGAACCTTAAGCCCTGCTCCCCTCATCCACTCATGTTGTTTTATCCTGGAAGTCTCAACCTCAAGGAGCTTCCTGTTACCCATTATCGGGACTCTAAGCTCCTCCATCTCCTGCTGGTCAATGTAAGCGTTGAAGGAGCCGTGCGGTATCACAATGCTGTTCAACTTCCTCAGCTTCTCCTGAACCCTCTCAGATGTGATATCCTGTAGCTTATCCAAAATGATGTACTCATCCCCTAGGCCGAACCTACGATACAACTTATCACGGCCTTTAGCGCAGACACAGACCGTCCTGAAGCCCTCCTCCCGGGCTCCCTTGAAGATGTTCAACGCAGAATGGCTGCCGATAGTCGCGACCGTAATCCTCTTAGAATCATACCCCCTCAGAATCCGGCCCACCTCACCAACACCAACCATTAAAACATTATGGAAAGACACAAATTTAAGGATGTTATAAAACTGTCCCAGGCAAAATACACCCCTCTAACGGCCTTTTGCACTTATTAGAAGGGCATTCCCAGTTTACTAATGATGGAGAAGCGTATAACTGGAAGGGAAGCTAAGAAAGAGGATGACAGCAGTGAATTAGGTATTTTAGAACAGTCTATGAGAAAAATTAGGCTTTATGGCCCGACCGGAAGGAGAATACTCAAAATATATGAGACTTCCTCTAAGGATGGTGAAACGCGGGTGACTTATAATGTCTATGGTGGTAACGTTTCCTTAAACCCTGAAAGATACCCTATTTATGCTCAGTATGCTCGTTCACCAACTCAAATGGCCATCCGCTCGTGTATGGTGGATGCTGCTGTAAAATACTTCAAAAGCAAAGGAGCCACGCATCTAGATTGTCTTGATGCTGGTTTTGGGACTGGGGCAGTGGCCGAATCTTTTATTGAAGTCGGAAAAAAATTGGGCGCCTCGGTGACTGTTATTGGGGTGGATAACTCAGAAGAGATGTTCAGAAAAGCAAGACAAACTTTTTCTAAGAATCCAGCGGTCAAAGTCTTTAAAGATGATATCCTGGATTTATCCGAACTTGACGCAGAATCGATTGACATAATAGCGTGTAATGCAACAATCCACCACCTGAAAGGAGATAAAAAACTAGCAGCATTGTCTAGGTTCCGGCGTGTGCTCAAGCCAGGGGGCCTTCTACTCCTTGGGGAGTACGATGTAGATGCTGAACCGTCAATAATTTATGGTCCGGATGGTCGTCCTGCATTAGAAGAACAACGTCGTGAAAATATTATACGAGTATGTGATGGCGTATATGAAGAAGTCAAGAGTGGGTTTGGTGCTGAGACGTCTATGCGAATGGACATAACCACAGACGATGCAATTGATGGTGTTACTGAATATCCAAAGAGTTCCAGATGGTGGCTGGAAGCCCTAAAGGATGATGGGTTCAAAAAACCAGAAATCGTCAAAACTATCAACGGCATGGTCGTGATAAAAGCCGAAAAATAGAAACAACTCCTAGGTCACGATATCCTTTAATCTATTCTGTTCCACGGCGTCTCTGACCATTCTAGCGGTCCTTCTGCCAGTGCTCATGTTTGTGCGCCAGAGGCTGTTTGCGTATGGGTGGCCTACTGCGACGTGGACGTTGGTTCCGCCTCCGATTCTGGGGGCGACGTCGTATATGTGGAAGTTTAGGTCTTTGTCAACGCAGGTTTGTAGGCAGTATGCTCCGATGATTCCTGGGCTGTAGTGTTCCTGTGTGGCTTTCACATACTTCTCGGCGAGTTCGAACGCATTCTCAAGAAGCGATTCCCTGAGTGTGGAGGAGTTGTGGCCGCAGACGGTGTATTCCGGAATCTCCTGGGCTGTCCCGGATAGGCTCATCTGCTGTGGCGCAGGCAATCTGACGTGGCCGTCCAAGCTAGTCTCAAACCTCCAGTCCACACCCAAGAGCTCGATTTTCGGCAGCTCCTCTTCCAAGGGATTGTAGAAGAAGTCGAGGTTGAATACCGGGCCGATGACGTATTTTTCAATTCTCGCTGAGGCGAGGTCTTCTTTCGTTATTACTCCTCCCCTGACGAGGTCGTTTGCCTTCCTCTTGTATTCGCTTTGGCTTGAAGCTGTGAAGAAGCCGCGCTCAAGTTTCTTCTTTGCGTGGTGTAGTTTGATTATGCAAAGCTCGTCGATGTCCTTCGGGTCTTGGACTTTCTCAGGGAACGGGAGGCCAGCTTTTTCCAACAGCCAATAGTAGTCCTGTTTGCCGCCGCGTTCCTCAGTCCTTAGCATGTTCCTTGAGCCGACGATGGGAACCTTAAAACCGTCTTCGATGACGCCCATGCTTATGTAAGAACTGAACGAGCGGTTCGGGACGAAGAGGACGCTTTTGGTCCTCATCTTCTCCTGCTCTCCCTCCTCAACCATCTGGCTGAACTTACCGTAGGTCTTGGCCTCATCAACCACCCCCCTCACAACCTTCCCCTCAACCCTTTTCGACTTGAAGTACTGTGTGTAAGTCCTCTCTCTCCCCCTTTGGCAGTACAGCACGGTACGGAAACCCTCCTCAACCGCCCCCTCAGCCACATCCAAGGCCGAATGCGAGGCCAAGACTCCAATTCTCAGATTACTATTATCATATTCTTCTATGATACCCCAAATGGTTTCCCTATCAATCATCTTCCTCTTAAGCTATTGGCTTACAGCCTAAAAATCTCCCAACAGGCCATGTAGTGCCTAACTCCTCTTCCGGAATACATCACACTGTCTCAGTCTTATTGGTTTTTATCTCAGCGATCTTCCCTGCGATATCCCCTGCTTTCGGGTCGCCTGGGTTAAGTTTCAGATACTCCCCCCACACTAGCGCAGCCTCATCAGGCTTTCCGGTGTTGTAGTAAACCAATCCTAAGTCGAAGTATGCCTTGGCATAACTGGGGTCAGTCATTATAGCCTGCTTATACTGTCCAACAGCGTCATCGTATCTGCCCAGGTCAACTAGCAAAACAGCCAAATTAGTCCTAGCCTTAAGGTACGTGGGGTCCAACTTCAAAGCCTTAAGATATTCCGTCCCTGCAGCATCCCTATCACCCTTAAGTGCATAGGTGTATCCCATGTTATTATGGACTTTTACGCTGTTGGGGTCAATCTCTAGTGCCTTCTTGAACTCTCCGATGGCATCATCATACTTGCCTTCTCCAATGAGCAAATTCCCCAAATCATACCTTACTTCAACACTGTCAGGGATTATGCTAACAACCTCCCTCAAAAGCTTTTCAGCCACGGTCTTGTTTGTGTCAAAATACCTGTCAGCAAGCCTAAGATAATACACTGACCTGATGTCCCTGCTCATATAATCTAAGTAGATGCTCGCATTCCACACCTGCCTGAAGTCGTATAGCATCCAATAGTTCCTGTCAGGTAGACTCTCGCCAGCTCCAACGACCCGGTACAAGAGCCCCGTCTGCCTGAAGATATACCCCTCAAATACCGTATCTGGCTTGCTCGTATAATACACCGGCCCCCCCCTCTCTATAACATTCAACTCTACAGCCTTCCTCCTCTTCTCATGAGTCTCCTCACTAAGCCAAACATAATCGTCACCATAAAGGCTGTGACTTAAAAGGCCGTTCTCCTCGTACATCGTAACGTCAGGCCTTACCTTCTCTACGAGGAGCAAGTAGTTGAGAGGCATAACCTCGTTATCCCCTTTGGCGAATATCACCGCATCTTGATCGACAGTCCTCAGAATGTTCATCCCATAATCGTACGCCAGCAGGTTCCCTGACTTGTCGCTCACATAATAGTTGGAGGAAATGATCAAGGCCGCGACTGCCGCGGAGGCTGCATATTGTAGTCTAACGTCCTTCGACCAACTCCTCAACCACTTGAAAAGTTCCGTGAAACCGAACCCAGACCAGACGCCGAGCACGATGATGCTTGGTATGCAGAATGTCGTAATCTCAAGCGAGACGTCATTCAGAAACAGGGCATACGCCAAATCCGCTGCAACCATAAGCGCCGTGTAGTTAAGGAAGACGCGATTCTTCCTCCAGTGTCTGTAAAACCCAACCAACACGAGCACACCAGCCACTGAAAACTGCTGCAGATAGTGGTAAATGAGGCCCACAAACCTGGTAAAAATATCAGAAGCCGTGAGTGTGAGGACATATGTCCTCCTATGCACTGAACCCGTGACATGGTTGATGAACCGTCCGACAGTGTTCGGATTCCCCCAATTGTAGACCGGATTGCTCAAGGCACTCAAAGGCAAATACAAGTACAACAGCAAAGGCGCAAGAAAAGATGCTGCAAGCAGCCTCAAATCAACCTTACCCCAAACTCTCCTATTCCCAGATAATGCAAGATACACGAACGCTGGCAGGTAAAGGGCGATAGAGATATGGTTCGCCAGACCTAACCCGAAAACCAAAGCAATGTAAAACAAACCCATACCCCCCCTATCCTCCCTCCACCTTAAGGTCAGCCACAACAACAGCGCCACAAAAAAACCGTTAATACTATACGCCTCAGCGACAGTAGCCTGATCCCACAACGCCATGGAAAAGGCAACCAACAATCCCCCCCCAAAACCAGCAGCCCAAGATTTAGTCAGAATCCTAATGCTCAAACACACCAACATCGCGGCCGCGGCGGCGAACACAGCGCTCATGAGATTATACCTGTAAGCCACAGAACCGACAGGAAGAAGAGAAAAAACCCTCCCAACCACCATGTATAACGGGTAGCCCGTGGGGTGGGCTACACCGAACGTGTAAGAGGCAGTAATGAAATCCCCACTATCTCCATTATACACTGTAGGGCACAATGTCAGCACATAAAAAAACAACGACGCAGCAAAAACAACCAAAACAGCGGCCCTACCACCCAAATCCATCTTATAAAATAAGCAGACCAGGCCTATAAAACCCGACTAACGCCTCTCATCCCAGTTGAAAATATTCCTCCCCTTCAACACCCTCTCAACATCCTGGTGAGATCTCACATCCACATTCCCGTGGAACCTACTATTAACCCCCGAAACCATCTCACCCACACACAACCTGAACTTATTCGCTGCAATAAACTTCAACTCCTGATAAGCCCACATCCTACCATCCATATAAGGCAAAAAATAACACAACAAACCTTAAAAACACACAACAAACTCTTTTATCATCGAAAACGCAGAACACCCCTGCATTGATGTAGGGGATAAATGCGATAATCCGCGTTTTCGTGACGCGACCTAGCCCACAGGCTAGGGCGTGTGTCTGAGCTTTGCTCAGCCACATAAATACCCCAGCCTAGGGCTGGGGAATATTTATCCTAAGCCTGCCTTAATGATATGCCAATAACATGGGCCTGTAGCCTAGTGGATAAGGCGACAGCCTTCTAAGAACCTTCTAAGGTTCCAAGAAAGCGCCAATAGGCGCTTTCAGGATGCTGTCAGGCTAATAAGCCTGACTTGCATCACGAATGAGCCGTCTTCGACGGCTCTGAGCGGGGAAAAGAAGGCTCCAAAAGAGGATAAGGTTTTTCTTTTGGGGATGAAACACCTTTTCTTTCGAAAAGAAAAGGGGTTCCTGAGCCATTTCGGCGTCCCCGAAGGGGACGGCACTTTGTGGGACATGCCGCTTCGCTTCAGCCCCGGATGTGGGACCTTTTCCTTTTAAAAAAGGGGTTAATATATGTTGTTTTCTTTATTTTTATATGCGTTGGCGTTTTTTGCTGCTGTTTTTGCTTGGCGTTGCGATTATGCTCGGCGTGTTCGCTTACAGCGGTCCTGAGGAGGTCGTCAGGAGTTTGCTGAATTTTAATTTCCAGTATTTTATGGTGTTGCTTGGCTTGCAGGGTTTCCTCATGTTTTTGTGGGCGGTGAAGTGGCGCGTGGTATTGCGGCATTCCAAGGTTTCTTTCAGGAATGTTTTGCTGGTGTCGTTTGCAGGCTATTTTGCCAACAATCTTACACCGGTGAACATGGCTGGCGGAGAGCCCTTGATGGCTTACCTGCTTCCTAAGGTTGACAGG
>JAZDIN010000018.1:0-4829 GCA_043804895.1 Candidatus Altarchaeota archaeon
GCCGGGTATCCGGAGCCGAATTCCCCGTAGTATGCTTTAAGCTGTTGAATACAGCGGTCGCGCTCCACCTTAGCGAGTATGGAGGCTGCGGAGACTTCAGGGTACGTGTCGTCAGCCTTATGTTCTGCGATTATCTCAGGCATCTTGTACTCGGGGTTGAGGGCCGCGAGCGACTCTATTATCTTCCGCCGGTAGTTGGCTTCGACCGTGTCGGCGGCGTCGATTAGTATCTTCGAGGGCGTGTATTTGAGCGATAGTATTAGCTGCGCAGTCCTTTGAGCTTCTATGACGTTCAAGGACATCGTCTTCCTCAGGCGGTCTATCTCCGTCGCCTGTATGTGCGCCACACGCCATTCGACTGCGGCTTCTTTCACGAGCGGCTCCAGTTCCTCCCGCCTCTTGGGAGATAATTTCTTGCTGTCCCTCACCCGCATCTTGAGGAGCTTCTCCCTCCCAACCTCATCGAAGAGTGCGCATCCGAGGACTAGGGGGCCTATGACTGGGCCGCGTCCGGCTTCGTCTATGCCGCACACCAGGTTTTGGCTCATGTGCTCTTCCGCATCCTCCTTCGCATGCTCGGGGGGAGGATGACTCTCCTTGGCGAGTGGACGTGCGGGCGGGTCATCTGCGAGTAGATGTACACTAGGAGGATGACTGAGATTAAGAGGAACACCCCTAACATCGCAAGTATCATCATGTTGTTGGATTGTGTTGGTTCAACTTTTTTATCCTGTTCTATGGAGGACACCGCATTCGAGAGCATGCTGTCTATCTCAGCGAGGGATTGGTTGACTTCTGGTTTTGGAATGGTTGTTGTTGGGGGGATTGTCGTTGAGGTTGTCGTGGGTTTTATAGTGGTCGTCGTCTGGGAGGAGGATGACGTTGTGGTCTCTGTAGTTGTGGTCGTTGTTGTCTCTGAGACGGTTGTCGTCGTTGATGTCGTTGCCGTAGTGGAGGTGGTGGTCGTTGTCGTCCTCTCTGGCATCAGCTTAGGGTTCCTCACATAACCTGCCTCGATTGTGAGGTTGCCGCTCACAGCGTCCAAGTCCGCCTCAGTCAGTATGAACGTGACATGCTGCGTCGTCTCACGAGACACACCTGCCATCTTCTTCAGGTAGCTGAAGACGCACTGGTCCGTAACCTTCCAGTCACTCTCACCTGAGAGTATCTTAACATCCACCATGTCGTCCAGTGAGCCGCCGATGCAACCCTGCAGGTATTTCACCCGAAGGAGGGGGTAGTAGGAGCTCGTGTAGTAATATGAGCCTGTGCAGAAGGAGCGGACCTGCCTACAGTAGTCGGTGGATTCCCTTGACACGTTGAACCACATCTGAGCATTATCGCCAGCAGGGTTTCCTTTGCCGCTGCAAATCCACTCGTTGCTTTCGCGAATCCATGTGAGAGGGCAACTGTCGTAATTGTAGTGGTTCTCGACATCGTTGAACAGCACCTCCGGGGCATTGTAGGGGTATACTTCAACGCCTGCCGCATACGCGTCCAGGCACTGCTGACCTACCGAGTCGCCGAGTATGCCCTTTAAGTCCAGGCAGTATGAGGTCCGCTCGTCAAGGCATGCCAGTCCCCGCTCCCCCCAGACGTCGGACACGACATCCATGCAGAAGGCTTCCTGGGCCTGGGGCCCCCAAGAGGTTGCAGGCTGGGCTAGGGCTAGGAGTGAGAGTAAGAGTATGAGGCGCCTCATATTAGATTATTAATTGGCGTGATATTAAAACTAGGGGATTATCTTGTTTAGGGGGTATTCGATTATCCCCTCCGCTTTCTTGCGTTTTAGGATTGGGATTATCTCCCTCACGAGTTTCTCGTCTATGACGGTTTCGACTGCAACCCACTCTGGGTCGCTTAGGGCTGATATCGTTGGCTTGTTGAGCGCTGGTAGTATTGGCAGGAGTCCGTCCAGATCCTTGCACCTGACGTTCATCTTCAAACCGACCTTCTCCTCAGCGAGGAGCGCACCCTTCAGTAGCATAGCGACTTCTAGCATCTTCTCCTTCTTTTTCTTGTTAATCCAGGATTCTCTGTTGGCTATCAGCTTCGTGTTAGACTCCATTATTACGTCGACTATCCTCAGCTTGTTCGCCTTCAGCGAGCTTCCGGTCTCGGTAACTTCGACTATGGCATCAGCAAGGAGCGGTGGCTTCGCCTCTGTAGCGCCCCAACTGAACTCGACGTCGGCTTTCACCTTGTTCTTCCTGAGGTACCTTTTCGTAACGTTCACGAGTTCGGTCGCAATCCTACAGCCCTCCAAATCATTGACAGAACGCACTTTGCTGTCCTCCGGCACTGCCAACACCCACCGTACTGGCCTCATCGCTTGCTTGCTGTACACGAGGTCTGCGACGTCGACGATCTTGGCGTTGTTCTCGACAATCCAGTCAGCGCCCGTGAGGCCGCAGTCCAGGACGCCCTGTTCCACGTACCTTGGTATCTCCTGGGCGCGCATCAGAATCGGCTCAATCTCCTCGTCGTCAATCCTTGGGAAATAGCTCCTGCTAGTCTTAGCGAGCTTGAACCCTGCCTTCTCGAAGAGTTTGAACGTCGACTCCTCTAGGCTGCCCTTCGGCAGGCCAATCCTGATTTTCCTTGTCATAGGATAAAATAATCTATCCTCAGTATTTATAGTCGATAGCAAATGCTTTGAGCTTTAATTGATTATCATTTGCTATCGAATATGACGCAAATGACCATAAATATTTAGGATTCGACGAATATTCAATAACTTTTATCATTTGCTATAAGTGCCGGATATTTCAAGGTTATGTTCTTTTTCAAAGTAGTGAGTTGGCTGTATTCGTCTGTGCAGGTCACTGTCACCGGAATCCTGTTCAGCTGGCATTCGCCAGAGTCGACGAACAGTATGTTGTCGACCCACGGGTCATAGTACCAGGCGTAGGAGGAGGTCTCGTTGAGTATGGTGGTCACATTGTAGTATGTGAAGTTCTTAGGTAGGGTGGCATATGCGTCGACTGTCGCCTGGGAGACGTACTTCGTCGTGACGTTGCCTTCCTCATCTGTCACATTGTAGGAGGTTGATGGGAAATCCGAACCACTGTAGTAGGAGAGATAACCGGGAGTCGAATTCTCAATGCTCCAAACCCACCTTCGGTTCGTGACATTGATGTAGTCGCCTGGCTTCCTTATGCTGACAGCCCCCACAGTACCCCCGACAGAATAGCTGCATGTTATATTGTGGCCGCACAGGTTCTCCACCCGCAATGTGACGTTGCGCCTGTCGAAACAGTCCGAGAGAGTGATGTTCTGTGGGGTGAGGGTGAACGTGAACGCGATCGGTGGGGGTATGATATTCAGCGTGAAATTGTGTTCTGCGTAGTATAATGGGATTGACTCTTCTTCATCGCTTGTGGCATTACTGCATCGTATCCTCTGCGCCAGTATACTCTGTCCAATGGTGTCAGACGATACGTTAAGTAGCGCCTCGACACTTCCGTTCACAGAGGGATTCCCCATACTAGTCCAGCCATCGTCACTGTCATAGTACTCACATTCTGTAGTCTCGTTCAAATAGCTTCTCGCGTACAAGACCAATTTGACTCCGCGACCCTTAATCGCCACAGCCCGTTCTGAGCTCAGCCAAGTGTAGAACAATGGCGCGTGAACGCTCTCAACAACCGGTAGGGTCCTGTTGCTGACGCAACCCTCGAACGAGAAGCACACCTCATTGGACTTACAGTCCCTGTTAGACGGCTTCTGCGCCCTCTGAACGCAGACCCCACGTTCGCAGTAAGGCTTGTAGAGGACTCTCGCGGCATTCTCCCTATTCCTGCAAATCCACGGGCCATGGTATGAGCTGCCGCAGTCCTCGTTAGATGAGCATTCAGGGGACTCCTCCTTCGCAGCCAGCTCGGCTGCAGTGGCAAGTATCTGGTCCCTTGACTTCCAGAGCGCGTCTGCAGTCTCACCGACCCCATAGCCTGCGACGAAGTACACCGTCTGGCCAGTCACCCAAAGGTTGGTCTTCTTCATGACAACACCTGTGAAGACCGCATTCAACACCGCAGCCTTATCCTCCTCCGTGAGTACGCCGCCGACGAGCGACCCGATTCCGGGGGCATTCTGGCCGCCGACTATGATTATGAACGCGCGGTCCTTCCGTTTGGCCAGCTCAGATGGAGTCACCCTGATTACATCAGCTTTCATGTCCTTGAGGTAGTATCCAAGCCAGTCCGAAGCGTTTCCGTCAAACTCGTTGGCAACCAACACTACCGTAGGCTTCTCATAACGCTTGGATGAGATGAGCGGTTTGACTCTCTCCTCAAACTCCGCAAGCCAGTCCACGAAGTCTTCGTTTGACACGCAGATGCCGCACGAGCAGGTTGTCCAATTCCCCCCACCGTATAGGAGATAGTCGTTGACTGCTGATTCATATTCCTTGACGCAAGTCCTGTTCGCAGCAACAACGGTGTTCCAGAACTCCTTCCCATCAAGGAAATAGTGCAAAGCGACACCGAAGTCATACCACCTCTCACACCCTGAATCCTCCTCCGCCACACCCAACCAGACCGAAACCTTGTCGAAAGTGGGACAATCATTCACAGCCGGCTTAACCCAACTGCCAGGAGCATACTGCGAGTAGTCGAAAGCAGTCTTGTAACAGTGGTGAGCCGGCATGTCCTTGAACTTCAAGTCAGGCACATTAGATGCGACCACAACCCGGTCATGGCAGGCGCAGTTGAAGTCAGAACACAACCTACGGGCCGCAACCTCATAGCTGCCAGCACTCCAAGCCAAGGCCTGCTGAGGCAAAGCCAGCAAAACAAGCAAGACCAGAATATTCCTTAACATGACCACAA
>JAZDIN010000019.1:0-15887 GCA_043804895.1 Candidatus Altarchaeota archaeon
TGTGATGTATTCGTCTGATACGAGTTTTTTTCCTTTTTCCATTATTGGGGCGTCTATTCTCTCAGTGCTGAGGACCTCAATCAGTATCCGTTCCTCCTTGAGTGATTGTATCCCTGACCTTTTGAAGCCCGACTCCCTTGCAACGTGCAGGAACTCATGGGCCTTCTCCGGCGTCCTGGCCATTATGTGTAGTATGGGGCATTCGTACCTGAACCATACTGTGCCCTTGGAGGTTTTGAGGGCTGCGTGAACCTCTTTTGGTGTGACTTTCCTGTGCCATTTTTCTTGGAATTTGTCTTTGCCTTTGCCGCCGAGGTCTAGCATGAGGACTATGCGGCCTGCGCAGCTTGAGGTGGTGTAGTAGTCTGGGAGAGTGTTTATCGCGTCCAGGAGGGGTTTAAGTTCGACGTCCATGTCGCCAACCTTCTCGGCGGCCCGTAGGTTGTTTATGGCCTGTTTTTTCTGGTCTTCGAATCCCATGTTATATTATAATGGTTTTCATATTATTACCATGCCTCGTGGGAAGCGTAAGGAGGAGTCGAAAGGCGACAGGACGGGTACGGTAATCCTGGTTCTTGGCTGCCTGGTGGTGCTGGTTTTTGTGCTCGCGTATGCGTTTCCGAAGGCTGCTGTTGACACTACCAAATACGGCGTGAAGGTCGTGTCCGAGATTCCGCTGGAGAATCTCAGAAGGATGGAGTACATCGCCTTATATAATGACACCTCAAGCCCTGCGGAGGTGACTTGCAAGTTCGAGCTTTCAGCAATATCGAAGCCTGACCCGAATGGTTACCGGGTCAGCGTCGGCGAAGGCGATTATGGCATATACGTGAAAAGCAAGGAGGCGTCCATCAAAGGCCGCGATGAAGAGGAGATTCTGACTGCCTGCCATGTGTTCGCCTGCCTGCGTGACGGGATTGAGTGCCCGAATTTCATGGCTCTGGGAAGCTTCATCAAGAGTGCGGATTCTATGAGCGTTATTTTGGACGGCAGCGCCGGCCAGGCGACAGGGAGAGGATACGCTGAGGTTGTGGGAGTGTTGGGTTATGTGCAAAGCAAGAAGGCTGACCTGGACGGGGACGGCGTTATTAGTCAGAGCGAAGTTAACGCTAACGAATTTTTCATCTACCCGTTCGTGAAGGATGGGGATTCCTGCCAGGCTATGCCATTGAACAACCTCATACAAAACTGGTCTGGTGATAATAGGACGACTGCGTGTTCGAACATCGAGCCCGCCATAATCTTAACGAACTCTAACGAGTCGGCGATACGATTGGATGGACAGCAGGTCATAATATCAGGAAGCGACGACCAGATACACACCGGCGCAGTGATACTCAGGGACTTCATCGCACCAGATTGGATTAGGAGGATGTACGGCATCAACTGAAGATGGGCGTTAACCTTAGGGACATCGTCGTCCAGAAGGAGATTAGCTTCAAGGACCTCTCAGGCAAGACCATAGCTGTTGACGCCCTCAACACGATATACCAGTTTCTCTCATCGATCAGGCAGGCTGATGGGACGCCACTCATGAACTCTCAGGGGGAGGTGACTTCGCACCTTTCCGGCCTCCTTTACAGGACGTCGAATCTGATTAGGATGGACATTAAGCCGGTTTACGTGTTCGACGGTAAGCCGCCTGACTTGAAGTTTAAGACCCTCCAGGTGCGGGGGGAGAGGAAGAGGGAGGCACAAGAGGAGTGGGTGAAAGCGAAGGAGGAGGGCAGGCTCGACGACGCACTCAAGTTCGCGAAGAGGACATCAAAGCTCACTGACAAGATGCTCGCAGACAGCAAAACCTTACTAACTATGATGGGCGTCCCCCACGTGCAGGCTCCATCTGAGGGGGAAGCCCAGTGCGCTAGGATGGTCCGGGAAGGTAACGCATGGGCTGTCGGCTCACAAGACTTTGACTGCCTCCTTTTCGGGGCGCCGAAACTTGTTAGGGGGTTGACTTTAAGCGGTAAGATGGAGTTGGGGATTATTGAATTGGATGCCGTCCTCTCAGACCTTGGCGTCACCAAGGAGCAGCTCATAGACCTTGCGATACTCGTCGGCACTGACTTCAACGAGGGAGTTTATGGGATAGGCCCGAAGAAGGCATTGAAGGCTGTGAAGGAGGGTAGAGCCAGCGAATTCGACGTCGATTTTGCAGGCGTTAGGGAGGTCTTCCTAAACCCCGAGACGAGCGGAGAGTATGATGTGTCCTGGGGTAAGGTAGATGCTGAGGGCATGGTGGAGCTCCTCTACAGGCGAAACGGCTTCAGTGAGGAGAGGGTTAGGAAGGCCGCTTCTGAGCTTGAGGCTGCGTACAGGGATAACACGCAGCAGAGCCTCTCGAAGTGGTTTTGACTGCCGGATTTTTTAAGCTCAGGGAGTATAGTTAACAAATGGTCAACGCAAGAGGCTATTCAGGTGTCCTACTCGACGTCATAAAGAGCGAGAGGATGGTGATATTGGGGCCGATAGTCTTCGTTAACTTCTTCGCTGTCGGCTACATACTCCACGGGGTCGTGTTCGCGTTCAAGACCCTGGAGCTTTCTCAGATTCTCATCTGTGTCACGTTGAGCATGATACTATTCTTCGGCGAGCTCGTGATGCTTCTGATACCGATTAAGGTGTGGGTGGACCATAAGCTTGCCCGCCAGCTTAGGAAGGAGCGCGACATCATAAAATTGAGCTTCGACGAGCAGGATAGGGAGATATTCAGGAGGATCAAGGTCGAATCAAACAGCATCATACTGCTGCTCACAGGGTTGATTAATTACTTCCTCATGGCGTTGTTCCTTTTCATGTGGTATTCCAACAACGGCCAGCCGCTGCCGATCAAGGTTGTAGTGAACGCCCTAATCCCGGTCTACGGGTTCTACGTGTTAGTGAACGTGTTGGCTGCAGCATACGACATGCTAGCTGCTAAGGAAGCGTGAGTTGTCAGATTTTCTTCTCCCATCGCAGGAGCTGCCCGACCTTTCCGAGCGAGCTTCCCTCCCTAATCTCTTTCCTTATCCTGTTCTCTTTCTCAAGGACGTCCTGCGCGCGGTTGCCTATTTCCACGGCTTTCTCGGAGGGTATGACCACGACGCCGTCGCCGTCGCACAAGACCCAGTCTCCGGGCTTCACTCCTACGCCGCCTATCTTAATTGGGACGTTAATCTCACCGAACCCCTTAGGCTCCCCTGCTGTTGGCATCGTCAGCTTGGAATATACCGGCAGCTTCATCATCTTAATCTCATCCGTGTCCCTCACAGCCCCGTCAACGACGACAGCGGCTACACCCTTCTTTAATGCGGATTCTGTTGCCAGCTCCCCCCAGACTGCTGGGCCGACTCCGCCGGAGGTTATCACGATTATGTCCCCTTTGGCTGCGACGTCAATCGCTTGAACAGGCTTAGCCCAGTCTCCAGGGTAGGTTCTCACTGTGACTGCCTTTCCTGCTGCTTTGATGCCGACTATCGGCACTATTCCGGGGAGGTCTCCGCTTCGGTGCATCGCATCAGAGACGTTCGCTGTTGAGACTTTAGAGAGTATTTTCCCGACGTCGGTTCCGCGTCTGTAAAGGTCGGTCTTCACCCTCCGCCCTGAGTCCACGGCCTTCCTGATGTCAGAGGCGGCTTTCCTGACATTCTCAGCTTTTGTTATCGCTCCGCCTATGATGACGACCTGAGCTCCTGCGTTGATTGCGTCAACCACTGACTCGGAGTTGAGGCCTCCAGCAACCAGGACTGGTATCTTCACTGCCTTCACTACTTTCCTGACCTTATTGAATGGTGTCTTAGACTCCATCTGCTCGTCTATGGCTGTGTGTACTGCGACGTAGTCTGCGCCGAGCCCCTCAGCCAGTTTAGCCCGCAAGACGACATCCTCCACCCCGATTAGGTCTACTGTAATCTTCGTCCCGTAGTTTCTCGCGACTTCGACGCACTCCCTTATCGTCGCCTCAGAAGCCTGGCCGCATACGTCAACCACGTCGGCTCCGGCCTTCGCCGCGGATTCCACCTCCACCCTCCCCGCGTCCATTGTCTTCATGTCAGCGACTATAACCTTTTTAGGGAACATCTCCCTCAGCCTACGGACGGCATCAAGGCCTTCACTCTTGATTAACGGGGTCCCGGCCTCAATCCAGTCTACGCTTTTCTCAGCTTCCTTCGCCACCTTCAGTGCCCTTTCAAGTTCAGTGTAGTCCAAGGCCAACTGTATTATCGTCTTCATCGCAGCTATATTTTATGGGTGCAGGTAATAAATAGGTTCTATGATAGTCATCACCAAACTCGCCTGCGTTTTCATCCTCCTAGTGCTTCTCATCCGCAAGGGCGTGAACGTCGGTCTGACATTGCTTTTGGGAGCCTTCTTCCTAGGCCTCCTTTTTAGCATGAGCCTAGGCGATATTGCCTTTACTGCATACGGAGCCTCTGTCGCCCCTCGGACGCTGACTCTCCTTGCGATAGTCCTGCTGATAACACTCCTTGGGAACGTCCTAAAGCACATGGAGAACCTTGGGAGGATAGCCTCAAGCCTAGAGAACCTCCTACCTGACGTGAGGATTACGTTAGCCGCCATACCTGCGTTCATAGGCCTCCTGCCGATGCCTGGGGGTGCGATGGTTTCGGCGCCGATGACAGGGGAGGTCGCGGATAAGGTAGGGTTGGATGCTGAAACAAAGACGGTCGTGAACTACTGGTTCAGGCACATCTGGGAGTACTCCTTCCCGCTCTACCCCGGAGTCATACTCAGCGCCAGCATATTCGGCATAACATACGCTGACATCATCCGCACCAACGGCCCAGTGAACGTCGCAGCCATACTAGCAGGGACATTCCTAGTGCTGGCTGGGATTAAGGGGACGAAGAGCAAAAACAGGGACTACATTAGCAGTCTCAAAACCTTAATATTCTCAGTCTGGCCTGTCGTTGCCGTAGTCGCAGCGAACCTCCTCTTCGGAGTAGACTTAGTCGTAGCCCTTGTCACAGTCATTACCATCCTCTTCATCCAGAGCCGCTTCTTCAGCGGATTCCTGAAGACAATCTTCAAAGAGAGCATAAGGTGGCCTCTCATCATCCTCATCCCGAGCATCATGATATTCAAGGCAGTAATCGAGGGGAGCGGCGCATTCAACGGCCTCCCCGAGTTGTTCGTTGAATCGCACATACCGATTCCCCTCATACTATTCGCCATCCCCTTCACTGTCGGCCTCCTGGTGGGAGTAACCGAAAGTTTCGTGGGCGTGAGCTTCCCGCTCCTTTCAGCATTCATAGAAGGCAGCGGATTCAACTTCAGCTACTTCATGCTCGCCTACGTCGGCGGATTCATGGGCGTGATGCTGTCGCCGGTGCACCTGTGCCTCATCCTCTCCCGAGAATACTACGGCAGCGACCTGAGGAAAGTCTACATGAGGATTATACCACTTGCAGCATCAGTGACTGCAGCAACAGCATTACTGTACATATTCGGCTGGCCGCCCTAGTCTATCGTCTGTTCTTGTCAACCATGTAGTGTAGGACGACATGGTCTCCGTACTGGAGTATCCCGTCAAGCTGCAACTCGATGTTGCGCTCCAGCTTCCCGTCGAAGACACTGACGCTCGTCTGCCCGAGCATGAGCGGAGCTACCATCACGTACAATTCATCCACGAGGCCGTAGCCGAGCATCCTCATGTTCAACGCCACATCCCCTTCCAGTAGGGTCTTCTGCATCCCGGCGCGGTGCAGCTCCCAGAGGAGGTCCTCTAGGTTCACGGCATTCTCCCCCACCTCTAAGACTGAAACGTCAGGCTTCACATCCTGTATCGGCTTCAGCCTGAACTTGTTGGAGCTCTTGCAGGTGGCTAGAATGACTTTCCTCGCATTCTTCAGCACCCTCGCCTTAGCAGGAGTCTCCAACCCCTTGTCTATTATCACGACAGGGGGGAACGTCGTCGAATCCTTGGCAGGGAATTCAGGGTCGTCTTGCGCCACCCGAGCGGCACTCGTCAACACAGCGTCCACGGTGCCCCTCAACTCCTGCACCCTATAATCCTCGAGCCTGTTGAATAGGAACACCGGATGCTCCACATCCATACGCCCATCCAAACTGGCCTTCGCAGTCAAAATCACATACGGCTGAGGCATAACAAAACCACCTAGGTAAAAGATTATAGGAGTAGAATAAAAAGAAGGGATTTCCGACTGAAAACCCCACAACCCCGGCTTAAAAGGCCGATATAGTAGAGGCCTTTTAATCGTTGGCCTTCGGCAAAGTTGTGGTGATAGGGCTGGAAGGCATTGTAGTAGTTGTCACATAGGTTGTCGCAGTCGAATTCTGGGGTATTGTTGTAGTAGTGTAGGTCGTAGTAGTAACGTTCGCCATTATCGTTGTAGTTGTCGTGTGTAGGGTCGTAGTGGTGGTGATGTTAATTAAGGTTGTGGTCGTCATCGGCGGGAATGTTGTCGTAGTCACATTCGTGAAATTACCCAAAGTTGTTGTGGTAGGAGGATAGGTCGTAGAGGTAACATTCGTGAAATTCCCTAAAGTTGTTGTGGTAGGCGGATAGGTCGTAGAGGTAACATTGGTGAAATTCCCCATAGTCGTTGTGGTAGACGGATAGGTTGTCGTCGTAACATTCCACGGAGGCATGGTCGTCGTTGTACTGTTCCATGGAGGCATAGTTGTAGTAGTTATGCTAGTATTAGTTACGTTCAAACATTTTACGCCTTGTTTTGGGCATTTGTCGAGTCCTGGACCAGCTACATATTTGCAGATGTTGTTTACGCATTCAAGGTGTTTGGGTTGTAGGGTAACAGTGGTGTTGGTTGAATTTGTGATGTTTATGGGTATGACATAGACAGTAGTCGTAGTAGCATTACCGCCCTTTTTGAATTCCCCTGTTGGTTGTGTCACACACCCAGAGAATATCACCAAAGCGGCTACCGCCAGAATCAATACGATAAAGTTGTTCTTCATTTTTTAGGCCCTCCATACGACATACAATGTATATAGTTAAGGGGGGGCGGGAATAAAAGCGCAGGATACCAGGATTCTCCACTTGGGGTTTCTTACGGTTTATATACTAGTGTTCTATATTTTGATACAGGTGTTCTATAAATTGAAACAGTTGTTCGGTAATTTTTCGGTGATTAAGGTATTGGACCATTTCATAGAAAACCCATATCAGGAATACCACCTCCGCGAGATAGCACGTACGCTCAAAATAAGCCCCTCAACAGCAAAGGCGGCCCTAAACAGACTTCACAAGAAAAAGCTCGTCGAGAGAAGGGAGGAGAGAAACCACGTATTATATAAGGCTAACATGGGTGATTTGACGTTCAAGTACATTAAGATAGCCCACAACCTAGCGTGGATTGAGGATATTCACCTTGTTGAGATGGTACTCGAACACGCACCAACAACAACGTCAATAACGCTGTTCGGCAGCTATGCGACAGGAGAGAATGACATGGAAAGCGATATGGACTTAGTCGTGATATCCGGAAACAAAGCAAAACCCGCATCGGAAGTAAGTGAAAAAACAGGCAGAGACGTGAATATCCTAGCCTACACTCCAGAGTCATGGGAGAAGGAGTCTAGAAGTAACCGTCCGCTTTACCTGGAGGTTATAACAAAGGGGATAGTATTATATGGTGAAAGACCGGTGATAGAATGAGGCTTGAGGAATGTTACGAACGGCGTCTCCTTAGGAGGGATAAATCAGACCATAAAAAAGCGGAAAAAGCATTGGAGATGGCCAAGGAGAGGATAACAAGAGCAAGGAGACTGGCAGAAAACGGATTCAACACTGAAGCCTTAGTCGCAGCCTACACATCGATGTTCTACTCCAGCAAGGCGCTACTGTACATGGACGGAGTAATTGAGAAAAGCCACACATGCGTCATCGAATACGTTAAAGAGCAGTACGTCAAAAAAGGCCTTCTGAGCCAGAATCACATGCATTGGATGAACACGTACAGGCTGGAACGGCATGAGGTGATGTACGGCTTAAGCGTGTTTGATGTTACTGAGGGTGAGATAGGGACAGCATTAACCAAAGCTCATGAGTATCTAGAGGCGGTTAAAAAGATAGTACTACAGAATAAGTAAAAGATTAAGGTTATGCTGGCTTCAGAAGCCAGCATAACATTGGATTACTGTCTAGCAGTGGTTGTACCGTATTGTGTAGGTCAGCGTGCTTTCGCCGTTGGCTGTTACTGGTATAACCCATTTTATCTTCTGGTTGCTTTCTTTGATGTGCTGGTAGTTTTCTTTGGTTATCTTCCAGTCCCAGTATGCGTTCTCTAGGACGGTGACTTTCACGTTCTCGTCCTTGTGGTTTCTGAGCGTCACCTGCCATGTGACCTCATACTGGCATCCGAGGTCTTCCACGCTCATCTGCTTCCTCTCCCCGACTATGTCGAATGCGTTGCCGACTAGTATCCTCAAAGTCTCGTCCTTTGGGGTGTGGTCGATGCTATCTTCGCCGATGAACTGCAGCTTACCGTCAGCGTCCTCCTTGAAGACCCTCACTTTCCCCTTCGGAAGCGGCATCCCAAGGCCGTTATTTTGGCTGTTGTTGAAGTTGAGTTTCACCTGAACTTTGGTGTTGTCTGTGCTGCCGTACCATCCGCCAGTGTTCTCGTACACGTACTCCTTCTCAACTCCAGCGCCCTCGGCTGTGAGGAGGCTAATCTGCTTGTCCTCCTTGTCCTTGAGCGTCGTCCTCCTCTGTAGGTCGTACATGTGGTATTCGAATAGCTGCTCTTCCTGGAACTGCGCTGCCGAGGCTACTTTAGCATCGGCGTACATCCTTTCAAGCAGGTAGGGTTGCGGTTCTGTGACGCGGTTGACGTCGCCTGCCACCAGCTTCAAGGAGGCGTCCTCGAATGTGGTGCCTGCGTTGTTTGATATTGTGACCCATCCGTTCAAGTCCATCTTGTTGTCGTCCTTGTTTGTGACTAGGACATAGTCGGCGCTCCAGCTTAACCCGGAGGTCATGTATGAGAGCTGCGCTGCCTTGCTGCCTGCGCCTTTGTTCACGAGCATCCATTCGAGCGTCGGCTTCACTATCAGACCCTCAGGCAATGTCGGGAGCGTTAAGTCGTTGACTGACACGACCTGTATGCTCCCGTCGTCCTTCTGCAGTATCATCTCTGAGCCCTGGTTGGCAAGTAATGTTCCCTCAACAGGCTCTTTTGTGTCGCCCACAACATTGTAGCCCATAATCTTCCTACCCAGATATTTCTCCAGGAGCTTGTCCTTGCTGACGAGATCATACTGGTAGTTCTGCTCCAGGACGCTGAATGAGCCATCGGATGACGTGAGTTTCACGCTTGTTGGGTCAATCTGCGATGCTACCCCCTCGAAACTATGCCACCCAACCCCGTCCGGGAGGCTGATGTGCCTCGTCTCCTTGACGACGCCGAGGTCTGAGTTGTATACCGTGACTTCCACACCATCACCAGGGGTTGCCGCAGAAGCGGAAGGTACCTGACTGCATCCTGATGTCGCAAGAACCAAAACCAAAACAAAAGCCGTGAATATATCCGATTTTTCCATGGTAGGATATCCGCGTCCAACCATTTAAAAGCAACGGTTTCTCTTCGGTATCAGCCGAAGTAATAAGACTATTCGAGCGATTCCAAAACCTTTTTCACGTCCTGGGGGCTGTGTTTCAGCCTCAACTGCCTCGTCTGGCCGCGTCCTGGGACGGGTATGCTTTCTATGAGCCCGTAGTGTTCCAGTTTCGCAGTGAGTTGGTTGTATTTTTTCACTCCTGTGCCGTCTTTCTTCCTGAGTTTCTCGTAGGCTTCCCCGGATTTTAGGCCGTCTGATTCGAGGATTATCGATAGGAGTGTCTTCTCGAGCTTGTCAAGCGATTCCACTGTCTTTTTGATGTTTGTAGTCCTGGACTCACGCTCATACGCCAGTTCAACGTGTTCCATCGTCACCTTCTTTGAGGCGTCTTTTTCAGCGAGTAGGGCGCTTCTTCTGATGAGGTCTATGCCGACTCGCAGGTCGCCTGCGTTGAAGGTCTTCTCGATTATGTATTCGAACGCATCAGAGGGGAGCACGCCATCGTAGAGGCCATATTTCTCCCTTGTTCCTAGGATGTCTGACACTTCTTTCATGCTGTATGGAGGGAAGTATACTTTCACTGGGTTGTAGACGCTAGCAGTCTTCGCCTCAAGCTGGCCCATTACCTTGTCGTCTGGCATTATCCCTATCACGCCTATCTTATCGTAGCCGTAGGTTGTGTGCGCTTTGAGGAGGTCGAGTAGTAGCTGGTCGATTGTGTTGTTTAGGAAGAGCTGGTCCATCTCATCCAATGTGACTATCAGGCTTTTCCCGTCCTTCTGCAGCTTCTTGAACACCTTCTCCTTCACTGAGTTGAGTGGCTTGCCTGTGTCCGGCGGCGAGTGCCCGTACACTTCCTCGTGTATCCTTGAGAACACGCTGAACCGTGTGTTGTGGTCGTCGCAGTTAACGTAGACTGCAACCATCTTGTTCGAGACCTTAGCAACCTCGTTGAACAGGTACTTCACAGCTGTCGTCTTCCCAGTTCCGGGAGGCCCGTAGACGAGGGTGTTGACTGGGTTGACTCCGCGTAATCCGGGTTTTAGGGAGATTGACATCTCCTTCAGTTGGTCGTCGCGGTGTATGAAGTCCTCTGGGACGTATGAGGGTGTGAAAACCTCCTCGTTTCTGAAGAGCGTCTCGTCGTCCATGAGCAGGTCTGAGGCTTTCATCCTTCAAGCACCTCCTTTGCCCTGTCCAGGATTACCATTACAGTCCTGAGCATCTTATTGAAGGTGTCATCTTCCAAACTGAGGGTGACCCCATACTGCTGTGACTCTCTTACGCTGATGATAGTAGACGACTCCTGCTTTTCTTCGGCGTTCATTTCATGCACTGAGCGTATGAGCTCCGCGTCGAGGTCTATCATCCCGTCCTCGATGAGCTTGTATATGAGAGCGAAAGTGCAGTCCTGGTTGCGACTCTCATACCCAAATTTTGCAGTTATCGCCAGCAGGCAGTGGTAAATGCTGTAGAATGCCGCCGAAGCGGACCAGTCGGAGTACCCCATTCCCTTGAAATCAGACATTGCCTTGAGGTTATGCTCCGCCTTCCTGATGTGCCGCCTGGCTGTGGCCAAATCCGGCCTAGTTTTCACCAGCCCCCTGTGGCTGCCTGATCCCTTCAGTTCCTTCTCTGCTTTCCTTAGACACCAGTCCACTTTGTTTTCAGCGTGAGACATCGCCTATCACCTTGATGAGTTTTTCGTGGCCGAATACGACCACTCCATTTTTTAGGGCGTTTACAACCACCTTGTCTTTCTTTTTCATGTTCTCAATCAGGTCGTCCCTTGATTGTTTGACTGTGTGGATCTTTCTCAGGTTGAGCTTGTTGATTGAACAGATAACATCGTTTACTTTGTCATTCTGTCGCTGCGCTAAGACTAGGAGCAGGTCTATGTCCTCTGGGTTTTCCTTAGACAGTACTGACCCGAACAGTACGCCGATTTCAGCATGCTCACCGAGAATCCTCAACTCAGCAACCCACCTGCGCACCTTAGGTTGAGACTCATCAGACTCTTTCATCAGGAGGAAAGACAAGTATTTCAGCGAATATTCACTCCCATAGTCAGGCTTGTAAAAAACAGCCTTGCCCATTTGCCGCGAAACCAATAAACGCTTCCCTTCAAGACGCTTCAAAATCTTCAAAGCACCCATGGGAGTAAGGCCGACTAGCTTGCTTAGGTTGTTCGCGTTATAGTCTTTACCGTAATCCTTAAGCAAAACCAAGACGACCTCCATCTCCTTGCTCGTAATACCTTCCATCTTAAACTATCAGTTCATATATGTAAACTGTGAGTTTATATAACGACTTGAGAGAGTATTTGGCTCAACCAAACAAACGTTCGGAAAAACCAGGTATCATTCTTCCCTCACTTATCTCAACTTTGAAAAACTCTTGTCTATTGTCCCATGTTTTATTCTTGACTTAGAGTAGTCAACCCTTATATCGCCCCAGCCACGACAAGCCCCTCCCCCACAGGGATTGGCGAGTGACCGCGCCTATTATTGTTCCATTAAAAAAAAATAAGTGGGGGTATGGGAGGGGTTAGATGTATTTTGGCATGAATCCGAGCCTGTGGTAGGCGTACATCCGCCCGAATGTGCTCATGTTCTCTCCATTCTCCTGTGTGGTTGCCTTTCCAAGTCCTAGTATTTTTCTCATCATTTTCTTTGCCTCCGATACCCCCGGAATCCAAGTGGATAATGAACAGCCAACCACCTTCCATTAGATGGGGGTTTGACGTAATAGCTTGGCCGTTGGTTTAAAAGTACCTTGCGGTAGAGAGCAACGGAAAAGTAATCAAGTAAGTCGACCCGTATTTAATAGACGCACAGGAATAGTATTCTAAGGTGGAACTGAAACTGGCCGATAACAGGTTTTTCCTGCTTTTCGTCGCCTTCGTATCCGGTGCCTCGATTATGTGCTTGGAGTTGGCTGCTTCGAGGGTTCTGGCTCCGTCGTTCGGCAGCAGCATATACGTTTGGGGTGCGTTGATTGGGGTTATCATGGCTGCCTTG
Source organism: Candidatus Altarchaeota archaeon (assembly GCA_043804895.1). Classification (GTDB taxonomy): domain Archaea; phylum Altiarchaeota; class Altiarchaeia; order IMC4; family SCGC-AAA252-I15; genus JAHIYG01. The sequence continues at coordinate 12,564 of JAZDIN010000019.1, forward strand.
TCGTTGGGGTATTTTCTTGGGGGATGGGTTGCGGACAGGGAGGGTGGCATCACTGCCCTGTTCAAGTGCATGGCCTACTCCGGAGTCCTCATCTCACTAATACCTGCTGTGAGCAAGCCTGTGTTAGCCTACACCATGCGGTGGGGCCTGGTCTTCGGCCCAGTCGCCGCGTCTTTTATTCTTTTCGCCCTCCCGATGATTTTGCTTTCTATGGTGTCTCCGATGGTGGTGAAAGCGTATGCTGGGAAGATTTCAACAGTCGGCGGTTCGGCTGGTCTCGTATTCGCTGTTGCTACAGTCGGTAGCATGGTTGGTACTTTCAGTGCTGCGTTCGTGATGTTACCGGCCTTGGGGGTGCGGGCCGTGCTCTTGGCTGATGCAGTAGTGGTGTTCCTGATTGGATTCGCGGGTCTTGGTAGGAGGGAGTATCTGCTTTTGGTTTTGTTTTTGGTTCCTGGTGTCGCGTCAGCGCATGCGCAGTGCGTTGACTTGAAAGGTTTTGAGCTCTTGTATTGCGGGGAGTCAGAGTATAATGTGATAGGCGTGTATGATAGTCCATGGTATAGGGTGCTCACGCTCAATGACGGGAGCCTCGTGCAGACCGTGGAGAGGAAGGGTTCACCGCTGACTGGCATGTACTATGACGTGTACTCCCTGGGGCCACTTCTAACCAGCGGCAAAAGAGTGCTCTTTTTTGGTTTGGCTGGGGGGACTGCGGTAAAGCAGCTTATCATGTTCCATGAAGTCAACGTCGATGCTGTTGAAATCGACGGGAAGGTGGTGGATGTCGCTAGGGATTACTTTAACGTCACAGAAGGTGATGGCCTGCGCATTTTCGTCGCGGACGGGAGGCGGTATCTTTCCGAATCTGGCGAGTATCAACGACCAGCGGCTAAAGCCGCTGGTTTGATACGCCGGAAACTGCCCAACCAAGTGGAGTCCCTGCGACTGCCCCCTGAAGAGGACAGTTTCCGAGCGTATGACATGGTGGGCGTGGACGTTTTCAACGGCCCGAACCTTCCGGTGCACATGTCGACTGTCGAATTCTTCAGTGAGGTTTCAGACCATCTGGGCGATGATGGAGTGGTTATGGTGAATGTCGTGAGCTCCAAAGGGGACAGGAGCGTTGGTGATGCGGTAGCATACACGATGAAACAGGTCTTCCCGTCTGTGTACACCGTGGACTTGGAGTACAACAGGATTATTGTAGCCTTCAAGAAGGAGACTAGCGAGTCGGAGGTCATCAGACGCCTTAAAGCCAACTCTAACCCGCTCCTCAAAGGAGTAGTCGAGGGAGCAGTCCTCAACCTCCGCGAGTTCAACGCCGTAAGCGGCGTGGTGTTGACAGACGATAGGTCAAACATCGAGGAGTTGACGTTCAAGGCCTTCGCATCTCAATGGCACCAGCTGTAGCTCTTGTCCACGTCGCATAAGACCGTCTGCAATCGGGCTCTCTCTACCTTAAGCTCCTGGACCCTCTTCTCCAGAGCGTTTATCTTCAGCTGCTGCTCGTAGTTGACCTTGTAGTTGTAGCTGACAAGCTCGTCCAGGCGGACTGATTCGCCGCCTGTTCCAGGGGGTAGTGAGTGAGGGTCTAACTCAACCAGGCCTCGGTCGTTCATGTAGTCTGACATGCCTGGTTTCTTGGGCTTTAGCTCATAGTTGACTATCTCCTCTAGGACGTCCCTGCCTTCGAAAGCTGATGTTCCAACGATTATGTAGTTATCGAAGGTTGCATTGTTCCATTTCAAAGTACTTTTCCCAACGTCCCCCGTCATATGCCATCCTGAGTAGAAGCCTCCTGATCTTGCATCATATGCCCCCATATGAGCAGTGATAGTATATTCGGGACCGAATACGAAGGCGATAATACTGTTGTTTGTAGCGGTTCTTATGAGCAAATCCCCAGCGTCGCTGCCTATTGTTCCGCCAGCGGTGACAGTGAATATGTCAGCCGCTCCGGCGGGATTCATGGGAACGCTCCACCAGAAAGAGCAGTCGGCGAGACGCTTGAGCTCGGGATCGAAGGTGTCCCGCCCGTTACGGTACATCATCTCGGCCATATCTATGACATTCTTTGCAAAGTGATTTTGAGCGTAACCGTGGCCGTGAACCAGGCCGTCCGCAGTGGCGCCATACCGGCGCAGGCTCCAGTATCCGAAGGGGCTTGCCAGTGAAAAGGCGACAAGCGGGGCGTTGTTCCAGGCCAGCCCGCCGGTGAGCGTGGTGATAACGATGGAGGTCTCACGGCAGATCATGTCCATGCGGAAATCGCCCATCTCGGCAAGAGCCGGCAGGAGGAGTCCCCTTTCCAGGCCGCGCGCCTGTTCGGCGTCCACCCCGCCTGAAGCCCGGAGGAATTCCAGACTTTCGACCATAGACCGGAAAGGATAGGTTTCCATGTACTTGGCGAATTGGATGCGGCCTTTGTCTATGGTGTTCGTGGCGGTGTCAAGGTCCATCCAGTCCCAGGTGAAATATTTCGCTTTGTACTGCTCCATGATACTGAGAGCGGCCCTGGCAAACCGGGCGTCCCCGGTCAGTACATAGGCCAGCGCGAGCGGGCGGGCGCCCCGCGCGAGGGCTTCATGACGGGATGTGGCGTAATCGCGGTCCAGACTCACTCCCGCAAAGTCCTTGGTACGATATTCCTTCCCCACGGGGCAGAAATGTTTGCCCGGCCCCTGGTATTGCAGGCCGCAGCGGTGTTCCTCGCAGTAATAATAAGCGGCGGCCCAGCCCGGACCATCGGGAATGGTCAGATTGCCCGCCAAAAGCCCCTTTGCCTGGGTGATGATTGAATCGCCTTCCTTCTTTCCCCAATCGGTAGAGGCATATCTCTGACGGATGAGCGGGACGATGTTCTGACCGAAGACGGCATCAGCGCCCCTCTCCTTTGGCATGATGATAAGCGGCAGGGGGATGCGCTTGCATGAGCGGAGAATGCCTTCGTCGGAATCCACCGCGCCTTTGACTGCGAACACCGGCTGATACCACTCGCAGGAGAAAACCGGCAGGGTTGAGGCCACGCTTTTCGGGAGCCGCAGGGTCGCAGTGAAACGCGCGGAATCGCCAGGACCCACCACCGCTTCGAGCGGCGTGATAAGAGCTGAGCCGTACCGTCCCTCCGTCCGCTCCATACGGGCGGAGATGCTGCGGGCAACCGTGCCGCGGTTACGCACTACGAGAGGATATTCATACACGAGATCGCCCGAAGCATCAGAGACTACGCGAAAATCCGTGCCGTTCCAGAAAACATTAAGATAACGCTTCACCAGCCGGACATTGCGGATGGATATTTTTCGGCGCTTCTCCAAATCCGGG
>JAZDIN010000020.1:0-55841 GCA_043804895.1 Candidatus Altarchaeota archaeon
ACACCCTCAACTTCTTGGATTTCCCTGAAGCCCACCATAGAGCCCATATCATCGCTTGATATTTTCCTGCCAGTTAAGTCGGAGGAATACGCAATCGCTTCTCCAACTGAGTCGCATATCATCTCAGCACCGATGGAATCCCTGATTCGGTGTTCGTTTTTCTTCACTTCGACGGTCTCTTTCACCCACCCAACCATCTCCTGGACGGGTGGTGTGGGTTCGCCTTCCGGTATTTTCCTCATCCTCAGGCCTACATAATGCCTGACAACCTCCGAAACCTCGTGAAGTGTCACATTCCTTATGCCCAGCACCTCATGATTTTTTGAGACAAAAGACTGATAGAACGGCACCAGGTCCACAAACTCCCCCCTGGTACTTTCATCAATGTCTGGGGGCGCCCGATCCAGTAGGTGGTGGTGGAATCCAACCGCGTCGACAAATCCGTTAAAAATCGCAAAAGAACCACGATTGTTTATCGTGTTCTGGTGAGAATAATGTTCCCCTATTTTCCGGATTTTCATCTCCACACTAATTTCCTTGAGATGCACTTCCTGTTTACCCGGTCCTCCTTGCCCCTTCAATAACCCAAGACGTTCAAGTGCGGAACGTTTATCATCAGCTTCGAGTTTTGAGGCATCGCTACCACCGACGGAGAGTAATGATATTGAACCTTCATTCTCGGAGTTGATGTCATCAACTAGCTTTCTGAAAAGTTTCGGGTGCATCGGCACCCACACACCATGTGGGTCAAGTACCTCGGCGAAGAATTTCTCGTCAGTCAAGCTGCCAGGTAGCGAAAGTGTTTTTTTACCTATCTGATATTCCACGCCAGTGTTGTCTTTTAGTCGTACCGTATCTTTTGAGTAGGTTGGCTCGCCTAAACCCCTCGCAGCCAAAACTGCCGGCAGGGGGTGGAGGTCCTCCCCGGAAAGCTTCCGTATAGGGCCTTCCCCTTCTTCCGGTACCTTGGAGGCGATCATGGTAATCTACGGGCGAGTTTCGGATATATACGTATGTAGCCACGTGAGGGGGGATAACATTTTAATATTATTATACCTCTTCGATGCTGATTATCTCGTTATGTTTGTAGAGGTTGGAGAAGGCATCAGGCCACTCTCGGCGTTGTATCGCGTCTTTTGGGGCTTTGAAACCGATTACCTTCTGTGGTTTTTGGGCTGTTAGGTTAGACATCATATCATACTTTCGCATTCTCTCTACCAAGTCGAGGATAGCCTCCCGGCTTGCGGGGTAATACAGTCCTGATACCTCACATATGTTAGACTTGGGGCTGACGATGTCGTAGTATGGGCTTCTCTGTGGTATCGAAATGTAATATTCTGCAATGTCCCCCGGTGGCTTTGCTGCGAGCCTATTGTGTCTGTCTTCGAAGTCCCTGTCGAGCCTGTCTGCCATTATCTGCTTCCTTAGGTCTCCGAGCATATCCTTCATCTCCAGCATTAGGGGTATATTGCCAGTGTATTCTCTCCTGAAAGTCTCAAGATCCTGCGGGTCTGAGAAGACGATGCCCATGATGTCATCTGTTTTGACTGTCGGTATTTTAACCTCCCATGTCGAGAAGAAAACGCCGCCAAGGTTATTTTTTTGTTCTAGCCTGCCTGTTAGAAATTCGTACATGAAGTCTTGGCCGCTGGAGTATACTTTACACGATCTCACAACTTCTTCGAAGAAGTATTCTCCGGACGTCACCTCATTCAGATATTGCCCCAGCACCCGGTTCTCGTCTTCGTCGATTTTGCCTCCCTGCCTCTTTGCAACCAAGTCTTTGACGGTCCGCCACATATCAATGTCGGCTATGTCAGACAAGGTTGCGAACGCTCCGTCAGCCATAATGGCATGGGGGTGGATTAGGACCTGCACTTTGCCAAAATATTTGTCATCCGAAGCATTGGAGGGGACTCGCGCATAATGCGCGAACACGTAATTGTCCAACCCCACCTCCCTGTCGAGGCCGAACGTGTGCGTCTGCATGCTGTCAGCGCTCAGTGGATCGACCTTTCTTGCCTCTTCATACCTTTCCCTGTCAGTCTGGATATGCCCTGTTGAGATTATGCCCCTGAGGCCGTCTAATGTCGTGGTGTGTATGAGCGGCTGCGTCGCAGACAACGCGAAATCCTCGGCAGAGACGTTGTGCGGGCTGTGCGATAGTAGGCTGTAGTGGTTGTTGACAGCATAAAGGCGCAGAAGCGGAGTTTTTGAGTTTTTGATCCAAAGCCAATCATCTTCGCTGAAACGGCCCATGTAGTCTTCAAGATATTGGGGACATGATTCCGCATCCAGTCTTATCCCGTGCCTCTTGAGTTCCCCTTCTATCCTCCCTTTTTGCTCGTCTGATATTTTTCGCCTGACTCTCCTGCCGATTTCGTATTCGAAGTCTGCGTTCGTGCCGAAACGTCCGAACGTCTCGATAAAACTTTTCGTTGGAAGTTGTTTAGGAGGCTCCCCAGAAAGCTCCGGTATAGGGCCCTTGCCTTCTTCCGGTCCTTTGGGGACGATCATAGTAATCTACGGGCAGGTTTCGGATATAAGCTAGTATCCCCTGAACCGTTCCACAACTATGTTATCTGTTTTCACACCCAATCCTGCGAGCATCTCCTCCATCGCCTCAACCATCTTCGGCGGCCCGCAGAGGTAGAATGTCCTATCTTTATAGTCAGGTGTTTTGGCTAGTATGGTTTCTGTGTTGATGCGGCCTTTGAGTCCAGGCCATTCTTTTGACGGTTGTGAGAGGACGTGGACTACCTTCAGCTTCGGGTTTGACGTCATCATTTCCTCGAAATCTTTCCTGAATATGATGTCCTCCTCGGTCCGGTTGCCCCATATTAGGACGACGTCACAGTCGGCTTTAGTGTCTGTGAGGTACTTGCACATGCTCCTGAAGGGGGTTATCCCGATGCCGCCGGCGAGGAACGCTAGCTTCTTAAATGAGGGATTGTATGCGAAGGAGCCCATAGGACCGCTGAGAGTCACTTTGCCGCCGACTGAGAGGCTGTTGAGGGCCTTCTTGTAGTCAGAGTCGGAAATCCGTGTAGTGAACTCTATGTAGCCTTCTTCGGTCGGCGAGCTTGAGAAGGAGAAGGGTTTCATTAGGGTGTTATCGAGCTTGAGTATGAAATAGTGGCCTGCCTGGTAGCTTAAATTTTTCGGCCTTGTGAGCCTGAAGCACTTCACGTCTTTTGCCAGCTCTGAGACGCTGACTAGGGTGAGTTCGTATTCCATCACAGCACCTTAAAGTCGACGCACAATCTGCTGATGCGTGGGCTGTAGCTTCCGCACAAGACCACATCAAGTATCTCAGCCTTGACGCCCAGGCTGCCGACGGCCTCGGCAAGATGGCCGGTGGCTTCGAGGGTGTTTCTTGCGAACGTGTAGTAGTGTATTACCCCGTCTTTTTTTAGGCAGGAGAACGCCACATCAAGGAAGGTATCAGCCTGTTTTGGAAGTGGCATGATTATCCTGTCGAACAACCCCAATGCTGGAACTTTTTCCCTGACGTCACCCTCTATCACGTTCACATTCACCTTGTTCCTTAGGATGTTCCAGCGCATGTACTCGACTGCGATGGGATTCAACTCTATTGCTGTGACTTCCGCGCCACTCAACTTCGCAGCAAGTATCGCATAGGGGCCTACTCCTGCGAACATGACGAGGACGCGCTCGCCGTCGTGAATCTGGTTGACCACGCGAAGCCTCTCAGAACCCAACCTCGGGCTGAAATAGGCCTTGGCTATGTCGAGCTTGTACACGCAGCCGTGTTCTCTGTGTATCGTTTCGGTTCTTTTCTCGCCTGCGATGACCTTGACTTGTGGGACGCGGTATTCACCTGAAACCTGCTCTACCTTCAACGCCACGACCTTAATGTTCCTGAACGTCCTGAGGAATGCTTCTCCAACCAGCCTCATCTTATCAATAGGTATGCCTTCTGGCTCCAAGACTACGATGTCGCCGATGACGTTGAATGATGACGGCAGCGCCTCAAGCTCGTCAGCTGAGAGTATACCTGAGAGGGACTCCGCAAGGGAAGCTGGCCTCTTGGTCTTGATTCTGCCTTCGGCTTCGACGACTTCCGTTCCTGGAATCTTCACAGTTGAGAGTAGCGGGAACATGACGTATTCGCCGTCCCTCTCTACTGCCTTCGACTTGTCAAGAGAGGATTTTTCAAGTAGCTTCCTCCGAACTGACTCTGCGTCCTCCCTTCTGACTTTGAGGTATTTCACAACCCACCCCACTTCTTGGAGATGAATGCGCCGACTGCTGAGCCGAGTGTATCGACTAGCACATCGTCGATTGTGCAGAATCTGCCTGGGACGAAAAGCTGGTGGAATTCGTCGGAGACGCCGTAAAGGAGCGCGAAGAGAACAGTAATGGAGAATGGATTTCGCCAGTGGCTGAAGTATGGCAGGATGAGGAAGCCAAGGACGATGTATTCGAGTAGGTGGACGAGCGTGGAGTAGGGTATCAACTGAGGGGGTATTCTGATGGCTGGAGTTGAGGAGAGTAGGAAGATGAATGCCATCCAAAGTAGCGCGAGCACGAGGTTGAACCTCGGCGTCGACCTGAGGAACAGGACGGGGTTCATTGTCTCTTGATTAAATCCACTATTATCCTGCTGGAATGTAGGCCCGCATCCCAGTACCGCTTTATCTTCACGACGCGGGTGTTAAGCCCCCGCAAGGAAAGCTCGGATTGCACTTCACCCTCGTCGAAGTCCTGGTCTGGGCCGATGGTGAGTATGTCTGGATTCAGCTGCGCTATTGTGGCGTACATGTCATGCTCATCGCCCAATATCGCATCATCTACCGGTTTCAGGGCTTTCAGCATGTGGAGGCGTTGGCTCTCTGATATCACCGGCCGCCTCTTTCTCCTCTTGGCTGTCTCGTCCCTGGCTACGACTACAACCAGCCTGTCTCCGAGCTTCTTCGAGTCCTCAAGATACTGTATGTGGCCTGGGTGGAGTATCTCGAAGACTCCTGTAGCGACTACGAGCATTTTTATACTGAGGATATATATGTATCCCTTTATATTATGGCGATGAACTTCAACATAGTGTTCAAGAGCTTTGACGCGAGGAGGCTCAGCAACGCTAAAGGGCATATTAACATAAACAACAACAGCACCATATCCTCAGTGACGAAGGAGGAGGGTAAGATGAACGTGGGCTTCATATTCAGCTGCAACTATGAGCCTAACGTCGGCATAGTCAGGATAGAGGGGGACCTCCTGGTAGAGGACGCTGCCGATGTCGTCGACAACGCAGTCAAGGAGTGGGAGGCGAGCGAAAGAAGCAACCTTCCGAAGGATATGGCTGAGAAGGTCCACAACGCGATACTCTCGAACTGTATTGTGGAGGCGAGCATACTCGCTCGCGACCTGAAGCTGCCGGTCCCTATGCCGCTGCCGCATGTGACATTGAACAAACCTGACGCAGTCAGTAAAACTGACACTAGCTACATAAGGTAAAATGCACGCTGACCAGGTGACGGTACACGGTGAAGACTTCATTGGGCTTCTCGGTACGGCTTCAGACAGGTATGCTGTGATTTCCCCAGAGTTTGAGTTTTCTGAAATCCTGGATGTCCCAACGCTTAAGACTAAGATTTACGGGACAAAGCTTGTCGGGATATTCTGCACAGGCAACTCCAACGGCGTTCTCGTGCCCTATTTCATCTCTGACACTGAGTTTGCTGCTATGGTAGCGTTCATGAAGCCCCTTGGCGTTGAGGTTATGAAAGTAAAGGATAAGTACACGGCTGTCGGCAACATGGTGGCAGCAAACGACAAGAAGGCGTTCATCTCAAACAGCCTCACAAGAGACTACAAGGAGATAGAGGATGCACTGGGTGTGGAGGCGGTGCTTGGGGACGTCGGAGGCCATATTGAGGTCGGCGCTTACATCTTCGCAACTAACAAGGGTTTTCTAGCCCACCCAGACGCTGAAAGCCAGCTGCCACAGCTTAAGGAGTTGTTCAAAGTAGGTGGCATGGTGGGTACGGTGAATTGCGGGATACCGTACGTGAAATCTGGGTTGATAGCCAATAGTAACGGGTACATCACAGGAGGGAGGACGACGCCGATTGAGATGCAAAGGATAGAGGACGCGTTAGGGTTTTTTTAGATTCGTTATACGGTTTATGCCGTCTGCTTCTTCGAATACTTTCATCGTCCCATCAGGGATGAGGGACCTCCAGTCGCCACCTTCAATTATCCTCTTCCTGACTTCTGTTGAGGAGTATTCCTCCCGCCTGAAGAATGGTATGGGCAGGACCTTCAGTCCGGCGTCGGTGAATATCTCCCGCTCCTTCTGGCTGTTCGTGAGGAATGCGTCGAACCTTATGTTCTCCCTAATCCATCGTATCCAGCGGTTGTTGTCGCCGAAGTCCGGGATTCTCTTAAGCTCGTAGGGTATGGTCAGGGTGAGTGACTCCTTCAGCATCTCCTCGCGCTCCTCTGCTGTGAAGGGGTTTTCTATGTCAGGAGTCTTGTTGCAACTTCCTATCCCAATCGTCAGGTACTCGCACTGTGAAGCAGCATATTCTATCATACGGACGTGTCCGAGGTGCAGCGGCTGGAACCTCCCGAGGACTAGGGCGCGCATGGTTAATTATGCCCGCGCCTAATATAATATCATGGGCATAGGCCAGGTCATCGGCTCCACGACGCTGCGCGCCTTCAAGTTCGTCATCAAGGAGGGTGAGGAGGAGAAGGCCAAGAGGGATGAGTTCGTTATAGTCGAGGAGGCCGTGTCAGGCAAGAGTGTCCTTGGAGTCATAAAGGATATAGTCATATCGAACGAGCTGCTCCCTGAGGAGTTCGGCAGGGACTTGAGGCTGGCTGACATAATACTGAAGGAGGGTGAGTATCCAGTGCCTGTAGTCAAGGTCCTGGGAGTCGACACCGGCGACGGTTTGGAGATACCAAGGCATGGGATTAAGCCCGGAGCCACAGTCGATTTGGCATCTGACGAGCTTTTGGACAGGATGCTCAAGCAGGAGGATAGGAGGGCGGCTTATGTCGGGACTCTATCGACCCGCGACAGCGTGAAGGTCAAGTTGGACGTTAATGAACTGGTGTCAAGGCACTGCGCCATACTCGCGATGACAGGGGCTGGGAAGAGCTACACTGTGGGTGTTATTGTAGAGGAGCTGATGAAGAAGAGGGGATCTGTCGTGGTCTTCGACCTCCACGGCGAGTTCAAGGGGATGGAGTTCAAGGACTCCGACGTCGTCATCTACACCGTCGACGGAGACAGGAAAATAAAAGTCGACGTCTCATCGCTCAACACAGGAGACTTCATGAACCTTATGCCAGACCTGACGAGCACGCAAAGAGACCTCCTGGACGAGGTCATAGGCCTCGCAGACAGGTTCTACGACAGATACGACCTCGGGACGATACACAAGATACTTGAGGTCATTTACGACATGAAGAAGGGGGATAAGGCAGAGGACGCTGAGATGTTCCCAAGCAACATACTGACAAGCATCACAAAGAAGGTCGGAATCTCAACGGTCGGGGCCATAATGAGGAGGATCAAAAGGCTTGAGAGGATGGGCGTCTTCTCGCTTGAAGGCACGCCATTGAATGAGATAGTGAAAGCAAACCAGCTTAGCGTCATAAACCTCTCAGAAGCTGATGAGAGGGTCAGCGACATAATAGTCGCAGCGATATGCAGGGGCGTGTTCGACGGCAGGAAGAAGTACATGAGAGGCGAGGACAGTTCAGGCGTTAAGGCTCCGACGCTCCTGGTGTTGGAGGAGGCTCACAACTTCGCACCAAGAGCATCAGAGGGAGACTACTCCCCTTCAAGGGCGATAATCAGGAAGATTGCGCGGGAGGGTAGGAAATTCGGGGTCGGCTTGTGTGTAGTAAGCCAGAGGCCGAACAAGCTCGACGCAGACGTCCTGAGCCAGTGCAATACGCAGGTTATTATGAGGATAGTTAACCCAGCAGACCAGGAGTATATTAGGCAGTCTGTTGAAACAGTAACGGAAGATATCGTCCGAGACCTGCCGAGCCTCGGGAGAGGTGAGGCGATAATAGTCGGTTCCGCTATCAGGATGCCGGTGCCTGTGAAGATAAGGCAGAGGACTACGAAGATTAGCGGAGAGGACGTTGACATAGTAGGCGAATGGAACAAGAGGTGATATGATGCCGATTGAACAGATGAGGGAGAAGGTAGACGCGATTGACGTGAGGATAGTAAGGCTCCTGGAGGAGAGGGTAGACCTTGCAAGGAAGATTGGCGAGGCGAAGCGGAAGAATAATCTGCCTATGAGGGACCTGCAGAGGGAGCAGGATGTGCTTATCAGGGTCACAGAGAAGACGAGGCTGAACAAGGGATTCGTGAAAAAACTATTTGAAGGCGTAATGGAGTACTGCAGGGAGAATGAGTGAGGGTGTAGCTGTACTTGGGCCGAAGGGAACGTTCACAGAGACGGCAGCGCTTAAGCTCTACCCTGAGGCGAAGATTGAATACGCCAACGACGTGGACAGTGTGTTCAGGTTCGTTGACAGTGGAGGGGGGAAGGGTGTTGTGGCTATAGAGAATTCCCTTGAAGGTTCCGTTGGATACAATATGGAATGCCTCATGAGGTACGACGTCAAGATAACCGCGGAGGTCGTCCTAGACATCGTACTGTGCCTAATCGCTAAAAACAGGGTCAGAAACGAGGAGATCAAAGTCATATTCTCCCACCCACATGCACTCGGCCAATGCAGGAGGTACCTTGACAAGAACTACCCTAACGCCATAAGGGAGGCGAGGGCAAGCACCGCTGAAGCCATACTGGAGGCGTCAAAAAGAGATGATGCGACAGCCATCGGCTTCAAGGACACGGGATTGACATACGGACTGCGCATCGTAGCGGAAGGAATACAAGACGAGCAGAGTCAGACAAGGTTCATTGCACTCTCAAGACAAGCCTCATACGGCCCGAAGACGTCGATAATATTCGCTACAAAAAATGAGCCTGGGGCCCTGCACAGCATACTCGGAATATTCGCCGAGAAAAACATAAACCTCACCAACATCGAATCAAGACCCTCCAGGCGAAAACTAGGGGAGTACGTCTTCTACGTGGACTTTGAGAACAACAACATGAGCGCTGATGAGATGGACGCACTACACAGGAAGATAAGGGAGAAGACGACTTACCTCAAGAACCTGGGGAGCTACTGAGTTAAATGTCGGCGCTAATATTATACTGATGTTCGTGGAGCATCCTTTAGTGAGGGAGGGCAAGTTACAGTTGCGCCGCTACCAGGAGAGTATCGTAGCCAGGGCTGTGGAGGAGAGCACGCTTGTCGTCCTGCCGACCGGACTTGGCAAGACTGTTATCGCTGCAATGGTTGCCGCTCACCGCCTGCAGAAGTATCCAGGTAGCAGGGTATTGTTTCTTGCACCTACGAAGCCGCTTGTGGTGCAGCACATGAGGACTTTCCGGGAGCTTTTAAATGTTGAGGAGATGTGCGTTCTCACTGGAGAGGATGCTGTCGAAAAGAGGCGGGAGATGTGGGTCGGGAACAGGGTAATATTCGCGACACCCCAGACGATACAGAACGACGTCATCAGGGGGGTGAGTCTCCGCGACGTGTCGCTTGTGGTGTTCGACGAGGCTCATAGGGCTGTTGGGGATTACAGTTACGTGGCGATAGGTGCAGAGTATGTGAAATCTGCAGAGCATCCGATGAGCCTTGGGTTGACTGCAAGCCCCTCAAGCGAGCGCGATAAGGTGGAGGAGATTTGCGCAAACCTTCGCACCAAGTACGTGGAGGCTAAGACAGACCTCGACTCTGACGTGAAGCCGTACATACAGGATGTTAAAGTCCACTGGGTGATGGTGGAGCTCCCTCAAGAATTCAAGCAGGTGCAGAAGCTATTGAAGGCAGTCCTTAAGGATGAGATTGAGAAGCTTAAGGAATTCGGTTACGTGCAGAGTTCTAACATGGGGCGAGTCAATAAGAGGGCGCTTTTAGAGGCTCAGCACAAGGTTAGGGGGGAGATAAGCTCTGGAGTTGAAGCGTATGCGGCGGCGTCGACAGTTGCGGCTGCAATCAAGGTGAACCACGGTATAGAGCTTCTGGAAACTCAAGGGATCGCAGCAGTAGATGAGTACTTCGAGAGGTTGAGGAAACAGGGCAGCAAGGCTGTGAAGGGGTTGATGAAGGACCTAGCCCTCATGAAGGCGATGACGGTGGTTGCGAAGATGCGGAAGGAGGGGGTGGAGCATCCAAAGATTGAGGAGCTTGTGAGAATAGTCTCAAGGTACAAGGGCAGGAAGGTGCTCGTGTTCACGCAGTATAGGGACTCAGTAGACATGATAATTAGGAGGCTGAACGAGGCTGACATACTCGCACACGAGTTCATAGGCCAGGCTGCGAGGGGCTTGAAGGAGGGGATGACGCAGAAGAGGCAGGTTGAGGTGTTAAATAAGTTCAGGGAGGGCGCGTACACCGCGCTTATCGCCACGTCCGTTGCTGAGGAGGGTTTGGACATACCGAAAGTGGATGCTGTCATTTTTTATGAGCCGGTTCCTTCAGAGATTAGGACTATACAGCGGAGGGGAAGGACTGGGAGGAGCGCAAGAGGGGAAGTCTACGTAATGATAGCGAAGGGCACGATGGATGAAGGCTACTACTGGGCGGCATTCCATAAGGAACGGAAGATGGGGGAAATGGTAAGGGACATGAGGAAGGGCTTGGTGAAGCAGAAGAGTATCGGAGAGTACGGAGTAGTTGAAGAGGAGCCAACTGCCGAAGATAACTCCAAGGGATTCGGGCAGCAAAGCCTATTCCAGTATGCCGTGGAGAAGGGGAGTAGAGTTAAGGTGATAGTCGACGTTAGGGAGCGCAACAGCAAGATACTATCAGTCCTGAAGGAGGTATGCGACATCGAATTGAAGCAGCTTCCAGTCGGGGACTTCCTGCTATCCGACAGGGTCTGTGTCGAAAGAAAGACTGTCGGTGATTTCCTGCAGAGCATAGTGGACAAGAGACTTATGAGCCAGCTTTCTGAAATGAAGAGGAACTTCCAGATTCCTGTGCTCATACTAGAGGGGAGGGAGAGCATCTATTCGCAAAGGAACATACACCCCAACGCTGCCAGGGGGGCGCTGGCTGCCATCGCCGTTGACTTCAACGTGCCGGTCATACCGACAGAAAACGAGGAGGACACGGCTCGTATGCTTTATATGATAGCAAGGAGGGAGCAAGAGGAGAGCGGTCGTCCGGTCGCGTTGCGTGGCGAGAGGAAGCCGCAACTTTTGAAGGAGAAGCAACGGTTCATCGTCGAGTCACTGCCTAACGTGTCGGCAGTCCTGGCTGATCGCCTCCTTGAGAGGTTCAACTCTGTCGAAGCGGTTATGACGACAGGCAGGAAGGAGTTACAAGCTATCGAAGGCATCGGCGAAAAGAAGGCTGAGGAGATAAGGAGGGTAGTGAAGAGCAGGTACGGTGAGGGGGACGAGAGTGGATGAGGTAGACGAGCGCAGGCGCGAATGGAAGGCCATCCATGAGCGCGAGGAGGAGAGGCGAATGAACATCCAGGAACTAAAAAAGTTAATGGAGTGCATGGGTGGGGGCAAGAAGACGGCGAAAAGCCTGTTAAAGCTTGTCGTCTACACTGGGGGGATCAAGGCCTCTGAGGCTGCGGATATAATAGGCGTTAGTAAGAACGTCATAGACGGGTGGATTACGCTTTTAATATCTAAAGGCCTTGCTGAGGTGGAGAGCCGCAACAATCCTAACCCGAACATAAAGCCTACTAAGGGAGTTCTGATTAGGTTTAAGAGGTACCAGAAAAAAAGGCATATGATGGAGAGTAAGAGTGGGGGGAAGCGTTTAATAGGAGCGTTGTGAAGAATTAACTTATGGAAGACGTCTGGGATGTTTTGATGGATGAGAAGAAGACCATCAAGAGCCTGCTCAACCTTGTGATAAGAGAGGAGGGGATAAGCCCGACAGACTCTGCTGAGATTCTAGGTGTTGAAAGGAGCATTATGGACAAGTGGGTGACTGTGCTTCTTGGTAAAAGATACGTTGAGGTCGACGCCAAAGGGCTTCTGAAACCGACGAAAGAGTTTTGGGAAAAGTATAGAAAGGTGAGGGAAAATAGTGAGGCCATTGGAGTGGAGGGGGACATTACCCCACAGGATGACTTACGCAGCGAATTAGAAGGGGAACAGCAAAAGATTAAAAAACTGGAGGCTGAACTTGAGGAGAAAACACGGATATTGGATAGTATAAAGGCTGACCTCATAGCAGAGAAGAAGAGTAAGGCCGAACTTGAGGAGAGGCTTGAGGAGGTTCGAAGGCAAGGCAAGAGAGAAGTGCAGGAAAAGGTTGGTGAAGTGCATGTGAGATTAGATCGTGAATGCGCTGAGAGGGGGAAATTAGAAGAGCTACTAAGAAGGATAAGGGCGGGGGGGGAAATCCCCGAGGGTGAAGTTGAGGGCGTATATGTCGAGGAATCCAAACCTGAGGGGAAGGTAGAAGAGTTGACGCAGGTAAATGAAGTCAAGCCTGAAAGAGCAGAACCCAAGCCAGTTGAGAGAGTGGTTGGATCAGTTGAAGGGGAGGGGGATGTTAGGCTACTTTTGAGGATGTTGGAGGAGAAATCACCAGTAAGCCTGAAGGATGCTGCAAAAAAGTTGGGAGCTGACCCGGGTTTAGTGGGCGCATGGGTCAAGGAGCTGGATAGGATGGGGGCGGTCGATATCAAAAGAAGCATATTCGGCGGAGTTAACATAAGGTTGAGGAAGGATATAGAGTTGAGTAAGGTTATGCAGGAGGTTGAGGGAGAGAAGGTGAGGGATGAACTTGCTAGGATGAGGGGACGCAGGTAATGGCAGTGCTGATACTTAATTCAGGAAGATGTAATCATGCCCGGTGCTTTTTCTGCGGCTACGGGAGGGTAAGGGGAATCCAACCGACAGCCGAGAACGTGAAGGAGTGCCTACGAAAATTCTTCAGCGGACTGGTTGAGGGGGAGGTGAAAGTCTTCGGCTCAGGAAGTTTCTTCGACGAGAAGCAGATACCATCAGAAGCCAGGAGATACTTTATTGACGAGTGCAAACGGAAGAATGTTGAAAAAATAACACTCGAGTCAAGGCCTGAGTTCGTGAAAACGGAATTTCTTGAGGAGTTCAAGGGTTTCCAGCTTACTGTCGCAATCGGCTTAGAGTCCTCTGATGACAATCTCCTGAAGAAGCTGAATAAAGGCTATGGTACGAAGGAATATGAGACAGCTGCGAGGGTAGTTCATGAGGGAGGATTTAAGGTCAGGACCTACCTCCTCGTGAATCCACCGTTTATTAAGGATGGGAGGAAGAACCTGGACAAGGACGTGGAATACGCACTCAAACACTCTGATAGTATAGTGCTCATAAACACCCTACCGCATGCGAATGCCCCATTATTTCGGATGTGGGTGAATGGAGAGTGGAATTTTCTATCTAAAAAGGAATTCGAGGATGCTAGTGGAAAATGGAGAGGAAATCCGAAAGTGGAGTTCGATGCTGAGACATTTAAGTTCACTCCATCGTTCCCTGACGAATCCAAGGAGAACCTCGTTGGCGTCGGAGAATGGTACCTGACCCACCCACACTACGAAGTCTGGCAGGACTATCTGATAAGATGGTACAGGCCACCTGAGGGGAGGGTGCTTTTATTCCTCCCATGTTCCAGGAGGAAACCCTACTCCCTTTCCAAGACTCATGAGAGGATAATCGGTGTCCTTGAGGAGGAGGGGAGGAACAACTTCCATGAAGTCATGTTGAGCAACGCCGGAGTAGTGCCGCGGGAGTTCGAGGACAGGTACCCCTTCGAAAGCTACGATTGGGATGAGAGCCTGGAGACGCCTGAGATTAAGGCAAGGTACGTGGAGGTGACGGCAGAAAGGATAAGACAGTACTTAACAGCCCACAGGCAATATTATAAGGGCGTGGTCTGCTTCCTCAAACACGACAGCGAATCCTACGAGGCCTTGAGGAGAGCATGTGGTGAACTTGACGTGGAAGTGAAGAACCTCCTCAGGAAGGAGACGTACGAGAGAATCAGAGGGCAGGACAGGCCGCTTCAGAGTGATGAATCTGTTGTGGATTTGGCGGAGGGTGTGAGATGGTGTCTGCGAAATTTCACATAGTCGGCGAGGATGGGGAGTGGTTCAGGGTGAGGGTGCAGGAGGAGATCTACGCGCACGGCCTTGAGGGTAGCGTCCTTTTAGCAGCTACCAGGACGCTGGTCGTGGTGGTTGAGGGGGATAAGAGCAGGATAAAAAGACTGCACAGCGACATGGTCGAAGTCTGCCCGAATGGCATAACATGCACTGGGCTGGTGTTCAGCATACAGAGGCCTCAGAGGGAGTTTAGGATAGGCCAGTACGGCAGCCACGGCAGCGTCCCGACTCTTGAGTATATCATGCAGATTCTCAGCGAGATGGAGAGGAGCATGATAAGGGTTAACCAGAAGCTTGACAGGCTGATTGCGTTGCGGGAGGGAGGGAGTAGCGGGGGGGTAGTAAGTGAGAGGAAGGACACGGCAATTGGTGAGGATGCTACAAGCGGGTTCGCGAGCATGTTCGGGGACTAGTTACTTTCCGAGCTTCTCCATCTGACTTTGTATTTCAAGTATCTTCTTGTGGTATTCCCTCTGCTTGTGGGTTTTCACAAGCGTGCTTTCGCTGGAGTTGCGCAACTCCCTGGCGAGAGTCTGATATTTTGAAAGTTCAGCCTCGAACTCCTGCCTCTTCTTTGCGTGGCGCGCATGCGCCGCGGCCGAACGCCTTGCCATGACTAATATATGGTCCGGCGATTAAATAGTAGGTTATGCAGGTCATCCCGGCCGTCGATTTGATGGGCGGCAGGTGCGTGCAATTGGTAGGCGGAAGGCCTGAGACTAGGATAGACTATGGCGACCCTGTTGAGAAGGCGCTTGAATGGGTTGGTGAGGGCGCTAGTATGCTCCACTTGGTCGACTTGGACGCTGCGCTCGGTTTCGGCAGCAACCTTGAGGTTATGCTTAAGGTCAAGAGAAGTTGCGCAGTTCCAGTCGAATTAGGTGGCGGAATACGCGACATTGATTCTGCAAGGATGCTACTTGAGGAGTTGGGGGAGGAGGATAGGATAATAATAGGGACCATGGCTGTGAAGGAGTACCCTGGATTCAAGACCCTGAAGGAACTTGAGGAGTATAGTGATAGGATTATCGTGTCAGTCGACTCTAAGGGTGGGAGGGTGGTAAGCGGAGGATGGGCCGCAGAGAGCAGGCTCACAGCTGCCCAGGTTATGGAGGCCTGCGGAGACTTGGTGTGGGGTTTCCTGTACACTGACGTTGACGTCGAAGGTAGGATGGGGGGAGTCAACAATGAGCGGGTGAGGGAGGTTGTGAGGTCAACGCATAATCCTGTCATAGTTTCAGGTGGGGTGACAAGCAAGGTGGATGTCGATGCGTGTGAAGAGGTTGGAGCATGGGGGGTCGTACTCGGGAAGGCATTGTATGAAGGAAAGATGACATTGCGAGAGGTTGTTTGATGGAATTTTCTTCTGATAGGAGGGTCCTCATCTTCATCTTGTTTGTTTATGTTGCGTTCATGTTCTACAGCCCCCAGAACATCAGCCACCATAGAAAGGCAGAGTGGTGGGTTGGAGTGCCAACAAGTTTTTATGGTGATGGACAGCGATATTACCAGCTTACAAGAGAGATAGCCGACAACGGCAGATTAAACGTTTTTGATGATGTTTCAGGGTTAAAAAATCCTATAAGCTTAAGCCGTGGTGTTGGGGGTAGGGTCTACATAACCCACTCACCCGGACTTTCCTTCCTGGGGGTCCCGTTTTATATTTTACTCCGTGAACCAGGGTTGTATCTGCTCAACGTTCTGCTCGGGTGGTTAACCTGTGTTTTCATCTACTACACATGCGAACTCTACGTTACAAAAGATTCCGCAGCAAAAACAACGATGTTCTTTGGCTTGGGGACTATGATGTTCACATACAGTGAAGTGTTCTATGCAGACATACTTTCGGCCGCCCTGGTTTCAGGTTCGTTCTACTTCATGCTGAGATATTCTAAGTTAGGGGGATTAAGGCATATGGTTTATTCCGGACTTCTGGCTGGCCTTATGCCCCTGAGTAAACCAACTCTTGTTTCCCTAGCCTTTGTGCTCGCCCTATATGCCGCATATAAGAGAGGGTTTAAGGCTGTGGGATTTTTTGCATTGGGTTTTATCCTCTTAGGCTGGGTCTTCATTGCGTATAATATGGTATGTTTTGGGATGCCATTCATGACGGGCTATAATACGACCCTGCAATCTTTGAATGGTGAGCTTACGCTCATTGACCACACTAGCAGTTATTTTTGGAGTAACAATCTTATGAAAACAGTGCCGTTGATGGTGTTGATTCTGGTCATGACACAACCGATAGTCCTCGCTTCGGTAGTGGGTATATTGAAGGAGAAAAGGGATGAGAATAGTGTGGTGGCAATCTCGGTGGTAATCCTCCTTTTGATTTATGGTCGTTTTTTCAGTCCACTGGGTACTTGGTGCTGGAGTGTAAGGTATCTTCTACCTGCCCTCCCACTTCTTGCCTTGCCTTTTTCTTTCTCGTACGAGAGAGAGCTCGTCCCGCACTACCTTGTGTGGGCATTATTTTATATATCGCTCCTGCTGACAATTCTAAGCCTTGCGCCGGCAGTCTGGCATGCCTTCAGTGGTATGTCCCTTGTCGAGATGGCTAACCTTAATCCGCTTATTAAGCCCAATATGGTTTGATAGTTAAGATGGCACAGTTGATTACTTTAACCACTGACTTTCACGGCAGCTACTATGTCGGCGAGATGAAGGGGGTTGTGAGGAAAGTCAACCCACTAGCCGACGTTATTGACATCACCCATTCAGTCTCAAGACATAATATCATTGAGGGAGCGTTCATACTATCCAGGATTTGGAGGCATTTCCCGAAAAACACTGTACACGTAGCCGTTGTAGACCCCGGTGTCGGCTCACAGCGGAAGGCTGTAGCTGTTGAGACAGAGTACTGCATGTTAATCGGCCCTGATAACGGCGTGTTGAGGTGGGCTCTGAGGGGTCAGGAGGTGGTGAGGGTTGTGGAGTTGGACGGCAAGATTGTACAAGAGAGGGCTGGTTTGAGTGACCTGTCACTCACATTCCACGGCAGGGACGTCTTCGCCCCGGCTGCGGCATTGATTTCCAAAGGCGCCGACGTGGACGGATTAGGCAGGAGGGTTGATGACATCGGGAAGCTTGATGTGAAGGAGGACATGGTCGTATATGTGGATTCCTTCGGAAACATTGTGACTACTGTCGCTGTTGAGATGGTTGCGGGCAAGAAGGCAGTCGTCCGCCATGGAGGGAAAAATTACGACGCCTCCACTGCCATAACTTACTCCGACCTTGTGGAGGGGGGTTTGGTCGTGTTGATTGGGAGCCACGGGCTGGTAGAGGTGGGGGTTAACAGGGGGAACGCTGCTGAGAGGCTTGGCGTCAAGGTCGGGGATGCCATAGGAGTCGAGTATGTTGATTGACGTCCACTGCCACCTTGACTTCAAGGAGTTCGACGCCGATAGAGATGCAGTTGTAGAGAGGGCTAAGGACATTTTAGTAGTCAATTCCACAGTGGATGTGGGGTTAGTGGAAAAGGGACTTATGCTGGCTGAACGGTATAGGAACGTATACTGCATGCTCGGTTTTTCCGCAAGCGAACTTGACGAGGACAAATTCGCCAGGATGTGCAAGTTGATTAAAGGCAACCGAGATAAGATCATTGGATTAGGCGAAATCGGGCTCGATTACTATTGGGTGAAAGACGAAGCCGGCCGCCAAGTTGAGAGGGAGCACTTCACAACGCTCGTTAAGCTGAGTCGGGATTTGAAGCTCCCGGCAGTTGTGCACTCTAGGGACGCGGAGTCTGAGTGCATTAATATACTCGCAGGGCATAAGGTTAGAGCTATAATGCACTGCTTCTCAGGGACTTTAGGGGAGGCTTTGGACGCCATCGATTTCGGTTGCCTGATATCTGTACCGACGAATGTCGTGTACGCCAAGAGCAAGCAGACCCTTGTTGGTGACCTGCCTCTTGAGTCTATAGTACTTGAGACTGACGCTCCTTTCCTGAGCCCCGTGAGGGGGCAGCGTAATGAGCCGGCGAACGTGAGGGCCGCAGCCCTTAAGGTTGCGGAAATCAGGGGAGTTGACGTCAGTACGGTTGAGGAGGTTACATCAAAGAATGCAATCAGTTTCCTTGGGATAAAATATGGTTAAGGCTGTTCTTTTAGACTGGGACGGTACGTTATGGGACGTCCTCGGATTCATGGTGGAGACGTACACCGAGATATTCGACCACTTCGACCTCAGGCCTTGGACGAGGCAGGAGTATCAGGAGAAGTTCAGGCATGACTGGCGCGACATGCTAGACGACATGGGCTTGAGCGAGCATGAGGAGTATGTCATCGACTACTGGGACCATAAGATAAGCACCGAACGGCCGCTCGCATACGAGTGGGTGAGTGAATTCGAGGATGAGTTGAGCAGGGACTACCTTTTGGGTGTGGTCTCCTCTGCGCCGAGGAGGCCGCTCGTCAGGGAGCTTGAAAGGAACGACATACTCAAGAACATGGGTGTCGTGGTCTCAGGGGATGACTTTGAGGAGAGAAAACCCTCGCCTGTGCCGTTCTTGTACGCTACACGGAAGCTTGGAGTGAAACCATCTGAGTGTGCGTACGTCGGAGACATGGTCGAGGACATACAGGCATGTAGGGAGGCGGACATGGCGGTCGCGGCCGTGACCTGGGGCCTGCACAGCAGGGAGAGACTGGAGGCTGAGAAACCGGATTTTATCGCTGACACCCCAAAACAGGTTCTGGATTTTATAAGAGGACTACCATAAGGTAAGCCTATGAAAAAGGGGCTGGACAAAAAGCCTGACACTTATGCTAAGGCTGGCGTTGACTTTAGGAAGGAGGATAGGGCTGTTAAGGGCATACAGGGCTGGGTCAGAAAGACGTTCAGCACCAGGAGGGGGAGGCTAGGCGATGTCATGCAGGATATCGGAGCCTACGCGAACCTCATAGACATGGGCGAATACGCGCTCGCATTCTGCATGGACGGCGTCGGGAGCAAGGTGCTTGTCGCGCAGGAACTTCAGAAGTACGACACAATCGGTATAGATTGCGTTGCTATGAACGTGAACGACGCGATATGCCTCGGCGCCGAGCCGATATCAATGGTGGACTACCTCGCAATGCAACATACTAACGGCGAGATGGCTAAGGAGATATCGAAAGGCCTTTACGAGGGTGCGAAGCAGTCGGACATAGCAATCGTCGGGGGGGAGACTGCATCTCTGCCGGACATAATAACGGGAGTTGGCGGCAAAGGCTTTGACATAGCGGCGGCAGTCATAGGAATTGTCAAGAAGGATAGGATAGTCACAGGTGAGAAGATAAGCGTCGGGGACGTGGTCCTCGGCTTCGGAAGCTCAGGCATACACAGCAACGGACTCACCCTCGCAAGGAGGGTGCTGCCGAGGAATATGTGGATGAACATACTCACGCCCACAAGGATATATGTGAAGGAAGTCCTGGAACTCCTGAAGAACTATGACATACACGGCCTCGCTCATATAACCGGAGGGGGATTCCTGAACCTGTGCAGGCTGACGAAACACGGCTTCAAGCTGGACGGGATGCCAGAGCCGCAGATGATATTCAAGAAGATACAGGAGCTGGGGAAGGTCTCGGATGAGGAGATGTACCGTACATTCAACATGGGGGTGGGTTTCTGCATCATGGTCTCATCGAAGGACGCTGAGGAGATAGTCGCCAAATACGGCGAAAAATACGACCTGAGGAAGGTAGGTTCCGTGGTCGAGAAACCAGGAGTCACGATAATAAGAAAAGACGTTGAAATAAGATTGGAGAGAGTAATGTATTAGAGGTGAGCGATATGCCTATAACAAAAACAGACAAAATCTGGGTGAATGGGAACCTTGTGGGCTGGGACAGCGCCCAGACACACATACTGACGCACGCCCTACACTACGGCTCAGGCGTCTTCGAAGGCGTAAGATGCTACAAGACTATTAAGGGGCCGGCGGTATTCCGTCTTAGGGAGCACGTCAAACGCCTCTTCGACTCGGCAAGGCTCTACTATATGAGCATACCCTACACACAAACAGAGGTTGAGGATGCAATAAAGAAGACGATAAAAGCAAACAAGCTAGACGCATGCTACATACGGCCGATAGTATACAGGGGCTACGGGGAGATGGGATTGAACCCGCTCAAATGCCCAGTCGACGTTGCAATAGCAGTTTGGCCGTGGGGGAGCTACCTCGGCGAAGAGGGAATGAAGAACGGCATAAGAACCATGATAGTGTCTATAGAGAGGTTCAACAGCAACGTGATACCGACGAGGGCGAAGGCCACCGGACAGTACATAAACAGCATACTCGCTAAACTACACGCTCTGAAGGCAGGATATGACGAGGCCATAATGCTCAACAACAGGGGCATGGTGTCTGAAGGCTCAGGTGAGAATATATTCATCGTAAAGGATGGAGGGGTGTACACTCCGCCAGAGCATGCAAGCATACTGATGGGCATAACCAGGGACAGCGTGATGAGGATAGCGAAGGACATGAAAATCCAGGTAATCGAGAGGGATATGGATAAGGGGACACTCTACACCGCCGACGAGGCGTTCCTCACTGGGACAGCGGCTGAGGTCACGCCGATACGCGAGGTAGACGGGCATATGATAGGTAAACCAGGCCCAATCACGCTGAGGATACAGAGGAAGTTCTTCGACGTAGTGTCAGGCAAGGAAAGGAAATACGATAAGTGGCTTAGCTACGTGTGATAATGAAAGTATGCCTCTTCGGTGAACTGAGTAAGGTCCTTGTAGGCAGTGGGATAGGCAGCGCCATAGACCACCAGGAGGAGGCCCTAAGACTAAACGGCGTTGAGGTCACACGAGACCACAACGACAAATTCGACGTCATAGACATAAACACCATAGGCCTGCGTTCAGCCTATGTCGCACAGAAGATGAAGTGGGATGGCATACCGGTCGTGATGCACACCCACACGACAGCCGAGGACTTCAAGGACAGCTTCAGGCTGACGACGAGACTAGCCCCCAGGCTTAAAACTTACCTAAGGTTCTTCTACGACCAGGCGGACATGCTCATATCGCCGACTGAATACACGAAGAACGTCATAAGAAGCTACGGCCTCAGGCGTGAGACGCATGTGGTAAGCAACGGCGTGAACATTGAGAGATTCAAGCCGGACAGGAAAGCCCGTGAATCCTACAGGACCAGATACAAGTTTGAAGGGATTGTACCGTACAGCGTAGGCCATGTGTTCAAGAGGAAGGGTATCCTGGATTTCATGGAACTTGCAAGGATGTTCCCCCAGAACAGATTCCTCTGGGTCGGGAGGGACTACGGGAACTTCGTGGACCGGGAAATCAAGACTGCTGTGAAGAACAAACCGGCCAACGTCATGATAACAGGGTTTGTTAAGGAAATTGTCGCGGCATACAATGCAGGCGACATATTCGTGTTCCCAAGCTATTGCGAAAACCAAGGCATCGCCATATTGGAGGCCGCAGCCTGCGGCAAGCCAATAATTGTGCGCGACATACCAACATACGACGGCTGGCTCAAGCACGGTGTGAACTGCCTTAAGGCGAAAGACCTTATGGAATTCCAGAGGCACCTCAGAGCGCTGATGTGCGACGAGAAACGTTGCGAGGAGCTAGCTGAAAACGCGCACATAATGTCACAGGAGCACAACCTAAAGATCGTTGGCGCGCAACTCAAGAGAGCGTACGAGTCACTAATGTAACATGAACATCGGATTTTTCACTGACAGCTACTTCCCGCAGGTGAACGGGGTAACATACACCGTAGAGTTGTGGAGGAGGAAACTTGAGGAACGCGGCCATAATGTGTACATATACTACCCTGGGGAGGGGAGCTACACACCAAAGGAGCGCGAATATCCCTTCAAGTCGGTTGGTCTCAACTTCTACAAAGGCTACCGCTTCGCGATGCCGCTTAATATTAGTGATGAAACTAAGCACCTTGACATAATCCATGAGCACGGAGTCGTAGGAATGGCTGTCGCCGGACTGCTTGCAGCCAGGACGCATAAGATACCGAAGATTCTGACTTTCCACACGCCAATCGACGAGTACACGCAGTATCTCACCTCAAACAGGATTCTCATATGGGTCCTGAAGGGAATGTACAGACCATGGGAGCGGATTTTGCTAAACTCATTCGACTTGGTCACCACCGCATCCCAGGCTATTAGGGAGCGGTTGGAGGGAAACGGCGTCAGGGATGTGGAGGTCCTGAGCAACGGGATAGATTTGAGCCAGTTTTACAGAGTGGATGGGAGCGGATTCAGAAGAGAATATGGCATAGAGGACAGCAAAGTCATCGGATTCTGCGGGAGGTTAAGCTATGAGAAGCACGTTGAGGACTTGATAAACGCCGCGGACAGGTTCAACGGCACAATCCTGATTGCAGGGAAAGGCCCTGCAGAGGAGTACTATAAGAAGCTGGCTGAAGGGAAGAGGAACGTTAAGGTCCTGGGTTTCCTTAACAGAAATACCCTCAGGGAATTCTACTCGACACTCGATGTCTTCGTGTTCCCGAGCGTTGCGGAAACGCAGGGGCTCGTCGCCCTAGAGTCCATGGCGGCTGGGGTGCCGGTGGTGGGGGTGCCAGTGCTTGCGCTAAAGAACACGATAACGAACGGCGTCACAGGATACCACTACGCGAGGGGGAACATTGACGAGCTCCTACAGAAGATTGAGGAATGCTATAAGAACAAGAGCATACTATCTAAGAACTGCCTGATGGAGGCTGAAAGGAATTCAGTTGAGAAGAGCATCGACCGCCTTGAGGAAATCTACTCCGGCCTGTCCACAAGGCGCATGACATTTAAGCCGACGTGAAGAGACGCCAGGAAACCGGCGATAATCGGGGCCCAGAAGAATAGTATCCGGTCCAAAAACACTATGACCGCGGCGACCTCAAGGCTTATACCGAACAGTGTGAAAAGTCCTGTGCCGACCCACTCCCACAACCCGATGGCGCCGGGCAGTAGTGGCAGTGCGCCGACCGTGACCATCACCGTGTAGACTATCAGTATGACGTCGAAGTTCACAGAAACGCCCAAGAGCACGAATATGAGGTATATCCTCACTATGCTCAGGACCCATACGAGCGAGGATATGAGGAGTGCAACGGAGAGCGTCCACACATCCATCATATTGTCTTTTATCCCCCTGTGGAAGCTACTGAATAACTCGTCGACGCGACTCTCAACCCTGAGCACATGCCTCCTCAGGAAACTGATCCTTGCGAATATTGCCAGAAGCCTGTTGAAGAACTTCATCGACGGCTCCCTGTCAAGGAGTATGCTAAACGAAGCGGCAATCAATGCTATGAGGAAGAGGGATATGATGGCAAGAAGCCAGGCTATCCTCAGGTCGAAGGAGTAGTGGAATATAAGCATAATTGCCAGAAGGTCTAAAAGGAGGACTGGGAGGATTGTGACGAACAAGTCAACAAATACTGTGGCGAAGGCCTTCTCCATCTTTATCTTGTCAATCCTGCTCAGCACATACGCCTTGATGGGCTCGCCACCTGCGACGCCCGCGGGAGTCAGGTTGTTGACCATAGAACCTATGAGGGAGGTGGTGAATACGTTGACGAACGAAACCGCGTAGCGGCGCAGAAGGACATACCACTTCAGGGAGTTAAGTAACATGATGACAGCCTGCAGTATCAAAAGCAACGCAACAGAGCCGAAGGTCAGCTTAGAGGCGGCGCGGAAGAACTCATCGTAGTCAAGGGAGTAGAGGAGCGTGGCAAGAAGAAGCACGCTTATAGTGAAAAGAATCGTGCGCTTCACGTACATGAAGTAGATATCACCTTTGCAAGATAATAACCCCCATCCTTTAGGCTGTGGTTTTATCCTGATAGAGTAGAAGATGTACATGCGCATTCATCCACAACATAAAGGTTGTGGTCTCCTACTCTATCTTGGATAAATCTTAGAACAAGAGTGTGGTGCCTTTGAAATGTCTGCCTTCTATCGCATCCTCCAAGTTCTTTAGGTTCCTGGCATCGAGGATTATGGTCTTTATTTTGCTTCGTTCTACTATCCTCGCAGAGACTAAGTCGAGTAGTGGGTACTTCCCGGCTTCCATTGAGCCGCCGCCGACTATCCTCAGGAGGGTCGCTATGTCCACCTCCTTGAACGGCTTCGCATCCTTATGCTCCTTCGGGTTCTTGTCATACACCGCGTCAACGTTAGAGGCGTTTATGAACAAGTCCGCCCTCACCCACTCGGCAATCAACGCGGCGACCGCATCAGTCGAATGCCCAGGTTCGGTCCCGCCCATGACGAGGATTTTATTGCCGAACAAGACTACTGCCTCGGGTAGGGACGTTGGGATTTCCTGGTTGGACCGCCCAGCAAGAGCGCGGATTAACGCATTGGCATTATACCGTGTGGCAAGGACCCCGACATAGTCGCACTCAGCCCATGAAGCACCGCCCGCCCGCGCCTTAGAGATGGCCTTCCTCGCCGGTGCGCCGCCGCCGACGACAACAGCCAGCTTATGCTTCACTGAAAGCTTAATCAGGAGGTCAGCAATGTTCTTGACGTACTCGAGGTCAACTCCATCCGGAGCCAACACACTGCCGCCTATCGACAGGACGATTTTCATTGTAGTTATAGGTGATTGCAAATGTTCTCGTACTTTGGATTTTGGCATTTGCAATCAGATATATCGAATTGCACGAATTTAAGTCGAGTTCTAGTTAAGCAAAGTACGATGACGTATGCAATTCGCTATAATTTCACTTGAGGGAAGATAAATTTGTATTAATCCTTCTTATTATTATCTCATCGTTGGTGAACACAGGCACAGAGTTCTCACTCAGTTTATCGTTGACTGCCCTCACTTCCCTTAACCTCTCAGCCCTCCTTTGGGGTTGGATGAAAGGCATGTTCGAGTCAAGAAGGGCATAGACTTCACCAGTTAATTTAACAGGCTCCTTTTCAATGTAGTATGTGCCATTTAATGGCCTAAGAAGCATCCTGTCACTCAAGACGGTACCCCAGGACAGCATGAAGTCATTGTAACCGAAGTATGCTACCAAGGACCGCCCACCAGTGTTTGTTTTAAGCCAGTTCAACGCCTCCATCTGCATTGGTGTTAGGCGAACGCCAACAGGGAATAGATTCTCCCCGACATTGCACAGAGGGGGTAGTTGGGTCAATACTAAGATTGCTAGTAGTAGTAGGTAGGCTGCTTTTATCCCACGACCTTTCACAAGCTTCGTTGATAATGGCACTGAAAACGCTATTAAAAGGACATAAGGTTCTAGTGTTACAACCTTTAGAGCCCTCATATGGCTGAAATGGAGGGTGGAATGGAGTAGTATGTAGAAGACCGCCACCATAACAGCGGAAAGCCTTAATGGTATATGGGCTGCCTTTGCCTTGCACTTTAGGAGGAGAATCACTACTCCAATCAGAATAAGAACCAAGCCTGGAAGTGTGTAGACGAATATTGGAGCATACCATTCCTTTGGATACACTGGAATGCCTTTCATTTCTGGAGGGTACCAGGAGGTTAACCCCAACTGATTCCAATCCACACCACCTTCACTGACTGTGTGGTTGACCAACTGCCCCCAGCTTGAGTACATTGGGGAGACTGTGATGAGAAGTATCGTCAAGGACAGTAGAAGTTGTCGCAGACTCCAGGGTAGTTTCCCCTTAGTCTGGAAAAAAGCAAATAGGATGAAGGAGGCTAAGGGGAACACAGCGGTTGGGGGATATGTTAAGATGCACAATCCTGTTGAGAAGGCGAATAGATATAGATAAGTGTTTTTCTCCATGGACTTGATTCCGAAGTAGAGTATGAGCGGTACGAAAGCTAGACTGTATGCTGTATGCCATTGGCCCCAGTGGAGGGAGGATATATCCCTTATGCTCAGCGCGATGAATAGAGAAGACGCCAAGGCAGGATACTCGCCTAGAAGCTCCCTGATTAGCAGGTATGTTGTGAGGATTGCGAGTGAACTGAAGAGTGCATTCACTACATAGACTATGTGCTGGAAATCCCCTGTAAGCCTGGCAGAAAATGCCATCAGATAGTAGGATAGCGGCGGATAGTAGAATCTATCGTGGCGTAAGTTACTACCTAGGCCATTCCATAGGTAATCCAAGCTTTTGCCTTCGTACAGCGTCTTCCCGACCTGATAGTGGAATGCCGCATCTCCAAGGCCGTACGGTATGTTAGGCTCGTAGAGGTAAGGCTCCAGTCGTACATAGAACCCAAGGAGGAATATTAAGGTAAGTGTTATGTAGGGTGTTACGTTTCTTTTTTGAACTTTCCGCATATGAGCGACCGGCGGCTTCCGCCGCTTGTCTGATAAGCTGATATCTGCCAAACCATATCACGACTGATGCTGTTCCCTCGGGGGAACAGATATCTTGCTTTTGTATTTAATTAGACCAGGGTATTAATAATGTGGTTGGCATGGGACTCGACCTTCTAGTCTTCGGAGACACTGCGATAGACAACTTCTATGAAGTCAAAAAACTGCCTGAGGCGAACGAATCAGCTGACATCCTGAAAGGCCACCGGTTCTATGGTGGGATGGGGGCGAACACCGCGATGGGGGCGAAGAAACTCGGACTCAAGGTAGGTCTCGTTAGCGTCATAGGAACAGATGCTGAGGATTATAGGGAGTATATGGAGGACCATGGCATAAAGCTCTACCTGAAGGGCATATTCGGCGACACGACAAAGAGCATGTTCTACAAGACCGGAGGGGAGCACATAAGCTTCTTCTTCCGAGGCGTCACCGAACAGCTCGACGACCTAAACCCTGAGAAGGAGTTCGGAAAACAGCTTCCGAAGGACGTGAAGGCCGTTTACATGGCAAGGACTTATCTTGAGATGCATCATAGGGTTGTCGAGTCGTATAGGAACTGCCTTAAGGTCTACAACCCAGGTTATGGGATTTTCAAGATGGATAGGGTCCCCAGGGCGTTCAAGACTGTTGTTGAGGGCAGCGACGTCATAGTGCTGAACCACCACGAACTGAAGCACCTTGAGAGATTAGGGTTCAAGATTAAGCCTGACAAAAACCAGACGCTGATAGTTACAAAAGGGGCTGAAGGTGCAAGCGTCTTCGCGAAGGACACGAGAGTCGACGTCCCAGCATACAAGACAAAGGTCGTTGACGAGGCCGGAGCAGGCGACGCATTCAACGCAGGCCTCATAACCGGGAGGATGAAAGGTTACGATATATATGAGAGCGTGAAATTAGCTAACGCGACGGCATCCTACGTGGTTGAGGCGTGGGGATGCCAGACTAACCTCCCAACATGGGAGCAAGTATTGGAGAGGTATGAGAGGATAAGATGAACCGGTGGCATGCTGTTGACGCCTTAGACGAGACCGTTGAAAGGACGAAATATCTGCTTCTGCCGTTCAACCTCCGATTTTGGCTGAAACTCGCACTCGTCGTCCTATTGGCTGGGGGATTAAGCGGCGGAAACTGGGGGAGGATGACAGACTTGGGCAAGGAGACGACACCAAGCCCTGGAGTGCTGGCGTTTGCGATGGTGTTCGTGGCCGCCATACTCTTCATAGCACTCATATTCTGGTACGTTTCAGCAGTCGCTAGATTCATCTTCGTGGAAGCGCTCGCCAAAAGGGAGTTCAACCTTGTGGAATGCTTCAAGCGGCAGGCCGGCAACGGCCTCAAACTGTTCCTGTTCGAGGTTGCCGTGGTGATATCCTTGATTGTATTAGTGGTTGCCGCCATCATCGCGGGCGTCACATTCTTCCAGACTATCAAGTCGACTATTGCGATGATAGCCATCGGCTTAGCCGCATTCTTGGCAGGGTTGGTTGTGCTGACTTGTGTCCTGTTGGTCATGTGGCTCGTGTCAGAGTTCACGGTCCCGATAATGTATGGGAGAGGCTGCGGCATCATAAGCGGGGTGAAGGAGGCGCTGACACTGGCTTCGAGAAACTTCTGGGAGTTCACGGTGTACTCAATAATCAAATTCGCGTTTAGCATCGCAGGCGCGATAATAACACTCCTTGTCGGCCTCCCATTCTACATCGCTGTCTTCCTGATCGCCTTAGCAGTCGGAGTTGGGGCGTACGTTATTGCGTTATTAGGGAATTTGACATTGACGCCGTTTGTCGCAGCACTCATTATTGCAGGTGTGGTTGCTCTCGTAATAGTCCAGCTTATCGTGTCCTATATCGTGACCGCCCTCACGCTCCCAATCAGCGTGTTCCTCAGATACTACAGCCTCATCTTCCTAGGGAGGATAGCACCGACATTGAACCTCATGGGGCCAGCCAAAAAGAAGCCTGAGGGGGATGAAGCGATTAAAAAAGAAGAAAAGGTTAAGGTTTACTAGATGAAAGCCATAGTCGTCGGGGGGTCTGGTTACAGTGGAGGGGAACTCCTGAGGATACTTGTCGCGCACCCGAAGGTTGAGAAGGTGGAGACCACGTCTAGGACATACGCAGGCAAAGAAGTCTCGGACCTGCACACCAACCTCCGCGGACTGTATAATGGAAAGTTCAACGAATACGACGCCGGCAAGGTAGACGCAGACGTCGCCTTCCTAGCGGTCCCCCATGGTGAGGGGATGGAGCACGCGCCGAAACTCCTTGAGAGGGGGATTAAAGTAGTAGACCTAAGCGCAGACTACAGGATATCAGACGTCAAAGTGTATGAGAGGTATTACCAAAAGCACAAGAACCCTGAACTCCTTAAGAAGGCAGCATACGGCCTGCCTGAACTGTTCCGCAACGAGATTAAAGGAGCCAGCCTAGTAGCCAACCCCGGATGTTACACAACGGCGGCCATACTCTCACTCGCGCCGCTTAAGAAGTTCAAGGAAAAGGTTGATTTGAAGAAAGTCGTGGTTGATGCCAAGAGCGGTACATCGGGGGCGGGAGCGAAGCCGACGGAGTTCATACACCACAGTGAAGTATTCGACAACGTCAAAGCTTACAAGGTGACAGGCCACCGCCACCAGCCGGAGATTGAACACATACTCGACAGGCTGATGCCTGGCATTAGCGTGTCGTTCACCCCAACCCTTGTGCCGGTGGTGAGGGGGATACTCTCCAACGCCCACGTCTTCGGGGAGTTGGATGGTGATGAGCTTAAGAAGCAATACGCCGACTTCTACGCGAAGGAGAAGTTCGTGAGGATTGTCGAGAACGCGCACATGAAGAACGTGGCATACTCCAACTACTGCGACATAGCAGTCCACTACGACAGCGAGAAGAGGAGGGCAGTGCTGATTTCGGCGATAGATAATCTTGTGAAAGGAGCAGCAGGTCAGGCAGTGCAGAACATGAACATCATCATGGGCTACAAAGAATCAGAGGGGTTGGAGACTGTGCCGTACCATCCATGAGGCTGAAGTTCAAGCGTATTTTTCCTCGCCACTGTCCTCGTAGAAGTACTGGTCGCTGTCGTATGAACGCGGATCCTCCCAGACTTCCTCGTCCTCTGAGGCGCCGGCCTTCTTGCGGGCTTTGCCCTTGGACTTGTCTTCAACTTCAAGTTCGTCTTCGAAGTCAACCTTCCTCTTCCTTCGGAGTATCTCCTCCTCCTCTCGGGAGTATACCTTCTTCTCCGTCGTCTCTGGTTTCTCGCTCGGACGCTCAACAGCGTCAGCCTTCTTCTGGACCTTCTGCGAGGACTTCTTTAGTGAACTTTTGGCTTTTTTCTTCTTTGAGGCCATCTGTGAACCTGGAATTTATAACTTATGACGGCAATCGCATATAAAAATCTTTGGTTCTGGCTTTGGAGGCTCTTCGGCAGGCAAGTTATAGTCGATAGCAAATGTTTTGACGTTTATTGGATTAGCATTTGCTATCGAATATGACGCAAATGACCATAAATACGGGATTTAGGAGTAGACGCATGTTCAATAACTTTTATCATTTGCTATAGCTGAGAAGAGAGGGGGGTTATAGGGGAAAACTGAGGCTTCGGGGGGGCTGGCGGAGTTTTTCGTCCGCCAGCTCCCAATAGGGTTGGTTAAGAACCTAATTTCTTGTATGATAACAATAGGTAATGTGTTTTCAGGTATAAAACGCTGTCGTAGTGCCTAAGTCCGAGTGACTTTTCTTTTATTCTGACTCAGGTAAGTCTCTATGATGAGGGTTTCGTTCGACTTGCGCCGGAGCGTGCCAGAGAATGCGAAGGTGTACTACGAGAAGTCAAAGAAATTGAAGGGTAAGATACCTGGGCTTGAGATTGCTATTGCCGATATGAGGAGAAAGTTGGAGTCTGTGAGTGTAATTGATGAGGAGAAGCCGCAGATGGTCAGGAAGGTTGAGCGGAAGTGGTTTGAGAAGTTCAGGTGGTTCGTAAGCAGCCAAAGCTACCTCGTCATCGGTGGCAGGGATGCATCTACTAATGACATCCTAGTGAAGAAGCATATGGAGGGAAGCGACATAGTGTTCCACGCTGACGTGAGCGGGGCCCCTTTTTTCATAGTAAAGAATCCAGAGAAGGGGACTGTGCCGGATGAGACGAGATCTGAGGCTGCGACTGCGGCCGCCTCATATAGTAAGGCGTGGAGTAGGGGCGCAGGTTCAGTTGACGTCTATGAGGTTGATCCTGAGCAGGTGAGCAAGACTCCGCCTGCAGGCGAGTACCTGACGAAGGGTGCGTTCATGGTGTATGGTCAGAAGAGGTGGCACAGGAACGTAGAGCTGAAGGTTGCGGTCGGAGTCTTGGAGGGGAAGATTATTGGGGGGCCGGTGGATTCGATAAAGGCGCAGACCAGAAGATACGTTATTGTCGGTTTAGGTGATACCCCACAAGGCGCACTTGCCAGACAGGTTAAGGCCAAATTGGGGGATGTTGAATTGGATGATGTGCAACGTTTCCTCCCCGCTGGAGGAGGCAGGCTACTCTAGCTTCGCCTTCTTTTCCTGAGACTTAGGTTTGGCGAAGAAGAGTAGTATTATGAGTGTTAGGAGAAACAGTGCAGCTACCGAAGGCAGGAGATATTCCACGCCATAATCCTCCTTCAGAAAGTAGAATGCTAGAAACGCTGAGGTGAAGGGTATCGTCTTGGCTATGCCGTCTATGTCAAGGGCCTTGAAGGTGAAGTAGGTTGTTGGTAGCATGAACGCCAGCAGGGTTATGGATAAGAGGAGTATCATGGTTGTGAACTTCAATGCTGAGCCTATGGCCGACGCAACTCCCCCCTCGTATCCCCACATGTCCAATTGCTTCTGAGACATGAGCACCAAGGCTGTGACGAATGCTATGAAGAATATTGAGCTGAATAAATGCTTCCAGAGAGAGGAGATCGCTCCCTTGATGTCGACGCTGCTTGGGACTGCGCCGACAGTGAAGCACAACTGCAGGTACACTAGGATTATTATCCCGGGCTTGGAGTAGTTCAGGTTAGTGAAGAAGCTTATCATTGCCGACGCCACGGATGATGTGAAGTCTGAGGCGCTGCTTAAGTCCGATATTGGAGCATCGCTAACGAGAGATAGGAGGCTACCCCCGTATAAAATGTTCAACGGGAGAAGCAGTAGGCCGCAGCCGAAGAAGGGAGCTAATCCTACGATGAACTCCCTGAACACGACCCATTTGTCATCTGGTTGGGTGTAGCTTACGAATCCGAGTACTCCGGTTGCGGGGTTGGGTTTGAATAGGGCGGCCTTGGTTATCGTGCACCCGGTTGCGAGGGCCGCCACCAGGTGGCACATTTCATGGAGGATGGTCCCGGGGGCGATGAGTAGTGTGAACCATCTTGTCCTGTATCCTGTGCGGGATGTGAGCATGTCCTCCATCGCGTCGCTCAGTGTTATCTGCAGTGCGAAGAGGAATGGGAGGGCAGCGAACATCATCCGATATTTGAAGCCGTCAAGGATGTACCATAATCCTGCGGCAGCTAACAGGAACCCCACTACAATGAGTAGTCTGGACTTTGCCAAAGCCATAGTTTATTATTGTTAGCCCCCTTTTAAGGGACGCTATTTTATATTAGATTCGGATGACGAACGAGGAGAGGATTAAGGCTCTTGAGGAGGAGATAGGGACCACAAAGTACAACAAGGCCACTCAACTGCATATTGGGAAGCTGAAGGCGAAGATAGCAGCCCTAAAGGAGGAGGTTGAAGTAAGAAGGAGAAGCAAGGGGAAGGGTCTCGGCTTCGGGGTGAAGAAGACAGGCCATGCCACGGTCGTTCTGGTCGGCCTACCCTCGGTCGGCAAGTCCACCTTAATCAACCGGCTAACCAATGCTGCGAGCAAGGTCGGCGCATACGATTTCACAACACTTGACGTGATACCCGGGATGATGTCCTACGGAGGGGTTAACGTGCAGCTTCTCGACCTGCCTGGACTGATAACGGGGGCCGCAGGAGGGAAAGGTCGAGGCCGCGAGGTGCTGTCGATGGTGCGCAACGCCGACATGGTGTTGATTGTCCTGGATATTAGGAGGATTAGGGCTGGGGAGGAGATCAAGGACGAGTTGGAGGGTGTTGGCGTAAGGTTGGATAAGACGCCGCCTGACGTCGTCATCAAAAGGAGGGATAAGGGGGGTATAAAGCTCGGGAAGGCTGTCAAGATGACCAAATTGGACGATGACACCGCCAAAGCGATTCTGATGGCTCAAGGCATACTCAGCGCAGACGTCATAATAAGGCAGGATGTGAAGGCAGAGGAGCTGTTGGATGCAGCCGTCGGCAACAGGGTCTACATACCGTCCCTGGTTGTTGTGAACAAAATCGACCTAGACCAGGAGGTGAAACTGCCGAAGGACTACCTGCCGATTTCAGCGACTAACCTAACGAACATAGACCGCCTGAGGGAGGCCATATTCCGCAAACTGAGCTTCATCAGGGTGTACCTTAAGCCGCAGGGAGGTAAGGCAGACTACAACGACCCTATGATACTCAAAAAGGACTCGACCATTGAGGGGATGTGCCTGAGACTCCACAAGGAGTTCATACAGAAGTTCAGGTACGCCATGGTATGGGGTTCAAGCGTGAAACACGAAGGACAACGCTGCGGCTTAACGCACGTACTTAAAGACAAAGATGTAGTAACTATCGTGAGGGAGTTATGAGAAGGCTCGTACTTGTTTTGGCTACGGTTCTTGTCATGAGCGGGTGCATATGCTGCGGTGGCGCTGACCCATCTAGCTTCCTTAGCGGCTTAGGCAGCGAGGAGAGTGAAGAGGAAGTCGCGTGCGATACCCCCTACATCCAAAACGGGCAAGACTGCTGCCTCGACCAAGACGAGAGCGGAATCTGCGACAGCGACGAAGGCGAAGAGACACCGGAGACCACTGAACCTGAAAGCGAGGAGGAAGTGACTGAGACGACTGAAACAACAGAGACGACGATTGTGTCGACCACACTTTCATCTCCGACAACAACAGTGGCTGCATCAACAAGCCCCACCTACGAGTGCGTGAGGAACGCTGGATACAATCCGGACACGTGGTTCTACCTTTACAGCAAGAGCGGCAGAGGCTGCGGCGACAATTTCGTGAGCACTGCAAGGACGGCGGCAAGCAGAAAGGGGGTTGACGTGACATTCGTGGACATCACAATATTGGAGGACAACGAGATTAGAATGCTTGAATGCTTTTATGGAACATATTCCCAAAGCAACACCAAATTTCAAGACTGCCCAATGATGCTCTGCCCGAAGACTAATTCGCAGGAGAGTTTATCTGGTATAAGTTCTATGTCGGTCCTGTCGCAGATGACTGGCTTCACCAGCAGTTGCAGATAGAATGCCGACCGAAGAGCTGACTTTAGGGGACAAGAAAGTTATTCTAGTAGGCACCGCCCACGTCAGCGACGAGAGCGTTAAGGCGGTTGAGGAGGCCATTGAAACCTACAAGCCCGACGCCGTCGCGGTCGAGCTTTGCGAGCAGAGGTGGGACGCCCTCAGGCAGGAGAAAGAGTGGGAGGAGACAGATATAATGCAGGTCATCTCGTCAGACAGGATGTACCTTTTCTTGCTTCAGATACTCCTCACCAACTTCCAGCGGAAGATAGGCGACGAAGTAGGCGTCAAACCAGGCTCTGAGATGATAAAGGCCATGGAAATCTCGCAATCCAAAGGCATAAAAGTCGTCCTCGCCGACAGGGACATCAAAGTGACCCTCAGGAGGGCCATGGACTTGATGACCCTAAAAGAGAAGGTGAAGCTACTCTACAGTTTCATTACTGGAATTATTGAAGGGGAGGAGATAGACAAAGAGTTGGTGGAGAGGCTTAAGGAGAAGGACGTCCTCACCGAGCTCATGGAGGAGCTTGCGGTCGAAACCCCGTCGATAAAGAGGGTGCTGGTTGATGAAAGGGACCTGTACATAGCACACAGGATATACATGGCTGACGCCAAATGCATAGTCGCGGTCGTTGGGGCAGGACATATGGAGGGCATAAAGAAGAGCCTCAGCGAGCTGGACGGTGGAGTCGTAGTCACATACACTAACCAGGTCGACGGCGTCGACATACGCAGGGCAAAGGTTAGTAAGATAAAACTTGTCACATGGGCGTTCCCGGCCCTTCTCCTCCTGCTATTCGCCTGGATGTTCATACAGTACGGCGGCAGTGTGACCTTCAAGATGATTATCAAACTATTCCTTTTGCAGGGCACGTTCGCAGCCCTCGGGGTTGCGCTCGCCCTTGGGCATCCCCTGTCCATATTGGCTGCGTTCTTGACTGCTCCCTTCGCGGCCCTGAACCCTGCCATTGCAGTAGGGTGGATTGCAGGGTATGTGGAGCTGAAGCTGAGGAAGCCGAGGGTAGTGGACTTCAAGAACCTCATGAAACTGAAGGGTATGTCAGACTACCTTAGCAACCGGGTCGTGCGGGTTATACTGATAGTCACGTTCGCTAACATCGGTAGCATGTTTGGCTCCTTTGTCGGGGTGTTCGTCATAGGGCTTTCGAACATGATCTGAATCAACGACCACAGCCTAAAGGCTGTAGTATGATCCTGATAGAGCAGGAGGATTCCACAGCATTCCTCCCCACCTTAAAAGGTGGGGTCTCCTGCTCTATCTTGGATGATACTTAAGCCACCTTAGTGGAATTATATACGATGACTGACTTCGGCCTAATCGGCCATCCGGTGAAGCACAGCATGAGCAAGGTCATGCACGAGGCAGCCTTCAAGGAGCTAGGCCTTGACTACACGTACGGCCTCTTTGACGTTAATGTCGGGGAGCTGAAGCTGTTCATGGACAATGCAGTCTTCAAGGGCTTGAACGTCACGGTGCCTCTAAAGGTGGAGGCTGCAAAGTACATGGACGAGCTGAGCGATGATGCGACTTTAGTCGGGGCTGTGAACACTGTGGAGTTTCGGAAGGGGCGGATAGGACACAACACAGACGTGACGGGTTTCATGGAGTCGATGAGGGAGGCCTACATCGACGTGGATGAGGGAACATTCCTTGTCATTGGAAGCGGCGGCGCAGGTAGGAGCATCGTCTTCAGGCTTGCGAAGGAGAAGGCTAGAGTTTACATCTTTGACAAGGATTATGACAAGGCGAGTAAACTTGCACAGGACGTATTGCAGAAGACTGGTGTGATGGTGGAGCCGGTTTACGGCGTAGTAGATGCCATCAGGGACGTTGACGTGCTAGTGAACGCAACGCCGGTTGGCATGCACCCGAACGTTGATGAAAGCCCGATACAATCTAACCTGCTCAACCCCATGCTCACTGTCGTTGACATAGTCTACAATCCAGTGGAGACGAAACTTATCATGGAGGCGAAAAAGGCAGGTTGCAGGACTGTCGACGGCGTCGGCATGCTAGTGCACCAGGGCGCGCAGGCCTTGAGAATCTGGCTTGATGTTGAGCCTCCGATAGAAGTTATGAGGCAGGCCGTACTGGATGAACTAAATAAGGGCGGGAATTGATGTTGCAGCTTTCACTGTCGAATCCGTCCTCTCCCTAGCCTCCCTGAACGTTAACCCGTTCTTCCTGGCCGCGCTGGCAAGGTCGTCGAACTCCGGCTTATAGCCGAGGGGAGTGTATTTCACGCGTATCTTAGATGAGCCATTAGGGAACTTCACGCGAACGTTCCTCATCTTGCGGGAAAGCTCGAACCTCGACGAGACGGGGACAACGCGCACGCCCAAGGAACCAGTCTCCTCCATGATTATCTCGGCATGTTCCTTCGGCCTTTCAGTCAGCACTCTAACGAGGAACCCTATGCGACCCTTTTTCATGACACACGGTAGGACGTGGACGTCAAGAGCCCCGGCCCCCATAAGGGATGACATCATGTAGGATATGTGCTCCGGGGTGCAGTCGTCCACGTTAGATTCTAGCACAACCTTGGAGTGAATTCTCGCGACACGCAAGACGTTAGGCCATGGCAAATCCATAGTTCCGGCTCCTGAGCCGCACTCAATGTATTCCGCACTCTTGTACTCTGACACTACTGCCGCGATTATCGCCGCACCTGTGGGGGTTAGAAGCTCACGGTCTGAGACGAACTTCACTGGGATGCCATATTCCCTGATAATCTGCTTAGTCGCCTCAGCAAGGAACCCGCAGGAGACAGTAGATGATACGAAAACCTCATCAAGCAAGTTGAGCTCGTCAAGAGCCAGTCCCGAGGCAACGGCATCCACAACGCAGTCAGCAGCCTCATGCAAGTGAACCCTGCTTAACGTGATACCATGGGCCTTGGACTCGGCCTGAGCGAGTATCCCCAGGATGCGCAAAACCAGCGACTCCACTCCACTTTTCAGCTTCAACTTCTTAACTGACCTGACTAAATCGGCGTACGCCCTTGATTTCGGGTTGAATTTCACGTCAAATTTAACTGCAGCTGCGCCACGCTTCCGGACCTTCCTTGAACTTACCTCCGCTATCGGCTTAAGGGCCTTCCTTATCTTCCGTATGTCAGCCCCCATGCCAAGGAGTGCGCCTGCGAACATGTCGCCGCTCACACCGGAAGAGCAGTCGAGATAGATCATTTGGTTTTTTTCAGTTGCATGAGGAGGACGCCAAGTTCACGGAAGCGTACGTCATCTCCGATGGATGCGGTTATCTCCCCGTATTCCTTCTCAGCCTCCTCCACCCTACCTGTGAAGTAGTAGATGAGCGCGAGGTTGTATCTGGCCTCGTAGTGTTTCGGGTCTAATTTGATTGCCATCTTGTACGCGCGCTCAGCCTTCTCGACGTTGGACTTGTTTTCCTCAACCATTGGCGGCGTCGTGTACAGGACGCCGAGGTTGTAGTGGGTGGGAGCGTGGTCGAAGTTGAGCAGAAGCGACTTTTTCAGAATGACCTCGGCTATTAGGGGGTGGTTCGTCAAGTAGGTGAGGGCACCCGCGAATTCAGTCAGCTTGATAGCTAACTCCTTCTTGTCCTCAACCTTGTCAGCAGCCTCCAGCGCCTCCTCAACCTTAACATCCTTCAAACGTTGCATCACGTCTTCGGTTTTCATTTTGTCATCTGGTATGCCAATACTGCCGCACCGTATCCGTTGTCGATGTTCACGACAGCCACCGGAGCGCATGAGGTGAGCATCGAATTCAACGCCGCATGCCCGCCTCTCCCCACCCCGTAGCCGACCGACGTCGGCACACCAATCACAGGCACGTCGACGAGGCCGCCGACCACCGAAGGCAATGCGCCCTCCATGCCGGCCGCCACTATGATTACCTTAACGTCTTCCATCCTTTTTAGCGCAGGATACACCCTGTGGACGCCTGCGACTCCGATGTCGTATGATGTGACCGTGCTTCTGCCAAGCTCTTCGAGTATTATCCTCGCCTCCTCAGCGACCGCTACGTCCGAGGTTCCTGCCGTGATTATCCCGATGGAGCCTCCTGACTTTTCAACCTTGAATGTTCTCTTCTTCAAGACCAGGACGCCTGACAGCTCATCATACGACGACTTCACACCCTTCGCCTTCGAAATCACCGCCTTCGCCTTCTCCTTGCTCACCTTCGTGGCGATGACCCTCCCGGAGTTTTTTAAAAGATGTAATGCTATCTCGGTCAGCTGCCGTTCAGTCTTACCCTCCCCGTAGACTATCTCAGGTATTCCGCATCGTGTCATCCTGTCAAAGTCGGGCTCAACGATTCTCATCCCAAAGTAACCTCCTAATCTCCTTCATGTCGTATATGCTGTACTGGCCGGCATCTGCCCTGCTCTTGCTGCTCGGGGCTGCGAATGTTAGGTAACCGCCCAACATCGGACCCACCACGCGGGTAATCCTGCCGAGCTCGCCCATGCTTAAGGCGATGATTGGTATCTTAAGCTCTGCCAAGAGTTGAGCCTCAAGGACTGCAAGAACGTCAATGTATTTTTTCGGTTTGAATGCGACCTTCACTATGTCAGCGCCGGCATCAGCCTCCTGGTAGAGTATCTCCAGCATATCCTCGACTTTAGGTGTCTTCTCGAAGTCGTGGTAGGATACTATGACCTTAACGCCCCTGCCATGAGCCTCATCAATCAACTCTTGGCGTAGGTCCTCCCTGGTCTTCAGCTCTATGGTAACGTAGTCAGCATAGTCTAACACTGACTTCAGAAGCTCAATCCTCTTCTCCTCGCTCAGGTTATACGCTCCGCCCTCCCACTTCGGCATGCAGGTGACCATCAGCGGCTTCCTTATGTCCTTAAGGCGCTGTAAAACTGACTTGTCCTTCAGGTGGTCGAGCCTTACCTCGATTATGTCGCAGTCCAGCGAGTTGGCGAGCTTAACAGTCGAGTAAACGTCGGCCTCGGTGAGGGTGACGCAAACGTAAGGCATAAAATAAGAATAGAATACATAGTTAAAACGATGGAAATATGGAACGAGAGCAAAAGCTTCAGGATAAGCGACAACGCAGAACTCAGGGCCTCATTCTGGGGCAGGTTCAGAGGCCTCATGCTCTCCAAGAGGAAGGATATCATACTAGCGGCCAAAAAGGACAGTGTAGTCGACTCCACAATACACATGATGTTCATGCTATACCCGATTGACGTAATCTGGGCGGCGGATGACATGACCGTAGTCGACGTCAGAAAACAAATCAAACCCAGCCTGTGGAGGATGCACAAACCCAAAAACCCGGCGAAATACGTTGTGGAGATTGCAACAGGAGAGATTAAAGACACAGATATTGGAGACATGATTGCATTCAGATAGAGGCTCACTCAGGAGTAGTCTTTTCTTCCTGGAGCTTTTTCCGTGTGGTCTCGGCTAAGTTGGTGATTTTTTTGAGTAATTGTTCACGGTTGTTTTTACGTTTGACAGCTTCGCTTTGGGTTATTGACTCTTCCATGGCAGATTCGCCAAAGGATAGCATGTATACCTCCTTTTTTCCGAGGGTTAATTCAGCGCCAGGGTGTTTTCTTGCTAGAACCCTAAGGTCATGAATGAACCCGTAACCTTCAGGACACTTGTCTATTTTGAAGAACATGTTGCCGGCGTGGAATCTAACCAATCCCTCCCGGCCGAGTATTGCCCCTCCTGAGGGCTCCCCCTCCAATTTAAAGAACGGTAGCTTCTTCAGTTCATCCACCATAGTCTGCGTAATATCGTCTACCGTTGGGGTAGAATGTTTAGGTCTTCCAAGGTAAGGTGGCGGGGGCAATTCCCGGATTGTATCAGGTTGCGGTTGAACCCCCTTTCTCCCAGATTCATCTTCTTGACGAGGCATGAAGATTTTTATACGCTTCTTCTCGACCATGAGAATATTATGGCAGTCGGGGATATTATATCCTCTTCTTCATCAGGTATCCTATGCAGGCCCCGGCCGCTATCAAGGATGCTACCACCAGGGCCATCTCAAGCCAGGGTAGGGATGGTGTGACTGATTCCACTGCATTCTGGACCATTAAGGTCGTCGGTGCTGCAGCCTCCGCGGCCTTCTGCATCGTCTCGTTCGCTGCTGCCCCTGCTGCCATCATCAGC
The DNA here is from genome assembly GCA_043804895.1 of Candidatus Altarchaeota archaeon. Lineage (GTDB taxonomy): Archaea > Altiarchaeota > Altiarchaeia > IMC4 > SCGC-AAA252-I15 > JAHIYG01. The sequence continues at coordinate 40,034 of JAZDIN010000020.1, forward strand.
CTCGGTGCGGCTTCCGCGGCATTCATGCTAGCGTCTGCCATCTCCTCGGTGGCGACTCCTTGAAGGATTGCTGAAGGCTGGGTGAGGAGAGTTGATAGCTTTTGTAGCATTGTGAAGGCGCTGCCTGCGAGGACGAGTAGTGTAGTGCCTAACATTATCCACACCTTAGTCTCCTGTGGGGTGAGGATGTTGCGGCCCTTAGAGGTTAAGTGGTAGTACTTCCACTTCATCCCTCGATCGTCCTGCTCGATGAGGCCGACTTCGACTAGGCGGTCTAGGTGCTCCTTAATCGTTGATGGACTCATGCTCATCTGCTCAGAAAGGTCGGTGAGGGTGAGTTTGTGGGCTTCGATTCTCTTCAGTATGTCGATTCTCGTGTCAGCCGCTAACGCCTTGAAGGTCTCCCTGTCTAAGGTGATTTTATCGCTCATAGTGTGTGCTAAGGATTAAGAAGGGGAAGTATAAAGGCTTTCCTGTTTGTTTCGGTTGAGACCGAACTGTGAGATAACCAGCTGTTTTATAGGCCGAATTGTTTCATCATCCTCTGGATTTTCCTGCCGCCTCCTGAGCCTTTCATCATCTTCTTCATCCTCTTATAGTAGTTTAGGAGGTCTCTCACGTCCGAGGCGTCGCAGCCTGAGCCTTTCGCTATCCGCTCTATGCGTTCGTGCTTTATTGTGTCAGGGTCTTCCTTCTCCTCTGTCGTCATCGAATCTATCACGTACTTGAACTTCGTTATCTTCTCCTCTTGCATGCTCACAAGCTCCTTAGGGATTTTCGCTCCCATGGGGATCATCTCCATCAGCTTGTCCATGCTGCCCATACCCTGCATCTGTTGAATCTGCTGGTAGACGTCTGTGAGCGTGAACTTCCCGGAGAGCATCCTCTTCGCGCTCTCCTCGTCGAATTCCATCTCCTTAGCCTTCTCCAGGAGGCCTTCCATGTCTCCGAATCCAAGGATTTTGGAGACGAACCTCCTCGGCTCAAACGGCTCCAAATCTTCGACGTGTTCGCCGAGCCCTATGAAGTATACCGGGCTTTTAGTCTCGGCGCATGCTGCTATTGATCCTCCTCCTTTCGCTGAGCCGTCGAGTTTCGAGAGTATGAGGCCGTCTATCTTGCACTGCTCATTGAACGCCTTAGCCTGCTCGCCTGCGGTCTGGCCGATTGTGCCATCCAGGACGAGTATCGTCCGCTCTGGCTTCACCTCCCTGTGGACTCTGTTTATGTCATCCATGAGGCTCTTGTCGAGCTTGTGTCTGCCTTCGCTGTCTATGATGATGAGACCTTGGTTCTTGAACTCCCGGAGACCATTTTGTATTATCTTTAGCGTGTCTTTCTGGGTGTTGTCGCCGTAGAACGGGACTTGTATCTCCTCAGCCAACTGTTTCAGCTGATCGTATGCGGCAGGCCGGAAGGTGTCGGCGCAGATGAGCTTCGGACTCTGCCCCTTCCGTTTAAAGTAGCGTGCGAGCTTAGCTGCGGCCGTAGTCTTCCCTGAACCTTGGACTCCAACTAAGAGAACCTTCATCCCGTCCTTGAGCTCGACTTCCCCCCCTTTGCCGAGTAGGTTCACAAGTTCGTCATAGGTTATCTTAATGAGGTTCTCCTTCCTTGATAGCATCCCTGGTGGCTTCTCTAGGAGGCATCGATCCTCAATCTTCTTGGAAAGCTCTGCCACAAGCTTCACATTCACATCCGCGAAGATGAGGCTCTTCTGCACTTCCTTAAGGTACTCCTTTATAGTCTTCCTGTCGACGACCACCGCCTTCTTCAGGGCATTAATCGCACCCTGGAGGCCGTCCTTCAACTTCTCGAACGCCATTTTGGGGTTAAATTTAGGGTGTTAGATAAATAAAGGGAAGTGAAACGATGCGGTGAGGTTTTCAGTGGGGGAGGCGTATTTTCCCTGTTTCTGCTGTCTAGCTTATTCTTTATATACCAACATTCGACTGGAATCTCATGGGACTTCGCAGTTTATGTATTGAATGCGCAGTATATTTTCAATCATGGGTGGTACTTCGAGTGGGAGAGGGCACCATTGGCTTCGACGATGCTTTTTCTCTTCAGCTTCGGCGGATATAAGCTTGGTGAGTACCTCTATATACTACTCGTGTCTGGGCTCTTCGCCTATGCGTGCGTGGGATTCGCTGAAAAGACTGGTTTTAACAAGGAAGTGTTCTATGCGCTGATGCTAAGCTCCTTTGTCGTGAACTTTGCGTTCATCGCAGGAACAGAACTCCTCACGCTTACGCTTCTGATGTTTGTAGTCACATATCTGCAGGAGAGGAAGTCTGCGATAGTGGTTGGATTGAGTATCCTGTCAAGGTATGCCGCTATCCCGTACCTTGCCCTGTTGTTGTTCAGGAAGAGATTCAGGGAGGTACTTATTGGGCTCGCGTTGGTGTTTGTTCTGTTCATCCCCTGGTTCTGCTATAATTGGGTGGTTCGAGACCACCCATTCTACTCGATGGTCGCATCGTATTTTCTTAACATGGTCTACAAGAGTGGGAGTTTTGCTGGACCAACCTTGGATAATGTCGCGCCATCACTGCTTGTTTATCTGCCATTAGTCGTACTTGGTATTTATCTAACTTGGCGGAGGGGAATCGGTGAATTGGATAAGGTCGTGTTCGCGTTCACGGCTTTGACCCTGCTCTCATATTCGACTATGCCGGTGAAAGAATTGCGCTACCTATATAACCTGGCGCTGCCAATCGGCTACTTCTCCTGTACAGGCATCCAGAACCTGATTGGGAACCCCAGCAAGGCGAAGGTATTGCTTTCTGTTGCTTTGTTCACTGCCTTGAACTACACTGCAACCGCCTCATACGTCTCCCTCACAATGCCTGTGGGATTCTATGAAAGTTTGGGTATGGTCGACGACGGTTGCATGGTGATGTCGAACGTATGGCCACAACTCAACTATGTGGGGGTGCCAGCCCAACCATACCCTGAGAGGGGGGATGCCCAAAAGAGGATTGCGGAGGGGGGTAGGATAATTTTGTATAGGAGTGAAGATTTCCCTAAGCCAGATTACATGTATGATAGGGATTTCATTTTGACGACGCCACTAATTGAGGAAAATGAGTACTTCATACTGTTAGGCAACAGGAGTCTGTGTGCGCCTCAGACAAATGTAGATAAGTCCTCAATAGACTACTACAATGAACAGGGGCATACTGTCAGATTATGCCCCTTAATACCATTTATATGCGGTTGGTAGTCATCTGTTCTTCTCCCATATGTTTATGTGCCCCCTCATCCTTGTTAGGGGGTTCAACTCCAGGATGAGCGGGAGGATGAAGAAGATGACTGTGAACATGTAGTATGGGAAGAAAAAGAAAAAAGCAGCGATAACTCGCAGGTCGAAGCCGGCCATCTTTCTTATAGCCAGGAGGGTGTACGCTATCAGCACCACATAAGATGCGAGGAAGAATGGGAATGATGGAGCCATCGGCCACACGCCGGTCAAGTCGTTATAGATGAACTCTATCGTCCCAAAGACTGACAGCCACCCAAGGAAGTACTTCAAAACTGATAGTGTGAGGTAATTCCCGCTCGACACGAAATATTGTAGGTATCCATTCAACAGCTGGTAAAGATTTATTGGCACGATTATTGCACCCTGCACGAAGAAGTAGATGTTGTTAGGCAAGCCGTAGAGGCCTATGAGGCCGAATTTTGGGTTCAGTATCATGTCCGAATGCTTCCGGAGGACCTGTAAGGTCCCACGACCCCAACGTAGCCTTTGTCTGGCCACCCCCGGGAGGGTTTGGGGTACGTTGGTGTGCATGACCGCATCTGACATCTCAAGGTGCCATCCCCTCTTCCGCATCTTAAGTCCGACGTCGCAGTCTTCTGAGAGAGTGTCTGTGGAGAAACAGCCGGCGTCCATGAGAGCCTGCCTACGGAATGCAGCAAAACCGGGAAGTATGTATGTGCATTTGAGTTTGTTGAAGATGTAGCGCCACATGGAGCTGTAGACGTACTCGAGTTCCTGGTACCACACGAGGGGATTCCAATTCATCTCCACGCGTATTATCCCTGATACCGCACCCACCTTAGGGTCGCAGAATGGCTCTACAAGCTTGATGAGTGCATCTTCCGCAAGCTTTGAGTCGGCGTCTAAGAGCACGATCACATCCTTCTTGGACTTCACCACCCCCTTGTTTACGGCCATTGCCTTGCCGATGTGGTCTGTTTCCACCAACCGGATACGGGTGTCCTTTTCAGCCAGCACCGAAACAATCGCTCTTGTCTTGTCTGTGGAGCCGTCATTGACGACTATAACCTCCACTTCGCTGGGATAACTAGCACGGAGGACACTTCTAACAGTCGATTCTATGCACGACTCCTCGTTATGTGCCGGCATAACAACTGTCAGAGTAGGATAAGCGCCGCCCTTGAACCTCCTTTCCGGAAGTAAAGCTAAAATGCCCCATAGCGTGAATGTGACTGTCGACACTATGAACGTGAATGTCAGTAGCGCGTCTATCATGATCAGTATTACTTAAGTCTGCGTGGTTTTATTAGCAGGCGATATCTGGCAAATCGAAAGGTGTGGGGAGTTTTTGCACAGTAGACCCTCGACCTCCTCCCTGTTCCACAAGCCGCAGTATGTGTTTCCTTCTATTACAAGGCATGGGAACGAAGTCACATTGTAGGCTTTCATTAGTGTGTTCACTACCTGGGTTTCCCTGTCGCCGTCGAAACTGAGTATTGCTATCTCAGGGTCTATTTTCTCGTTTATGTAGCTTAGTACATACCCCTGTTCGCCGCAATTTGGTGTTGTCCTACAATTTCCGTAGAAGTATAGTATCACCGTCTGGTTGTAGCTGCATGTGTTCTTTAGCCTACCCATGAATGATAACTGTATTATCTCCCTGCGGTTGAGCCTCCTCTTCTCCTTGATATAAAAGTCCTCACCACCGAATTCCTCTTCGGCTTCGCGATATCTCTTTATTTTATCATCAAGCTTCCAAAGCCGCAACTCGAGGTAGTTGAGCTGTTCTATCAGCGACTCACATGAACCGTTCTTTGATTCGAGGTATTCTATGAGGTAGTATGAAGCCTCAATGTCTTCTATGTCCTCCAACACCTCGTCCATGTTCTGTTGGAGTTTACCTTGGCGCTGCGAATCGAAGAATAGGTTGAGGGAATATATACTTAGGAATAGTAGTACGGTCATCACACCCGCAAGAAGGAATGTCCTCACATTCCCGCCCGCCATTTAACCTCCCTCTTGAATGCGGTAAAGTACATGCACAGGACCCACATTATCTGGTAGGGTATGAAGAAGAACATGAATCCTATAAAGCCAATGACATTGTCCCTCAGGCGATTGCCCATAGTCTTTAACCCGAGATATGAGGCAACCATGTGCAAAAACAGGGGGGTCAGTCCGAGGAGGTAGTACATGCTTATCTGCAGGGGGTCTATGTAGCCTTCTCTTATGGACAGGTTTATCATCGGTAGTAAATCGAAGTTTATTAGATTCATGTTAGAGACTGTGACAATCGCGTTGTTGAAGAGTATAAACAACAGGGAAATGGAAAGTAACGTGGCTAATACTGTCCCGCCATAGTTGAACGGCACGAAATACATGCCAAAGGCCCCTAGTTTCGGGTTTAGGATTACATCCCTGTGCTGGAGTATAGTCTGTATGGTGCCAGTATACCATCTCTTCCGCTGGTAGTAGAAGTCGCGGATAGTAGACGGAACAAGTGTATAGGCTTTCGCTGTGGTGCAACAGACTATCCTCATTTTCTTTTTGTGCATACGATAAGCTATCTCAGTGTCCTCGACGATGTTATTTTTATCGAATCCGCCGAGTTCAAGCACCATGTCCCTGCGGTAGATGCTGAACTGCCCGGGGGTGACAAATAGGCAATTCAGGTACGAAAGTATCTTGTTATAGAAGCCATTCCCAAGCTCGTACTCGATTGCTATGACCTTCTGTATGAGGTTTTTAGCCCCCTTAACCTTTATCGCAACAGTTACTGCGGCTATGTCTGGTGAACTAAAGTATGGCAGGACTTTGTGTAATATATCCGGCTCAACCACGGTGTCAGCATCTATTGTGGCGACGTATTCCGTCGTCGCCATCTCAAAACCACGGTTTAAGGCAACACTCTTGCCCTTGTTAGGATTATTCTCTAGGTACAGTATTTTGCCTGCATCAGCGTATTTCCTGCAAATCTCGCCTGTCCTGTCCTTCGAACCGTCATTAACCACTATGATGTCAAGTTTCCCCCCAGGGTAGTTCAGAGACGAACAGGAATCTATTGTACTTGCGATACATCTCTCCTCGTTGTAAGCTGGAATCACTATCGAAACCCTCGGCAGAACCGTTATTGGAGCTTGGGGGGCGACATGGAACTCCTTCCTCTTCTGGAATAAAGTTATTAGAGTCAGCATGAAAAAATACGTTAAGATAAACCATACCGTGTAGAGTAATGTAAGGTGGATGGAAGCCATTTTATGCCGTTAAAAGGGGTTAAAGCCCGGTATATTGATTGGGGGTATTATAATAAATAGACGGTTAATATTGTCTGGTGGTTTTTTGGACAATTCTGACAGGCTTGAGTTGAAACGGCAGGCATTCCACCTTTTTAACGGTTTAGCCATTGCAACGGCCGTGTACGTCCTTAAACCGGTTATCAGCCTTTGGATTCTGGCGCCGCTTCTAGCTGCCTTATTGATCATGTATTATGTCCCGAATGTTAAGCCTGGCCTGAAGCTGGCAAACCACCTCTTATACCATTTCGAGCGGAGGGAGGACATAAAAGCTTTCCCATTCAAGGGCGCCATATACTATGGAATCGGACTGATATTCCCTATCCTCCTCTTGGATGTCAGGTACGGGTGCGCTGTGATATTGATATTCAGCGTCGGGGACTGCTTCTCAACGCTCTTCGGCAGGAAGTATGGTAGGAAGAGGATAGGAGGTAAGAGTCTAGAGGGCGCTGTCGCATTCCTTCTGACATCCTGGCCTAGCGCGTCAGTGTTGGTTAACCCGACACATGCGCTTGTGTTGGCTCTTGTTGGGAGCGTAGTTGAGCTGTCTGACTTCATCGACGACAACATCACAGTGCCTGCAGTACTCTCCCTGCTTGCCTTACTCCTGCAACAGTGACTCGTCTGCCTTTGACTTTAAGCTTCCCTTCAACAAACCATTTCACGGCGTGTGAGTAGATTATGTGCTCTTGTTCGAGTATCCTTTTGGAGAGGGTCTCTTCTGTGTCGCCTTCAAGGACTGGTACCGCGGATTGTAGGATTATGGGACCGTGGTCGACTTCTGAGTCTACGAAGTGTACCGTGCATCCAGACAATTTGGCTCCGTGGTCGAGTGCCTGTTTTTGCGCGTGCAACCCTGGGAAGCTTGGCAGGAGCGCGGGGTGTATGTTCATCATCCTGTTCTTGAATTCGTTAACTAGCTTCGGCGACAGTATGCGCATGTATCCTGCGAGGAGTACGAGCCCGACATTCCTCTCCTTCAACTCCTTGAGTATCCTCATGTCATATTCCTCCCGGCTCTTGTAATCCTTCGGGTTTATGAAGAGGGCTTCGATATTGTGTTTTCTCGCGCGCTCCAACGCGTAGGCATCCTTCTTGTCTGAGATTACAGTGACTATCCTGGACTTCGGTATGAACCCTGACTCGACGGAGTCTATTATTGACTGGAGGTTGCTGCCTCGGCCTGAGGCCAGGACTGCGATATCCACCATATGAGATTATTAATCTTGGCTTATATTATGTGTACGTATGAGGGTTCTGGCGACAATCTTGGCAGTGGCCTTGGTTTTAGGCTGCATTATAGGAGGGGGGGAGGATATTGTGGAATCGACCACGATGACCACTAGTGTTGCAACTACATCAACCCTAGCTCCTACGACAACCATTGAGACAACGACCACGACGACGGAGTCCACAACCACGACAATGAAGGTGGTGATAGTAGTCGCTCCAAGGCCGACGACCACCACAACTACGACGACGACTGAGAGTACGACAACTACTACGAGTACTACGACTACGACGATAGCCTGCACAGAGGAATGCTATGACGTAAAGTATCCGAACCGGGCGAACTGCGCAAGGGGCTGCTGCATCAGCGCTGACACGAGATGCCAGTACGTGCCAGGGAACATGGCAGGCGCCGGCCCGAGCTGCCGGTGCAGATAAGTCAGAAGTCTATCCTCTTCTTCCAAATTAGCATGGCCACCCCTATTACGTATATGGATCCGGCTACGAAGATGATATCGCCCTTCCCTGCCACTTTAAGTGCTTGCTTTACAGCTTCTTTGGCGCTGGACGAGGGCACTCCTTTGACGTGCCTGAGTATCTCAGCTGCCTTGAGTGAGCGTTCGCCCTGATACTCTGTGGCGATGAAGAGGTCAGCATCCAAGAGCGTCTCTATCATCTTCGAATAGTCCTTGTCTTTTGAGAATCCGGCGACGACGATAAGATGGTTGTGCGGCGTTCTCTTAATGAAACTGTGGCTCTCTGCAATTCCCGCAGGATTGTGAGCGCAGTCAAGGATTACCATGGGATTTTTTTGCACGACATCAAGCCTCCCCGGCCAGGTGGCGTCTGACACGCCGGAGACGATGTCCTTTTTTCGTACCCCCAACTTCTCGGCAGCCGCGGCAGCGCATGAGATGTTAAGTGCCTGATACTTTCCGCGCATCGGAGAGTGGAGGAAGTATGAGTTTTGTGGAGTTTTGAGTTTGAATGATGTGCCGCGTAGAGAGGTCGAGGTATCAGAGACCTTTAACTCAGAGCCTATCCTGAGGATGGACGCGGCCTTAAGCTTACACTCCTTCTCAAGAACATGCAGCGCTCCTCCCTCAGCGCCTGTCACCACAGTCGAACCTTCCCTTATTATGCCAGCTTTCTCATGCGCTATTGCCTCGACGGTGTTGCCGAGGTATTGCATGTGGTCTAGTTGGACGTTGGTGATGATGGAAAGCTTAGAGGGTATTGCGTTGGTTGAATCGAGGCGGCCTCCCATCCCAACCTCCAGTACCATCGTATCGACTTCGGAGTCTGCGAAGTGTTTGAGAGCAAGCGCTGTTGTGGCTTCGAAGAAGGTAGGCTTATCCTCCATGGAGTCGATGAGTGGCTTCAGTTCTGCTGTGCGTCTGGCAAACTCCCGCTTTTTTATCTGCCTGCCGTTGACCCTGATTCTTTCAGTGAAGTCAATCAGCTCCGGTGAGGTGTAGAGCCCGACCCTACGGCCCGACTTCTGGAGTATGACACTTAGGGCTGCTGCGCATGAGCCCTTCCCGTTTGTGCCGGCAACATGGACGACGTCGCCGGCAAAGTCGAAACCAAGAGATTCAAGGAGTTCACGGGTATTCTCAAGACGGAACCTGTAGCCTAACTTCTCAAACCCCTTCAGGTAGGACAATGCGCCATCGTAGTCCATTAGTGTAGGAAGCACCTGATTCCTGTGAATGCCATCGCCATGTTGTGCTCGTCGGCGGCCTTTATTACTTCCTCGTCGCGTATGGAGCCGCCTGGGTGTATTACCGCGGCTACTCCGGCCTTTGCTGCCTCGTCTATGCCGTCACGGAAGGGGAAGAACGCGTCGGAAGCCATTGAAGTGCCTTCAGCTAGCTTCCCTGCCTTCATGGCCGCTATCTTCACCGAGTCGACGCGACTCATCTGGCCTGCGCCTATCCCTACCGTGTGGTCCTCCTTTGCGAGTATTATAGAGTTCGATTTGGTGTGCCTGCACACCTTCCATGCGAATAGCATCGCCTTCACCTCGGCTTCGGTTGGCTTCCTCTTGCTGACTACCTTAAGGTCGGCTCTTGTCACCTCCCTTAGGTCTGGGGTTTGGACGAGCATGCCGCCGATGACCCTCCGGTAGTCCAATGATTTTTCAGTTGTATTCCTCACCTCCCCGACGGACAAGACACGCATCTTCTCCTTCTTTGAGAGGATTTTCACGACCTTTCCAGTGTATGAGGGGGCGACGACAGCCTCGACGAAAGTTGATATTACCTCTTCCGCGGTCTTTTCGTCAGGCTCCCTGTTGAAGGCAATGACGCAACCGTACGCGCTCATAGGGTCCGCCTTATGGGCGAGCTCGTATGCATCGAAGATGTTGTCAGCAACCCCGACACCAGATGGACTCAAATGCTTCACAATCACCGCAGCTGGCTTGTCGAATTCCTTCACAAGATCCAATGCTGAGTTGAGGTCGAGTATGTTGTTGAAGGACAGCTGCTTGCCCTCGAACACGACCTTCGCCGATGCAATCGAGCATTCATCTGAGCCATCAACGTAGAACGCAGCCTCCTGGTGCGGGTTCTCACCGTACCTCATGTCATAGGCTTTCTCAAGGAGGATTGTGAAGTGTTTGGGGAATTTTTCGCCACCGTATTGTCCTGAGAGATAGCGGGTAATTGCGCTGTCGTATTCGGCAGTGTGGGTGAACGCCTTAACAGCAAGGCTCTTAAGCGTTTTATCTGAGACGGATTTATCGGACCTTAACTCACCAAGAACCATGGCGTAGTCAGCTGGGTCGACTATCACTGCGACGTCCCTGTGGTTCTTCGCTGCAGCCCTCAGGAGGGCAGGGCCCCCGACGTCAATGTTCTCTATCGCCTCATCGAGTTTTACGCCCTTCCTCGCAACAGTCTCCTGGAACGGGTAAAGGTTCACGGCAACGACGTCAATCCCCTCTATTCCATGCTCCTTCAGCTTTCCCATGTGCTCCCTGTCGGAGCGGACGGCGAGTATGCCAGCATGAACCTTCGGGTGTAAGGTCTTGACCCTGCCGCCGAGCATCTCAGGGAAGCCAGTATAGTCTGAGACTGCAGTGACTGGTATGCCGGCATCAGAGAGGGCCTTGGCAGTGCCGCCTGAAGAAAGAATTTTCACACCCAGTTTATGGAGGCCCCTGCCGAAGTCAACTACACCGGTCTTGTCTGAGACGCTGATTAGGGCGCAAGAGGCCTTCAAATCAAAACACCAGTAAGAGACTAAGGACGTGCTGGTTAAAAACGACTGTTTTCTGCGGCGATGAGTGTGTTCTCCAAAAGCATCGCGATAGTCATGGGGCCGATGCCCCCGGGGACTGGAGTTATGTGGGATGCCTTCTTTTTCACACCCTCAAAATCCACGTCACCTGACAGTTTCCCATCCTTCTTTGACGTGCCGACGTCGATTACTACAGCATCTTTTTTCACCATATCAGCTTTTATGAAACCAGGTACTCCTACTGCTGAGACCAGTATATCCGCTCTCTTAGTGTGGAACATCATGTCCCTTGTTTTCGTGTGGCAGAGCGTGACGGTGGCGTGGCGGTTGAGGAATAACATGGCAAGCGGTTTGCCGACAACTATACTGCGGTTCACTATCACCACCTCCGCGCCTTTGATTGGAATCTCATACTCTTCAAGCAGCCTTATCACGCCCTTCGGAGTCGATGCGACAAGATACTCCACCCCAGTTATGAGCCTCCCCAGATTATACGGGTGGAAGCCGTCAACGTCCTTATCCTTAGAAACGGAGGCTAAGACCTTGTTGGTGTTCATGTGTTTCGGCAGAGGAAGCTGAACCAGTATCCCGTGTATCCTATCATCAGCGTTCAGCTTCTCCAACTCCACCAAAAGCTCATGCTCTTGGATGCTTGAGGGGAATTCGCGCCTCAGGGAGAAGAACCCGACCTCACTGCATGCCTTCTCCTTCATGTCAACATACAACTTAGATGCCGGGTCATCCCCGACCAAAACAGTTGCTAAACCAGGTTTAAGGCCGAGGCTAGCGGCGCGCAGCTTCACATCAGCCTTTATCTTAGCTGAAACCGCCCTACCATCCAAGACTACGCCCATCTCCAGATAATATTGGCCGAGAGGGGTATTTAATTTGCTTAGACTGCGCGATAGAATATATGGGTGGTAGAATCAACGATGCGAACCGAGGATTCATCCATAAGCCTCAGGAGAGGTTGACGCCTGAGCAAAAGGCGATGGTGGATGATTTTGGTATGATGTTGACGGCATTGGACAAAGCCTTGGGTTTGAACAACGGGCACGATGCCTTGCGTATGCACGCCTTCATGCGAGGAAGTGGAATAACCACTATCCCGGTTGGTTTGGAGGGTATGCTCCCTGAGGATATTAAATTCCACAAGCCAAGATACGCGTTCAAATTAGGTACCTGGATGGAGTTGCCTGAGGTGGACTTCGCCTTCAAGAGGGTGCTTCACATAATCAATTTATGGCCTGAGAAGCAGAAGGAGAACCAGTATAGTGTGACATCCGTCCAAGCTGTTGAGGGTGAAAATGATTCATGGAAAGTGACTGCGAACAAATCTAGCGGAGAAGACCCCCGGACATGGACTATGAAACGTGAGGGGGAGATTTTAAAAGTGTCTGGGATGGGGGCGTATAAGGAATTGATGGTAGAAGACGACCCAGACGGATGCGTGATATACGGGAAAGGTGACCCGCTCAAAGACTTGGAACTCCACTCGTATGCGAAGATTATGGGGATAAAAACTGAGATTACAGAACGCGAGAAAGCGCTTTGGATTAGAACGTTGGACGAGTATAGGTCCGCTAAAGACGGATATAATGTGGCGAAGATGAGCTACCACCTGAAAAACCTTGAACTTCCTATAGACCCTAAAAAAGATGAGAAACTCATACACGACCAACTTGTGCGATGCATCAGGGGAAAGGACTACGAGAAGGTTGCTGGACTACTCCTCTTCATGCAGGGGTTAGGTATTACGGTCACTGGCGAAAAAAAGAAGGAGGGTGAGGAGCTCATACGAAAAGGCTTGAAGTTCAATAGGGAGGGGAACTCGAAAAACGAAGCTCCGAGGGATGGTGAGTCAGCTGCATGGTTGCACTATACACTAGTGGAAGTGTATGGGGGGGTTAGTCTGGGAGAGCAAATGAAACAAATTCCACCAGAATTCATGCAACAAGCTGTAGGTGACCCCCTACCACAGACCCTTAGTTTAAGTGGAGAGAAAGCCACCGTTGAAACGGAGTCTTGGGGAATTGAGTATGATATGCAAACTCCAACAGGTGTGGTTCGAGTTGAAGAAGCTATCCCTTTAAGAAGGGGGTATCATGATATGTTGAAGAGATTCCACAGTCAACAACCATATACTGAATTTGAACCAGTACAGCCTCTTTATAAAGTACGGGGGGGTAATTCCATACATTTGCTTGACCCTGAAGACTACCTTAAAGAAGACGCTGCGATGGTGCTGCCATTAGAGCGAAAGGAATTAAAGGACGCTAAGCTACTAGCTGATGGAAAACACCCAATAGTATTAATCGCGCCCGATGGGACAAGATACAAACGCGGGGAGTTCTAGTTTAACGATTCAGATAAACCTTCCAGGGACATGATTGCTTAGGGGTATATCGGGAATTTTTTGCAGAGTCGATTGGCTTCTGTTTTTACTTTCTCCTTAAGTTTAGCGTCTGTTGGAGTGGAGACGACTTCGCTAATCCATCCACCGATTTGCCGCATCTCGGCCTCCCTCATGCCGCGTATTGTGACTGAGGGTGAGCCGATTCTAATGCCTGATGCGATGAACGGCTTTTGGGTGTCGTAGGGTACTGTGTTCTTGTTCAAGGTTATTCCAGCCTCACCTAATGCGGCCTCAGCATCCTTTCCAGTAACCCCTTTATTGGAGAGGTCTGCGAGCATGAGGTGGTTGTCTGTGCCGCCTGAGACTAGATTCAACCCCTTCTCCAGGAGAGTTGATGCAAGGGCCTTGGAGTTTAGCACAATCTGCTTCTGGAGTCTCCTACGCTCTTCAGTGAGGTTCTCCTTGAAGCACACTGCCTTCGCAGCAATCAGGTGCATGAACGGGCCACCCTGGACTCCTGGGAATACCGCCTTATCCAGGATTTCAGCGTATTGCTGCTTGCACATGACAATCGCGCCCCTTGGGCCCATAAGGGTCTTGTGGGTGGTCGTCGTCACATAGTCTGCGTACTTTACAGGGGACGGGTGTTCTCCAGCGGCGACAAGCCCTGCGATGTGTGCGATGTCAGCCAAAAGGACTGCTCCGACTTCATCAGCAATCTCACGGAACTCTTTGAATGGGACCGTCCTCGAGTAGGCGCTGTATCCGCAGACGATAATCTGCGGCTTAACCTCCCTGGCACGAGCCAACACCTGAGAAGGGTCTATCATCCCAGTCTCCCTGCTGACGGTGTAAAACTCTCCCTTGTAGATTTTCCCTGAGAAGTTGACTTTGTAGCCGTGGCTTAAGTGGCCGCCATGGCTTAACTCCATCGACAGGATAGTATCCCCTGGTTTGAGGGCAGCCAGATAGACTGCCATGTTAGCCTGTGTTCCGCAATGGGGTTGAACGTTAACGTGGTCGGCGCCAAACAGCTTCTTAGCGCGCTCTATTGCCATGTCCTCGGCAACGTCGACGAACTCACACCCACCATAATATCTCTTATGCGGGTAGCCTTCAGCGTACTTGTTAGTCATCACAGATGCGCAAGCTTCCCGAACCGCAGCGGAGGTGAGACTCTCAGATGCAATCAGATTAACGCCCTCCTGACGCAATTCTTCAGCGTGAATAGCATCAGCAACCTCAACATCGACCTCCCTCAAAGACTTGTAAAAAGACTCCTCCATCAAAACCACTAGGAATAGATATTAGAAGGGCGTATAATAAGGTTTGTTTATCATTCAATGTCCTGCTGGTAGATTATTATGATATTTTGGATTTTTCAGAACAATGTTTGATTGGTTTTGATTTATATGTGTGTGGATACATTGTACTGAAGCATACATTGTACTTATGAAATGAGGACAATGTATCTTGAGGTGAAAAAATTGGATAAAAAAATAGTGGTTGGTATGTTGTTCATGTTGGTGTTGTCAAGCACAGTAGCAGCAAACTCAACATACGTACAACAAGCAGAAGACAAGATATGTAACGTACTGCAAAACATATATGAACTAATAGTGTACATTGCAGGAGGAATAGGAGCCCTAGTCATAGTAATACAAGGTGTGACTTGGGTTGCCTCAGCAGACGACGCCAACGCAAGGAAAAATGCGAAAACAGCAGTAATCCATGTGATTATTGGACTGATAATAATATCACTGGCATTAGTACTAGTTGCGATGGTTCTGCCAGAAGGCGCAGACTGCGTGACAGGCTGGCCAGGCTGGCCGAGTTAGGCTACGGTAATTGAACACTAGGGTGCGGGCACCCGCACCCTAAAAACTTATTTTATTATAACACTCGTATGACATAACCTAGAGGTTTACCATATGAACATGTTAGTATTCATGGCGTTCATCTTCATTCTCTCATTCCTTGACATCGCATACACCTACACCAACGTCAAAATACTCAAAAAACACAAAACAAACTGGGGCGACACGGAATACAACCCGCTAGTACGGGCTTCATGGCATCACTTCGGCCTATTCGGAGGCACATTATTCGCCGCAGCACTGACCCTGATGGGCGTATTAGGCCTGGCATACCTGATAGGGAAAAACGAATTCTTCCAAGGCATGCTACTCGGCATGTTCCTCATGCTACACCACCTACACTACGTCAACTACGCATACATCAGCAAGAAATACCTCAAGAAAGAACTGCCAATAATCAGCAGAATACTGATGGAATGGTAGAACCCCCCCCCCAGCTACGTACGCCACCACCCGGGACAGTTCGGGCCTGACGGGATTCGAACCCGTGATCTACAGCTTCCTTCGAGGAACCCCTTTTCTTTACGAAAGAAAAGGTGTTTCATCCCCAAAAGAAAAACCTTATCCTCTTTTGGAGCCT
>JAZDIN010000021.1:0-9421 GCA_043804895.1 Candidatus Altarchaeota archaeon
AAAAACCGCGTTTTCTTTCATGATGGCAGATATGCCGGTTATTGCATGTTCAACATCATCCACGTGCTCTAGCACTTCCATCGCAACAACAACATCAAATGAGTTTTTCTTGAAGGGTAAATTGAGTACGTCACCGTTAACGTGTGAACCTTTCAGTCGGCAGAGCCTCAAATCCAATCCTGTCCCGTAGCCGATATACTCAATAAATGAGCCATCCCCCATTGAATCGCAAGGTTTTCCACAACCAATGTCTAAAAGTTCAGTCTTTCGGCCGCCTATCAATCGGTTAACCTTCGCATATCTGGAACGGTGAAACTTCTCCCTTAATACATTAAAATTATCATCTCGGCTGGCCAGTTCTTTTTTTATCATTTTGTTTTATGACCTGTGCGCCCATTTTAGACACGGCATTTGTATTGTCTGAGGAACCATCGTCCACCACTATGATTTCTGCCCCCGGGAGGGATATCCTGTATTAGTAGAGTATTTCATCCTGTCCTCTTTTGGCATATTCCGTAGATTGTTAGGCCTATTGGTAGTTTTAAGCCTTTGGCTATTAGTTGGTTTTCGAACATTAGTGTGTGGTAGAGGATGTCATTTACTAGCGTAGGCAAGTGTGGTGCGTCGATTTTAGGGTTTGTTTTGCCTCGTGCCAAGAGCCTTACCACTGCGACCACTGGGAAAAGCAGGCACATCCAGTATCCTATTTCGAGGGGGGAGAATGCTGAAATTTTTTCTTTGAGCGTCCTCTTGTCGTATCTTCGGTAGTGATTCAACGCCTTGTCATGGGAGGAGTAGAGTGAACTGAAGGCAGGAACTGTGAACACGAAGAAACCACCGTCCTTTAGCACGCGCCTAACCTCCTCAAATGCGAGGGTGTCGTCTTCAACGTGCTCGAGGACGTCGAATGCCACTACCTTGTCGAAAAAACAGTCAGGGTAGGGTATACTGCAGACATTGCCGAGTTTTTTCTCCGCAACCATGCTATCTGGTATGAGCGCGAGTGAGCGGGGGTCGACGTCTAACACGTATACGTCGCCTGATTTTCTTATGGCTTCAAGGTCGCTGCCTGTTCCAGCACCCACATCCAACACTTTCGATGTTCTCCTGCAATCACCTTTTGTTTTATCCAAGAGGACGCCGATCAGACGCTCCTTAGCCCTGAACCAGAAGTAGTTGCCTGTGAGGCCCCCCTCATAGTCTTTGTAATCCATGGTTACTTTGACAGTAGTTCTTTTATTATCCTCTTGTCTATTGTTAGGCTTGTCCAGAAGTTCAGTTTCCCTTGGCCGTGTTTTCTTTTTCCTTCTTTGCTTGGTATTTCTGTGTATTTGAGTTTTTTCTTCGCTGTTTTTATTGCTATTTCGGTTTCTATGTCGAATCCGTCCGCCTGTAGGTTGAGGGTTTGGATGGCTGCTCTTGTGAATCCGCGGAATCCGTAGCATATGTCAGTGTATGAGACGCCCCAGAAGAGCCTCACCCAGAACTTGTAGAAGTCGTTTCCTATGACCCTCAGGGGTGTTATGTCCTCGGAGCCGCCGCCAAGGAGGAACCTTGAGGGCATGCAAACAGCATATCCCTCCCGTATCTTGTCTATGACCTTGATTACCTCATCCCTCCCGTGGGCCTCATCCGCGTCCAACATCACGATTATGTCCCCGGAGGCTTCGGCGAAGCCTCTCCTGAGGGCTGAGCCTTTGCCGACTTCGTCGTAGAGCACCTTGACGTTGAATCTCTCAGCCTCCTCGACGGTCTTATCCTTGGAATGGCCATCTACGAGTATGATTTCATCAGCTATCCCTTGGAGTTCCTTCAGTACGTTCCCTATCGACTTCTCCTCGTTGAGTGTGGGTATTATGAGGGATACTTTTACCATTTTTGTTGGTAGGTTATGGCAGTGGGACGTTTATAAGTTTGTGGACGTTTTCTGTGGAGAGGTTGAGGGTTAGCTAGAGAGGGCGTAGACGGCGGTATCACTGGCCAGTACCCTGAGTGGTCTTTTCAGCTAATTTTTCCACCGCCACCCTGATCTTCCTGAGCTCGAATAGGTATATTACCGCCATGATGACTAGTGGCAACTGACTTAGTAGAACAGCTTCGGAGGTGTCCATGGTATTGATTTATCCCGGGTCTATTTATACCTGGTTTCTCATACTTTAACGTGGTGCTTGAGTTCTCTGGCGGGGAGAAGGCCATCTACGAGTGCCGTGTCCAGTTAGACCCTACCGCCATCAAACTTTCTGAGACCAGACTTTACGTTACTCAGACGCGCCTGGTTTTCGACTTGGATGAGCCGTTGAGCGTTGAGTTGTCTGAGATTATCGAGTTGAGTCTGGAGCGGTTTTATGGTGAGCATTTCATACACATAAGGTATAAGGACATCTCAGGCGTTAACACCCTGAATTTCGTGTGCAGCGGCCTTTGGGGGCTGATATCCAACATCAGCGAGACGATCTTCGTCTACAAGATGATAGGCAGGCTGAGGAAGGGGATGCATCCGAGGGACATTAGGTTCCTTATTTCAAGCTCCACTGTCGAGTTGTACACCCCGTGGATTCTCCTGGCGTTGATGATAATGGCGCCCGCGATGGGCGTGTCTTTGCCGATTAACTGCTGGGCTAGGCTCGCCCTCGGGGTCTCGCTCACCCTGTCGTTCGCGGTCTTCTCGTTCACGGACGTGTATAAGCTGCTTTTAGGAAACTTCAGATGGTTCATCTCCTCGGTCGTCTTACTGGCAATCTTCGTCTCCCTCATAGTGATATGGAACAACTGTTCCACGAAGGAAGTGGAATACCCTGCAGTGGTCGTGAGCAAGTACATATCCGAGGACAGGCTAAACTCGCAGAACATCTGGCACTGCCTGAAAGTGAAAAGCAACATCAAGGTTGACGACCTATGCGTTGCGAGGGCGGACTGGATAAACCTGAATGTCAAAGACAGAATCGCCGTGTACTACCTGGAGGGGCCGCTGTGGTCCACTATAGTTCCTTACACGTACGATGACCGCAACCAGGCTTATGTAATCAAACACAGGACAGTGTGACTGATAGCACATTCCGATGATGATGCCAGTGTAATGTAGCACCGTATTTTGCCATTTTACTTGTGGATTTGCTTTCCCTAGGATAGGATGTCCGAAGATGCCTCATTTTTATAACATAATATTTAATGAAGTAGCATGGGCGAGTCGACTGTTAAAAGGCTGAGGGAAGGTAAGACCTTACTTTCCATAATCAGGTACCTGATGAGAGAACACCCGAAGGGTATGCAACGAAGCCAGGTGCAGGAGAGGCTGAAAGGCGAACTTGGGGTCGGCGAAAGCACCGGCGGAGTCAACCGCCACATGAAGAGACTGAGGGAAGCGGCCCTCATAGACTGGGACCAGGGCAGCTACACGTACACCCTACCCCCGGACTACGACAGTAAAGAATACTTCATCCGCATAGTCGAGACGTTCAACATGTCAACAGACCAGGCCTACTTCCTCTCCCTCGAATTCAAAAATAATGCAGCAGCCGAAACCCTCCGGGAGATAGAAGACTACATAGGCTTCAGATACGACAGGGAGATGAACGACAACATAAACGAACTCCAAAACGAGTACAAGATGAACGAGGTAAGAGTACACGACGACATAACGAAGATACTCACCCACCACAACTCTTACGTGAGGCTGAGGCTGTTCAAGACAGTGAACGAATGCTTCCTCAGAGACCTCACCGAACTACCACCCAACCCAGAAACAAAAAAACTAAGAGAGGCCTACACCAAAAACCTCAAATCCATAGAGAATGAAATCAAAAAAGAAACCAGCAACATATTCAGACGACGAGAAGAACTCATAAAATACCTGAAAGAAAAACGACTAAGCAAACGGATGAAATTCCTCACCAGATTCGCACTAAACCACACCAGACCATCACACGTATACGACGGACTAATCTAAGGCCACAACTAAGCAGTCAACAGGATAACACCCTCATGCGCTTCAACAGTCAACTGACTAGACACAACCTCATTTGGCTGGCCATCCGGGATATGATACTTCTCGTATGAACCAACAGGCAGGTTTATTGTAACTGGAATGTCCAGTGGGTTTATGAAAACATAACCTTTGGTGAACTGCCTATATGCTACATTCGTGCCGTCCCAACCGCCATCTAGAGTGAACTGAGTCGGTATAGGGTTCAGGGGCACTCCTAAGTCAACATCCCATTCAGGGTAATGCTCCAGGTAGTTATAGGACCCGCCGGCTATCCGCCTATCCTTGAAGGAAAAGGTGGAATACTCAGGCCTCATACCCACCAAGTAGGAACAGAACGTATAGAGCCTGAGACGTTCAACTGCCCCCGGTTCGCTGGGTTGTCCGTCTTGGTTAGTTCCATTCGTACCAGATTGCGCCAGGAATATCTTGCCGTTTCTAACACGACCCACAAGGTAGTTTACGTTCTTAAGCCATTCAAGCGGCATGATATAGTCATTGTCACTCACCCAATTTGCGTGTACGAACTGCTCATCCATGGTTCCCTTGGATACAGCCACATATTGACCACCGAATGGGGGGGCATCGTATGTGTTTATTACCAGGAGCTTGCCCCCAATGCCAGATTGCACTGACTGGATCATCCCCGTCATGGCAGCATACCACTCAGCGTCAGTGAATGGTGCAGGAACTGGCCCTTGAGTTTTCTCATCATAGAAGTCGAATTTATCAGCCCTTGTTGTTGTCCAGACCTCATCAGCGAAAACACCATCATATTGTGGGCAGTCAATGAACTTCTGGTTAACATAGTCGGTAAAATGCTGCCTCCATCCACTACCCCCAATGTCCATCACATAATTGAAGACCCCACTGGGGAATCCGGAACCCTTAGGCACCCCGATAACCCTACCGCCACTTGGGGAGTGAGTGAACCAACCTTCTGTTTCCGGTGGAACACTATCCTTAGGCCCGGGATAGTCTTCGCTGGTGTATAAGCCAGCTAAGTCATACGTCAGGATGAAGCTGTGCTTGTAGCCGAGCGCCTGAATGTCTGGAGCCATCTGCTTGAGATCTTGTAGAGCATCACAATAGTAAGTAGTATCAGGTACTCTCATGTCGTCGAAGTTGGTGTCGATGATATCAAACCGGTTTAGAGCAATCTCCCCATTATCCCCTTTGAAGGGGTAATATGCGACAAGATGTTTACCGTAACCCTGCGCGCAACTATCCTGGCTTATGTCTATCGTGGTCGCGTCAGTGCTAAAAGTTATTATGCCTTGTGAACTTGACGGTTTCGGATCATTACAATCCCCATTCACAAAATAGTATGTATTTTCCACTAAGCCAGTGATGATATGGTATATATCCCCTGCCGGGGGCGACGTTATTGAGTATGTTACGTCAGTTATGTCATTCCCGTCCTTGGAGAACATGATTAGCCTATCACCCACTAAAGCGCCGTACATCTTCAATCCTGTTGAGTCTTTGACAAGTTGTGGAATTGAGGGAGTTGTAGTGAGGTCTGTTGGGTACAGCACATTCAGGAAGTAATCCCTGGTGTTACTACTTTTGGGCTTTATTTCAACACGCCACGCCCCAGGCTCGTTTGGTGGGCCCACTTCAATGCCACAGAAGGGATAATTCGTCAATCCTACACGGAACTCCTTGCCATCTCCGCCTTGGAATGTTATATCCTTATCCCCTGGCAGTTCAGGTAGGAGTGATTTAATCCATAATCTTGAACCACCCCTTGTTGCAGTAATTACATCCGGGTATAATGGATATGGTTGTGAGGGTTCGTCTATCGTGTGCAAGACCCATGTCTTCTCAAAACCGCTGTCAGTTGCATCTACGATGTCGTAGACTACGAAGAAGGAAGGTTTTACAAAGACGAACTCCCTGGTGAATGAGTCAAGTTTGTCGCCAGAATATGCATTTTCCGGGTTGGCTCGTATGTATGTGTAGTATGTCTGGTCATCCCAGTAGCGTTCCATTTGACATGTGTCGATTGAGCTGCCAAGTCCCCTGGGATTATGGTCTTGGAACAGGTATTCCTGGCCTCCGTCGTTCGAACACGGAGTTGTAGGATCCAGTACTGGTGGGCATTTTTGACATAAACCAAATTCTTCATCCGGGTCGTAGACAAGTATGCTGTTGTGTGCTATTGTCCGGTGATAGTAGTTTTGCACGTGACTTGATAGCGCAATGTCATATCCTCCGCTGTCAATGGCTAAAGAGTCCGTGCCTCTGCTGATTTCGAATGATGCCTGGTCCATGTGCTGGTGGTCGCCGAAGTATGAGCCGCACCTGAAGTTCGCGAATATGTCATCGCTAATACCTGGGAAGTCAGTCCTCATGAAGACGTCACCTACATAAGTGTCGCCGCCAAAGTTGTCGAATGCCTCGACCAATCCTAGAGGTGAATCGCTAATCGGACTCTCTGATCCATCATACCATAGTAGGATGCGCCACTTCTGGTCGTCAGGGACCGCTTGGAACCCTATGCTAAGCTTAATTGAGTCGAATAGATACTTTGAATAGGGGTCGTCCCCACACTTTGATGAGAGGTACATGGCGTTTGTGGTGTCAAGGTAGGAGGATAAGTCCAGCGTTTTTATGTCACTCTTTCGGAAGAATAGTAAATCTGACAGCCGGATTGCATTGAGTTTGTACTTGTGTGAGTTGCACAGTCGGGAGTTTGTCATCACAGATATTGAGTCGTAGTTTGATTTGTCTATGATTTCCTTGAACTGGATGAACTGACCAGTATTAGCCCGTTCATATGCCATACTCTCATGGAACGCCCCATCTGCACCATATTCATCCGTTGCCTGGAAAAGGTCTATAACCAAATTTTCGCTCTTCGCCAGCAATGCACCGTCAGGGTCAAGCTCCGCTCCCTCGTCGTCTGTCTCACCAGCGATTGCGATGGCAACAGTCAAAGGACCAATACCCCTCTCGACCATAGCGTGATATAAACCCCAGAAGGGTATCATACCATCAAGTCCAGATCCGTCAAGAGTATACCCATCATCAAGTCCACTGACGTAATAATCCCTTATCGCTTTGAGCCTCCCCTCCAATAACGACCGTTCATCAGGCGTGAATATGTCATAACAGTAGTCATATCCAATAGCATAGGCTGAAGCGTATTCGCTCAGATATCTAGGTTCCAAGCCGACTACATTAGAGGTATATATGTTTGCATTAGCAAATAATGAATCCTTCACTTTCTCGCAATATGGGCTACCATCTTCCCCGAGGGCGTCCTTTACAAGGCGCACGAAACCGAGTGTCATCATACTTGCCCTGAAAGACTCATACGAATAGATGTCGCCAGGATCTATTTGGGTGGAGGCGTCATAACTATCAGCCCATGCTATTATCGAACTCCATATTGGACCATATGTCACCCCTTCATTCTGGAGCTTAACCCTCACATTGTCGATGTCTACAGGCGTCAAGTATAGTCTCGGATGTTTGGAACAGTGACAGTACATCATATTTGGGGGTGTCCCTCCGTCGTCACAAACGGGATTAGACGAGTCGCCACCTAGATAGCATAGGCCTGCCGAATTATCAGCTGTGAAATCACACCATGACACAGCACCTACGCCACAATCAGGATAGTTAACAACATCATCGGGATCGC
This sequence comes from Candidatus Altarchaeota archaeon, assembly GCA_043804895.1. Classification (GTDB taxonomy): domain Archaea; phylum Altiarchaeota; class Altiarchaeia; order IMC4; family SCGC-AAA252-I15; genus JAHIYG01. The sequence continues at coordinate 7,635 of JAZDIN010000021.1, forward strand.
ATGCGCATTCTATGCTGGTTGAACTTGTGCTGGTAGTTGATGATGAGCTGGAGCTGCTGCTTGTGGTTGGTGGTGTTTGTGGCCAGCAGTGGCAGTATAGTTGGAATTGGGTTTCTTCTTCAATGCATGAGCCTCCGCCCATCTCTCCGCCAGGGTAGCAGAGGGCCAGGTATTCGTCTGTTGTGGTGTCGCACCAGGATACTGCGTTTTCTATACCACACATGTTTAGTACGTCGGCTGGGTCGCATGCGCATTCTATGCTTGTTGTGCTGGTTGTGCTTGTGGAGGAGCTTGTGCTGCTGCTGGTGGATTCGGTTGTTGTGCTGGTTGACTCGGAGCTTGAGCTGCTGGAGGAGCTGCTGCTTGTGGTTTCTGTGGTGGAGCTGGAGGACTCGGAGCTGCTGCTGGACTCAGACGTGGGTGTGGGTGAGGAGGAGCTGCTAGACTCTGAAGAAGTTGTTTCAGAGGCGGAGCTGCTTGAGCTGCTGGTTGAGGATTCTGAAGTAGTTGTTTCGGAGGTGGTGGAACTGGTTTCTGAGCTGCTTGATTCGGAGGTTGTACTGCTGGAGTCTGATGTGGAGCTTGTGGTTGTCGTCGGCTCGCCAGGTTGACAGTGGCAGTATAGGCCTTCGCAGGGGGTTTGGGTTGGGTCGCCGCCGGGGTAGCAGTTCGTGAGGTCTGCATCGGGTGTGGTATCGCACCATGAGTTGGCGCCTATCCCGCATTTGGCTGTGACGTCGTCTGGGTTGCATGAGCATGAGGGGGGTAGGGTGGTGGTTGGTGGCATTTGGGCGCCCATTGGGCATTGTAGGCGGAATAGTTCGTCTTTCTTGCCCATTCCTTCAGCCCCCCAACTAGTTGTGCATTTGACGTTCCACTTGTATACGACCGGGGCTACTGCGTTGCTTAAATCGAATATTGAGAACACGTCGTGTTGGACGTTTTCTATGACGCCGAAACTGTCATCGCCGCATTCTTTGTCGTTGATTGTCAGGGAGTAGTAGGGGTCGTTTGAATAACATCTCCAATCCTCTGGATTGTCTTTTATTGGAGAAATCTGGTGGAATGTCCCCTTCGTGTCGTTGTACCACAGGTAGAGGACGCATTTATCGATGTCGGTTGTTGAACTCGCGTTGAACACGAGCATCGTGTCAGCAACGCAGTAGGCGCATTCCACAGTGCACGACCTTGTGCAATCCGGGTTGGCGTCGCACCTCAGCGGGTCAGGCAGCTGAGAGGCCAGGCATCTGATGTGATAATCGGAGTAGTTCACAGGCACGCCGCCCTCATATATGAGCTGCACACCCTCTTGGCAGCGGGCCGTGAAGGAGGCGTCGTAGTACATGCAGTCGTCAGACACGTTCTGGTTGTAGATGCACTGGGTTGTCACATTATTGACCATGAGACTGCGGACTTCATACGGGTAATCCCCTGGGGTGGCGCGGTAAGTGTACCCTATCTGGAACGGATACGCCGCACTCACAGCCTCAGTCGGACAAACCAACGAATCCTCAATATCACAATACTGGCAGGGGCCGCCGCACTTGAGGGTGGTTGAAGTTGTGGAGGAGGTGGTAGAAGTGGAGGTGGTGGTCGTGGAGGTAGTGGAAGTAGTAGACGTGGAAGTAGTGGAAGTAGTAGAAGTTGAAGAGGTAGTAGTGGAGGAGGTGGAGGTAGTGGTTGAACTCGTTGAAGTAGAAGAAGAGGAGGTAGTGGAGGTGCTGGAGGTTGAAGTTGTAGAAGTAGTTGTCGTGCTCGTTGAAGTGGAGGAGGATGTGGTCGAGGTG
>JAZDIN010000022.1:0-4864 GCA_043804895.1 Candidatus Altarchaeota archaeon
GAGTCTAGTCTGCAGAATCCGTATCTTTCGAATTGTAGTATGGTGCCGACGTCGAGGTTTTTGCATTGGGGGTCGCAGTATCCTTGGTCGACTGTGCCGTCGGGCTTCATCACCGCGCAGTCCATGTAGTCTTGGAGGCATTGTATCTTCTTAGCTGCCTTGTGTTCCCCTGGGGCGTATTTGGCGTTGACGAACCCGTCTCCGACTGACTCCACCCGGATGCAGGGTAGGCCCATGAGTTTTACTATTTCTCCGCTCGTGAGTAGGGCGTCTTTTTTCGGTATCTGCAGGCATATGCCTTCCCTCAGGCATTGTTCCCTGACTCCGCGGTCCTTGAATGTGGGGTGCAACGGCATCCTAATGGTCTTGCCTGGGAGGCCCTCCACGGTCAGCACAATCGGGTCTGGTATGAGGAAGTATCGATTCGCCTTCTCATCGAGTATCTTCCGGTTCACTGAGTACAGGTTTTCCATGCTCACCGACGCTGCTGAGTCGCTTAGGCCGAGTGATAGCATGAACTCCTTGATTGACTCTGCCAGTATCCCCCTCCTCTTGAGTGCTCGGAGTGTGGGGAGCTGCGGGTCATCCCAGCCGGAGTACTTCCCAGACGCTATGTCCTCAGCCATCTTGCTCGTGCTGAAACGTCCCGTCTCCTCAATCTGTATCCTACCCCAGAGGATGACGTTCGGGTACTTCCAGCCGAGGTAGTCGTAGACGTACTTCTGCTTCAACCCGGAGTCCATCAAGTCTATGCCGCGTATGATGTGCGTCACGCCCCTCACATGGTCTTCGATGGCGCTTTCGAAGTCGAGCATAGGCCACACCCGGTATCTCCTGCCGACGAGGGGATGTTCGTCGTCGATTATCCGGAACGCGGTCCAGTCGCGGAGCGCCGGGTCGGGGTGTCTGATGTCAGTTTTAATCCTCAACACCGCCTCACCTTCCTTGTATCCATTGAACATCAGCTCCCATCCTTCATGATTCTCCTTTGGGGTCTTCCCCCTGCAGGGGCATTCGAGCATCTGGTTCTTTTTAGTCTTGAAGGCCTCCCGCTCGCAGGTACAGATGTAGGCGTGACCCATTTCAATGAGCTTAACAGCGTAACCATAGTATGATTCTATGTTCTCGGAGGCAGTGACCACCTCGTCAGGCTCGCACTGAAGCCATTTGCAGTCTTCCACAATCCAGGTGTAGGCCTCCTTCAGCGGCTTCTTCGTCCTCGGGTCAGTGTCGTCGAATCTGAGTATGAACCGCCCCTGATACTTTTTGGCGATGTAGTAATTGGTGACTACGCCCCTCGCATGCCCGAGACTCAAGGGGCCGTTCGGGTTCGGTGCGAAACGCAACACAACCCCTGTGGGATTACCCTCCAAACGCATCGTGTCCTCAGCCATTTTACAGCAGCTTCAATTTCCCAGTGATCTTATCCAGTTCGGCCTCTGGTGCTGGCCCTATTCCGACGCATGTCTTCGTCCCTGGTTCGAGCTGGGTGTGGCCTGCATCCTCTATGAGCGCAGTTGGGAGGCCTGCTTCCCTGGCTTCCTGCAGTATCTTCAGAAGCTCCTTCTCGCCGCTGACTTTGACGACGGTCTTCTTCTGGCCGCTTCCGTACCAGTCTCTCTTGTACTGGCTTTTGTCTGCCGCTGCAACGGCCGCGTGCGATGCCTGGGCTGCGATCTTCCCCTTGCCCATCTCCAGGTCGACTCTTACGACGATAACCTGCTTGTATTCAATCTCAAGGATTATTAGGCAACACCGTATAATAGCGCTAGATGCATTTTCCGTCTGAGCATGCGCCTGGGCAGGTTACCTCCTCTGATCCCACTTCTGTCACACTCTTGCAGTAGAATTCGAACAGTACGTTCCCTGCGTCGCCTATCTTGCTGCAGTAGTCCTTCTTCGTCAACGTAGTGCCTAACGTGACCTCCCCATATTCTTCGGGATTCACTCCGCCGTCGGAGTCGACGCACCCGGCGCAGCGGCCGTCCACGCATCCTTTCGGGCAGTCCATTATCTTGGAGGTTACCCTGTTGCCTGCGCAGTAGTATTCTGTGAGCGAGGCTGTGCCCCTGCATTTGTCGGCCGATATCTCAGCGCCCCGTGAAGCAGTGCCTGTCGTGTATTCGTCAACGCCGCCGTCGGTGTCGTAGCATGGTATCGGCAGCGTTGTTGAGGTTGTGGACGACGTGGTAGACGTCGTGGTTGCTGTTGAAGTGACTGTCGTCCTTGTGGTGAGGGTCGTCGAGCGTATCGTATTCTCTGAAGGATTGGTGACTGTCACCTCAGTTAGAGTTGTAGACTCCTCCACAGGCAGCGTGGTCGTCTCCTCATAAGGCAGTGTAGTCACCGGTTCGTCTTCGTCGCATATCATGTTGTCATTTTCGTCAATGCAGCAGTCCGAGCCTACGCGGATGTAGGGGCTCGTACAGGACGTCTCATCAGCCTCCTGCTGATCCTGGGAGCATATGCATCCGCAAACGAGCAAAATTGAAACCAACGCAGCCAGCCGCATCATGTGATACTATTAGCCTGGTTTTATAAATCCTGAGGGTTTAATACTGGTACATGAAGGAGTTGTGGGTGAAGGCAGACGGAGGCTGCTCATGGGATGAGCGCAAGAAGACTGTCACTTCCGCCCTTGAATCAGGAGCCGATGTGGTGCTCGTGCGGGAAGGCGAGGAGGATAAGGCCAGGAGATTAGGCAGGATAAAGGTAGTATCCGCTGGCAGCAAAGCGGACATCATACTGGAGAAGGACGCATTCTACAGGGTAATCAAGAGCAAAGCCGATGAGGAGGAGATTGCCAAGGTCGGCGGCAAAGCGAAGTACGTCATAGTCAAGGCCTTAGACTGGAAGGTGATTCCGCTTGAGAATCTCATAGCAGCTCTGCAAGGAAAATGCAAGATAATTGTCGAAGTGTCTGACGAGAAGGAGGCGAAGACCGCCTTGGAGACCCTTGAAGTCGGCGCTGACGGCGTCCTCGTGAACAACATCAAGAGCGTGAAGAAGGTGAAATCCCTTGCAGAGGAGATATCCTCTGAGAAGCTGACGCTAGTGCCTGTGACAGTAAAATCAATCAAGCCAGTTGGGATGGGCGATAGGGTGTGCGTTGACACCTGCAGCATGCTCAACGTCGGGGAGGGAATGCTCGTCGGCTCACAAAGCAGCGGACTCTTCCTAATCCACAGCGAAAGCATAGAGACAGAATACGTTGCCGCGCGGCCGTTCAGGGTGAACGCTGGACCAGTGCACGCGTACATCAGGGTTCCGGGAGGAAAAACCCGTTACCTTAGCGAGCTGAAGGCAGGCGACGAGATAATGGCAGTCGACAAGGACGGGAAGACCCGCACAGCGATAGTCGGGAGGGTGAAGGTCGAGAAGAGGCCACTCGTCGTAGTCGAAGCGGAATACGAGGGCAAGACTCTCAGGACATTACTACAGAACGCGGAGACCATACTCCTTGTAAATGAGAAAGGCAGACCCGTGTCAATAAGCAAGCTCAGTGAAGGCGATAGAATACTCGCCTTCGTAGAAGACACTGGAAGACACTTTGGCATGAAGGTAAAAGAGAGCATAGAGGAAAAGTGAAACTAACCTGGCTCGGCCACGCATCGTTCAGGCTGGAGGACAAAGCCGTAGTCTACTTCGATCCCTTCAAGGTCGAAGGCAAACACGACGCAGACATCATACTCGTCTCACACGGCCACTACGACCACTGCGATACGGGGTCTATCAGCAGACTACTCAAAGACGACACCATCGTACTCTGCCCTGAATCATGCATCAGCAAAATAGAAGGCAACGTGACAGCGATGAACGCAGGAGAGGCCGTGACAGTGAAAGACGTCCGGGTAGAAGCGCACCCAGCGTACAACACCAACAAACCAAACCACCCGGAAGGCGAAGGCCTAGGCTTCGTAGTAGAATCCTCAGGCAGGAGAGTCTACCACGCCGGCGACACAGACCTCATACCAGAGATGGGCGAACTAGGCCGAGTCGACGCCGCCCTACTCCCAGTGGGTGGAACGTACACCATGGACTGGAAGGAGGCAACGGAAGCCGTGAAACTAATAAAACCGGCGATTGCAGTGCCAATGCACTACGGCGACATTGTAGGGTCAGCGAAGGACGCGCTCAAGTTCGCTGACATGGTCAGAGCTGAAACGAAGACAAAGGCAGCCATCCTGAAGCAGGGAGAGTCAACGGAGTTGTGAAATCCTGCGGCCGCTTGTCTGCAGCAGATGGACGAATTCGTTCGCCTCCTGGAGCCAGTTAAGCCGCATCTCGGGAGTCAAGTCTTTTGTCTCAAGAATCTTCTCCCGCGACAACACCGAAACACCCCGGATAGTCTTCTTATTTTTCATTGTCTTCGAGCTCATCCAACGACTTTACGTCCATTACGTCCTGCACCCGGCCCGACAGTAGCTTCAACTCCTTGAGATGTTTGATGGAGACGACAGGGACTTTAATCCCCCCGGCATCCACCACAATCCTGTCCCGTTTAAGTTTAGGGTAGTCTAATTGCCCGTCCAAGAGGACATCGACTATCATATACGGGGCCTTAGGGTTGTAGACTGAGAAGACCTTCATGTTTTTTTCCACCACCCATTGCCTCCTCTTCTTCTCGTCCACGAAGTCTCTTAGCTTGACCGGCACCTTAGGCTTATATCCCAGTTTCTCAACAGCTGAAACAAACTTCTCCAGGTTGGCTTCGCTCTCGTCAACAACCAAGTCCAAGTCCACGGTCATCCTAACGACTCCGTGGAGGACGAGGGCGACGCCTCCGACGACAAGGTAGTCTACCCCAGCATTGTTCAGAGCCTTGAAGACATCCTCGTAGTACATACAATAGAGAGTATGTGTC
>JAZDIN010000023.1:0-6314 GCA_043804895.1 Candidatus Altarchaeota archaeon
GTCGTGGCGCTCGGTCTCGTACTATTCACATTCAGCGTGGCCTACAACCTCGCTTCAAAGACGCCTAAACTGGCAGTCAATGCCATGGAGATTGAAAAATCAGGGAGTGAGGGCTCCAACCTAGCCTACAATCTGCAGAAGATTTTCCGTGAGTCCTCGGGCATAACGGTGGAGCAGGCTGGAGATTCCATAAAAGTGACTGAAACCCTACCAAACAATCTCACAGAATACGACACAAGGATACGGCAGCTTAAGGAGTTGACGGAACTTCACCTATCAAACGCCACAATAGCTATGCCAGCACAGCCGACGGTTGAAGGAAGTCCAGGCTTCAACTACACCCACCAGTCAGATAAAACGATACTAGTGCATCTCCCTGATGAAACGCGTGAAATCACTCTAACAGCCCACATTTGCAGGAACATCACAAACTGCAACATCACGTCAGAATCTGCCGGCAATGTCATCCTCACAGCATCGGTGAGCGGGAACATCGGAACATGCTCCAAGAGCCGCCAAGTCAACATAACCCCCCAGACCACACTGGACGTGAACGACGGAGGCATCTTGCTCGAAATAAAAGACCAAATACTGTCCCTCACAAACAACCACCAAGAGCCGCTCAACTACACGCTCACACTACGACTAAACGAAAGCAGACACATGCTTTCCCCAACCCTCGCAGGGACTGTAACGACCCAAGTGGGGGATTCGAGAAAAACAACACAGGTCAAGCTAACATGAACACCAGGGAACTCACAGCATACGTGCCTGACGAAGGCGGAAAAAGCATCAGCGAGATGGCAGCAGAACTCAACACAGACGTGAACGACATCAAGTCCATGGCAATGAAACTTGAAGGCCACTGGCTTGTCAAGGTCAGCGGTGATAAGGTGGCTGCGACAAGCACTCTCCTTGAGGAAAGGCGTCGGGGGATACTGCCTAAGTACGTCGGAAACTTCGAGGTATTGGACGGCGGGAAAATTGAAACACTGAAACACGAACCACCAACCGAGACAAAAAAGCATCCTCATATCACATTCAAAGTCGACCCTGAGGCCGTGTTCGAGTACATGCTTCTCATGTGGGATGGCGGGCGCAGTGAGATAAGTCAAAAGTATACTCTCACCGGCAGGCAACTCGACACCATACTCAAACACCTCGCATATGAGGGGAAAATACAGTTCATAAAAAAGAAAGGGCTTGCCCGGCTGTTGAACGGCACGAACCTAGTCAGGATACCCAAGTCAGAGTGGACGAAACTGATTCGCCAGAAATACGCTCCAAACGTAACCCCAGAGGTCGGCCGACTCCTCTACAAGACTGAAGTAGACGTTATTGTCCAGCTTGTGGGGGCTTTCTCACCGCTTCCTCTCACAAAGGTAGCATCGCACCTGAACACCACTTCAGAAAAGCTAATCCCAATAGCAGAAACACTACATGAGAACAGGATAATAGACCTCCAGCACAGGGGGGCCAATAGCATATTGGTAAAGAAATCAGATGCGACACGCGTCACTCAAGAGACGAACAAAACCCCTTGGAGGGAGGGTCTAAGGTATTCCCTGAGCAAGGACGGTTTTATACTAGATGCCATCATAACCGAACAGAACGGAGAACACCTCTACAATCTCTGTTACCCGCAGTTTGACAGGCCGACTCAGATGGTGTTGAACAGAATCTACGACCTCGCGAGCCCTGGTATAGTCGACGCTGAGATAGAGAACTCGCAAGATTTTGAGAACATCAAATTGAAGCTGAAATCCAACATGACTTCGGCAGTGGACGAGCAGCTCTCATTCGTTGATGAGAAGACTAGGCAGGTGATGGTAGCCGAACTCACAAACGAACTACACCTGGGGAAAATGGAATACCTTCTGAAAGACCCCTACATAGAGGAAATCAAGGCACAAAGCGGGATGCCAGTGTTCATAAAACACGCGAAATGCCAACAGGAATGGGTAGAAACTAATCTTACAATACCTGATGAGGCGCTCTCCAAGTACGCGAAGGCCATAGCGCGGCAGACGAGGCAGCAGGTAGACTCAAGCCACCCCCTCATGGACGCCGTATTGCATACTGGCGACAGGGTGAACGTGTCCCTTCCAGAGACTGCGGGAGGCGCTACTGTGATAGAAGTTAGGGTCTTCTCAAAGAGTCCTTGGAATATAGTCAGACTCATAAAGAAGGGAACAGTCAACCCGGAGGTGATGGCGTTCCTGTGGCTTGCTCTCCAGAACAAGTTCAACATACTCGTCTCAGGCGAGACCGGATCAGGGAAGACCAGCTTCATAAACGCCCTAGCGGTATTCCTGCCGAAGAACGACCACATAATAAGCATCGAAGACACGAGGGAACTGCAGCTGCCAACGTTCTTCAGGAACTGGAGCCACATGACCACAAGACACGGCAGACAAGACAATGAGGTGACGATGAGCAGGCTTCTCGTCAATGCCTTGCGCATGAACCCATCATTCCTGATAATGGGCGAGGTGAGAAACAGAGAAGACATAGAAGCACTCATGCGCGCAACAGCAATGGGCCACCCGGTCATATCAACGATACACACGAGAGATTGCGCAACCACGATAAAGAGGTTCCAGGATGCTGGCGTGTCCTCCACTGACCTGACCAACATACACCTCAACGTAATACTCGAAGCTGTGAAGTCTAAGGAGGACTCAAGGCACTCCAAAAGGCGTGTGAAGGAGGTGGGGGAATACCTAACCCTCGCCGGAACCGCGGAGGCGAACAGGATATACCGCCTTGACATGCACACTGACACGATAAACCAGGTGAACGAACCAAGATGCTACTTCCAGCGTGTTATGGATAAGGTGAACATGAGCAAAGATGAGATAAGAGAGGACCTCTCCGATAAGAAAACGATAATAGAATGGCTGGTTGAAAAAGAAGTCGAGGACATGGACACGCTCGGGCAGGTGATACAACTATACTATAACAACCCCCGGAAAGTCCTCGAGGCCACTTACAGGATGTCTGATGTGGGGGGGCTTTTGGAGGGTGAGAAAAATGCTTAATCGAATAGCTCAGAAGCTCGGCGAGAAGGTGCCGAACCTCAGGGAGGAACTCGATGCTGCGGGAATATGGAAAGGCGCTGTTGAATACCTGTCTGAGGCATTGGCGAAGGCAAGCCTCATGGCATTACTCGCGTTCGCGGGAAGCGCTTTAGCATTCATCCTAGCTGGAAAACCGAAGCCGATGGTATCCGTACTTATCTCAGTCTTCGCGTTCGCATTCATACTCCTCCTTTTCATCCAGAAGCCAAGGCAGATGATGAAATCCAGAGCCCACAGGATAGAGCAGAGCCTCATATTCAGCCTACATGCCATAAACATAGAACTGGAGTCGGGCATAAGATTCGGCCAAGCCGTACAAGACGTGGCTGAGAGGGACTACGGGGAATTCTCCAGGGAGATGAGGCGCGTAATTGATGAGGCTCAAAAATACGGGCTGACAGACGCATTTGAACGTTCGGCAAGGAGGAACCCGAGCAAGATATACAGGAGGACGGTCTGGCAGATAGTCAACAGCCTCGACACCGGCGCAGACATACACTCCAATCTAAAGTCCATAATCAACGACCTCAGAAGGGAGCAGGAGAACGAAGCGCAACGTTACGCCCGGACGATGGAAAAGCAGATGACCCTCTACATAATGGGCGGCATAGTATTCCCTGCTCTGGCAGTCGCAATCATCCAGACGGTATCCACAATCGGAGCATCCCAGAACCTTGCGCAAGAACCCACCTACTGGGCCATACTCATGGCATCCCTCGCAGTCCAGATACTCTTTCTCTACATAATCAAGTTCAGGAAACCAACGCTCCTTGCCGAACCGGTTATGAGAACAAAAAAAGAAGGCAGCCTCACAGGCCACATGAAGGCTACGCTCGAATACGCCGGCGTGGACACGCCATGGAAACAGTACGTCCTCCTCCAGATGTTACTGTCACTAGCAGCAGGGATAACCGTCGCCATCATACTGGAACCGCACATTAAGGTGGGATACGCCACGCTCATAGCAGTAACAACGACACTCACAGCAGTAACCCTCTACACTCGCCTAGCCTACATGGGAGACAAACGAGGCCTTAAGGCTGCGGAATACCTCCCAGACAGTCTAAGAATAATGGCAGCCAACATGCAAGCTGGGATAGCAGCAGACCAAGCCCTCTTCATGAGCGCGAGAAAGGAGTTCGGCGTCCTCGGGGAGGAAATACAGTTGATGGGCACTGACATGCTCAAAAACCTAACCTTCGAAGAAGCCCTCGAGAAGCTTAAAAGGAGGATAAAAAGCGAGCCGCTACACCTCTCAGTCAACCTCATAAGCCACGGCCTCAAAGCCGGCAGAGGCTTAAGCGACTCCCTATTCCACATCGCTGACATACTCCAGGACCGCGACCACATACGCCAAAACATAGCCACCCAACTCTCAGCCATAAGGACGACTGTACTCATCCTCGTGGTGATATCAGCGCCGCTCCTTTACAGCTGCTCCATAGTCTCAGGTCATATCATGGGCAGGTTCAACCAGAAGCTTGCGACGACGCTGCCTGAGGAGATAGTCACCCAAAGCTGGATACACCCAGGTAGTGCATCAGTCACCATGGAATTCCTAAACCGGTACATAATGGTCAACCTACTCGCCACGTCCCTCCTCGGCTCCATAATCGTCGGCGAGGTGACAACAGGCCGTGCGAGGGATGGGCTCCGCTACATGCTAATCATGCTCATGGCGTCCGAGATACTCTACATAATACTGAAGACAGTGTTGATGGCAAGAATCGGGGGTGCATTCGCATGACAGGGCGGCTCAGAACAGGAGTACCAAATTTGGATGAGATGCTAAACGGTGGCCTCCTCGATGGCAGCATCACACTGGTGTCAGGCGACCCAGGTGCTGGCAAATCCACCCTCGCAATGAAGTTCCTCCTTGAGGGCATACGCAACGGAGAAAACGGAGCATACATAAGCCTTGACGAGGAAAAACGAAACTTCTTCCGTAACATGCGAACGTACGGGTGGAGCCTAGACAAACTGGAAGCCGACTGCAGTCTATACTTCGAATACTTCAGGACTGAGGAACTTGTGAGTCACATCACCGACGGCCACCAGACTATAGACCACCAACTTAAGAAGATTAAGGCCAAAAGAATTGTCATCGACTCCGTCACAGCATACCTATCAGCATCCGAAAATCAACTCTCACTGAGGAGTCAAATCAAGAGCCTCTTCGACAACATACGAAAGTGGAAAGTCACTGCGTTGTTAATTGGCGAATCGTTGAGAGCTGACTCCAATTTTGGGGTCGACTACATGGTCGACACCATCATACGCCTACACAACAACCGTGACGGCGGCCGAAGGCGGCGGTTGATTGAGGTTGAGAAGATGCGGGGGTCAAAACACAGCCAGGAGGCGCATATAATGGAGATAACTGATGAGGGAATAATCGTGAAAAACGCTCATATAACGGCTTTAAAGCAAGAAAAAACTATATATAATAGTATTATTACATAGTTATGATAAGAGATTACTCGAAAACCCGGATTATCTGGACAAGACACGCACTAGCAGAAGCTAAAGAGGACAGTTTCAGTTCCAAGGAACTGGAAATGTGTCTCTCCCACGTCGTTGAATTTCCAGAGATGAACGGGCACAAAAAAAGGGGCATAGTCCGCGTTGGCACGCGATATTGCACAATCATATATAAACTAGAGAAAGATGGTATGATAGTAATCACCTGTTGGGAGAGTAATCCCACAGACCTAAACGAATACAAAATGAGCGAGGTGTGAAATGGATGAGACGTGCGTTTGCGGCGCGAAATGGCAGAAGATTAAGACGAAGCTTGAGCTATTCGGCGGAGACATCATCGTAAACGACGTAGACGCCTATTACTGCCCGGAATGTAAGGAGGAACTCTTCACCTCCGATCAGGCCGCCGCAGCCCAGGATAAGTTGCACCAGACGTTCCCAGGCTTTGATGCGTACCGGATACGCAAGAAGATCACGAAGGTCGGCAACAGCCTCACCATCCCCATATCAAAGGAGTTGGCTGATTACATGGGTATGAAGAAGGGCGGAGACGTGAGGATAACAATGAAAAACAGACACCGGCTCATAATCGACGTGGCCTAGACGGTGGACAATGAGATACCACACTATACTGCTGGCAGTACTCATCATCCTCTTCTCAGGCTGCCTCTCATCGACGAAATATGTCTGCCCTGACGGTTCGGCAGTGGAAGATCCATCTTCTTGCATCCTTCCCCATACCACAACAACTCA
>JAZDIN010000024.1:0-75827 GCA_043804895.1 Candidatus Altarchaeota archaeon
GGTCGCGTATATGTTCACCCATACTCCGCCTTTGGTGTTATTGTTCCCTGATGTGTCGTTCACGTATGCTGTTAGGCTGAAGTTGCCGGTTAGGTTGCTGGTCTGCCACAGGAGCGTATTGGTGCCGTTCACTGCCGTGGACATGTTCCCCAACGTGCTGTTGTACTGGAACCACCAACTATCCAAGGATTTGGTGCCGTTCTTTATGGCTGCTGATGTGAGTAGCGTGCTTCCCTGGAGGGCATCAGTCTGGTTGACTGCGAATGTCAGGATTGCCGGCGGTAGGGTAGTCGTTGTCGTGTATATGTTAACCCATACGCCTGTTTTGGTGTTGTTGTCCCCGGTTGTGTCATTGACGTATGCGATGAGGCTGTAGTTCCCAGCCAGGTTGCTGGTCCCCCACAGTAATGTGTTTGTGCCGTTCACTGCACTGGAAACGTTCCCCAACGTGCCGTTGTAGTGGAACCACCAGCTGCCCAGGGGGTTGGTGCCGTTCTGCAACCCGGTTGAAACCAGTAATGCACTGCCTTGGAGGGCGTTGGATTCGTTGACTGTGAATGTAACTATCTTCGGGGGTAGGGTCGTACTTGTCGTATATATGTTCACCCATATCCCGCCCATGGTGCCGTTCATGCCTGCGGTGTCGTTTACATACGCTGTGAGTGAGTAATTTCCTGTGAGGTTGTTGGTCTGCCAGAGGAGTTTGTTTGTGCCGTTAACTGCCGTTGAGATGTTCCCGATAGTGCTATTGTACAGGAACAGCCATCTGCCAAGAGGATTCGTGCCGTTTTGTATGCCTGCTGTTGCAAGCAACTTGCTCCCCTGCACTGCAGTAGTCTGGTTCATGGTGAACGTGAGTATTGTGGGCGGTACTGCTGGCGGTGTATCAGAGCATATGTTGTTGATGCAGTACCCAGAGATGCAGTCATCGTTCTGAATGCAGGCTCCACCTGTTGATGTCAGCCTGAGAGCAGATATGTTGAGGTAGAACACGGCATCATCCCCAGACGAAGCAGTCATATATGGGAAGTCATACGCTTTAGCTCCCGCAATAGAGTTTGAACCGAGCGTTAGATTGTATAGGCTAGAGCTCCCTTGGAGATAACTATATAGTCTGACACCTGAATTGCCTGGGCTCCAGGTGACGTTATATGCTACCACATAGTTTCTGTACGGCCTGAAGACGAGGGATGGCAGTTCCTGGTGGTACCACTGTGCAGAGGAGTTTCCTGCTATGGTCGTGTTCGGGGCTATGAACGAGTAGACTATCCCCCCTGTGGAATTCTGGATGGAGATGTTCAACTCGAAAACTGCCGAAGCGTTATTTCTTTGAACGAAGTAATTCAGACCGGTCACATTCACGGTTGAGCCGTTCAATATATTCATCACTTGCGTCCTGTACCCATTAGCTGGCCAGCTGAGGCTATAGCTCGTTTGGCCTATGTAGTCCCATCGCGTCTTGTTTGTTGAGTTGTAGTACACAAAGGTTGAGCCTAACATCATTTCTGAATTGTTGGTGAAAGATGTTGACGAGTGTGTCCTGTAAGCCGACATTAGTTTGGGGTCGTATTTGTAGTCAGGTAGCGCCGCAAGTTTAGTGGCTGAGAATAATCTCGCATAGGAGCCATTAGCGCCTCCAACACACTCGTTTCTGCCGCTTAGACATAGCCAGAATTTGTCGTCCTTGGAAACATGATATGTCGAGTTAAAGTCTACGAAACTGGATTTTGACAGCACCCCATATGCCTTATAGTCTGATCCGTAGAGGTTTTTCACCCCTATCGAAACGTTACAACCCGCTGGGGACATGTACCCATAACCCCCTGACAGATACCCTGTCTTATGGGCGACATATCTGCTGCAGACTTCAGTGTTTGATGTGTTCAGCCATATGGAGGGTCCTGTGGTGTAGTTAAATGGTGGGCCCATTACTGTGTCTGGCTGCCATACGTATCCTAGTGGGGGGATTGGCTTAGTCAGTCCTGTTACTGCGTGCGGTTTAGTACCGTATGCGTAGGCTGTCGTTCCTGTGTCGGCTTCGACGTTGAGTATGTTGCCTAGTGAATTGTAGGTGTAGTTCTCCCAGTATCCACCGTCCTCCTCCGCGGTGAGGAGCCTGTTGAGGCCGTCGTATGTGAAATGTTGGTTGCTTTGTGTTGTCTTGTCGTCTATGTTGAGTACGTTGCCTGCCGGGTCGTACTGGTAGTTGAGGTCCTGTATTCCTGCGGAGGATATCCTGTTCAGCCTGAAGGTTGCGGGGTCGTAGGTGAGTTGCGTCTCCGTCTGGCCCCAGTCTTTGAGTGTTATCTTGTTTAGTGCGTTGTAGTCTATGTTCTCTACCGCGTTGGTTATGCTGTTTACTTCCCCTTGGGTGTTGTAGTTGTACGTTAATGTCGGGAATCCTGGCGTCGTCTCGGTTTTCACCCTGTCTGCCGGGTCGAAAGTCCAGGCTGTCGTCCACACCCTGCTGTCCATGGCCTTTGTCTCGCTCGTTTTCCTGAGCTTCTGGTCGTAGTCGTAGGATGTAGTGCCTAACTGGTCCTGAACCGAACTCAAAGTCCCCTTGATAGCGTCATACTGGTACGTCACCGTCTGGTCTGGGCTTAGCCTCCTCCTCACCCTGTTCAGCTCATCATACTCGAACGTAATCTGCGTCCCCTTATTGTCAGTCTGCCTCAAGAGGTTCCCAGCCGAATCGTACTCGTACGTCCATACCCCAAGGTCCGGGTCATCCATCCCAATCTTACGGCCTAGGGAGTCGTATGTGAACTTAAACTGGTTGCCGTGGTTGTCCATTATCTCCACAAGGTTGTCCTGCGCGTCGTAGCCGTAGCTTGTGGCATAGACGTCGCCGCCGTTGTACTCCCTCACCTGCGCCACCATCCCGTACCCGTCCAGCACGTAGTCTTTCCTGTTGCCTTTCTCGTCCCATGCGCTCACAGTCCACCTGTCGAATGCCTGTTTCTTTACTGTGCCATCTGTGTTGGTGACGTTCGCGACCCTCCCGACTATGTCGTAGCCTATCTTCGTGGACAGCACCGCCTGCGGCGTGCTGTACGCGTCTGTCTTATCCCCCAGGTACGGTATCGACTGCTCCCGCACCCCTCCAATATTGTTGTAGTACACGTTCGTGACAATCTGTTTTAGCGGGTCCTCAGCATCCCTCTTAGACTGTACTACTCTGCCTAATCCGTCGTAGTATTCTAGGAAGTTGAGCGGCGTCGTGTCGGTCTTTTTGATGACTTTCACGCTCTCAGGCGCAGTCCCATCCACCACATACAGGTACTGCGTCGTAGGCGACGCATCAGAATCGTACGGCCTAATCTCCTTCGTCTTCCTTCCGAGCTGGTCGTATTTGTATGCTGTCACATACCCGTTCGGGTCCGTGACAGAGAGTATGTTGCCTGTGCCGAAGTCGTATCTCACATTCGTCGTGTGGAGCAGGTGGTTGATGGTCTGCTCAGGATACGTGTACGTAGTGTCTGTGATGCCGTACACTTGCCTTGTATTGTGGTTGAGCGGGTCCGTGGCCTTAACCTGGTTCCCGTAGCCGTCGTACTCGAACGTCGATATTGGATTCCCTCCCGTACTCAGCCAATCCTCCTTCCGAGTCAAGTCGCCTTTCGTCGGCGGACTGCCGTAGCCTTGGCCGTCGTAGCTGAGGAAGGATTCGCTGACCTTCCCGCCAGTGGCATTGACCAGGTATGCATGCTTGGGCCTGTCAACAATCCAGGAACCAGTATTATAGAGGTACTCACTGTACGCGTACCTCTCATCACCTGAGACTGAGGTGTCCCCGAGGTAGCTTGTGTTAATGGTGTTCTCGTACTGGTCGTACCCGTATTCGGCTGCGGTGATTCTCGGATTGTCTAGGCCGTCGTGGGTGTATTCTTCGGTCCTTGTAAGAAGCGGATTGTATATGCCGTTGACGCTTCCGCCGGATATCGTGTTCTTTGTCTGGGAGTATTTCACGTCAAGCTGGTCTGCGTCGTACTCCTCGTAGGCCATCCCCTTTCTCGCATCGTCTTGGTGGAACCTGGTTGTCGTCCTCCCCCCGTCGGGCCTTGTCACTACCGCAACGTTGAATCCCCTGTATTCCCTGTCCTCGTAGTCGTGCAGTGCGCCCTCATAGTAGTACCCTATTGTGTTGGATGTCTGGTGGGCGCCGCCCATCCTGTTATCCTCTTTGACAGACTCAACGCACCAGACCGGATAGCTTAACTTGTCCTCCACGGTCTGCATGTTGAATTTCTCAGCAGCCTTGTAGTTGATTGTCGTGTTTCCTCCGAAGCCGCTTATGACCTCCCTGAGGCTATAGGGGGCCACCCCGTACTTCAGCAGGTCTCTTCTGACGTCGGGTAGGCCGTCGCCGTTTAAGTCTATGACGTTGCCGCTTAGGCCTATGTCAACGCCCGCCGCGATCCAGCTGTCGTTTTGCACCCACCCTGTCCCGTTGTTGATCCACGTATGGTTTGTGGCTCCCGCGGCCTGAAGTACGTCGACTAGGCCGTCACTGTTGAGGTCCACGTACCTGCATTTGTCCGCTGCCTTGAAGGTGCACGGGTTCTGCCATTGCGTGGTCTGGCCGAGCCATACCAGCGAGAGGCCTGTATTCATTATCTTTTCTGTGCCGAGAATGTCATTGTTGCCGTCTCCGTTCAAGTCTATCACGCCCCAGGTCTCGCTGGTGTCGAAGTTGACTCCCACGTTCGGCGCCCAGCTGTCGTCTCTTGTGAAGTTTTTGCCGGTGTTCATCCAGGCCTGGTGGTCGTCGCCGTTTGTCCTGACCACGTCGATTAGGCTGTCGCTGTTGAGGTCGATGAACCTGCACTGGGTGGCTGATGCGAAGTCGCAGACGTTCCCCCACTGTGTGTTCCATACCCATCCGCTGCCTGTGTTCAGGTAGGTTCCGGTGAAGCTGTGGATGTCGTCCTTGCCGTCCCCGTTGACGTCCAACAGCCCCCACCCCGTGTCTCCTGTCAGGATCACATTGCTTGGGGGGGCCCATCGGTTGTCCTCGGTCCATCCTGCGCCGTTGTTCAGCCAGCTTTTTTTCAGTACGCTGTTCGACTGTATTACATCTGCCAGTGAGTCTCCGTTTAGGTTGCCGAACCTGCAGCCGTCGGCGTCGCCGAATGCGCATGGCAGCTGGTTGTATCCGCTGTTCCAACCTGGCACTGCGGGGTTGTATGCGAAGGAGGTCTTGGGCAGGCAGGTTGTGCCGTCCGAACCGCAGACTTCTATGTTTGACAGGAGCGTGATGGTCTTCATGTCATTCTGGGCGTAGCCGAAGTTCACCTTCCTCACCAGGCTGCCGTCGTATTTCTCAGTCATCTCCTTGAGCCTTTTGCTCATCCGCACCTCGGCTCCGTCTTCGTATGTGAGCCTGCTGTTGGGGTTGTCCTCCAAGGTGAATTCTATTGCCCTCTTGCGGTCGTTGTTGTACTCGATTTTGCTCAGGTAGGATGTCCCCCTGTCGTCAGCCCCGGGGTTCTCGGCGTACGTGTAATATACACTGTTCCCGTGCGTGTCCTCGACGTCGTCGAGACTCCAGCGCACAACAAACGGTGTGGTGCCGTTGTTTGGGACGTTGTATCTGAAGTGGAAGTCAGCACTGGCGGAGCACGGGGCTGCGCCGCAGTACTCTCCCCCGTACTCCGCGTATGCGCAGACTACCATCTCAACCTGATTCTGGCTTAACACATGGTAGGTGTGGTCACAACTGTGGGCGTTGCAGTTCGTGTTGTCTATGGAGACGTACACAATCCAGTTTCCGGCTCCGGCGTCAAACACCTGCTTCTTGCATCCGCCTGACCCGGAACCCCAGTTGACGAAGACATGCTGGTCCGCGGTATATTGTGTCGGCTTTTGAGGTACTCTCCTTGTCAGTTCGCTGTTTGCGACGTATCCGAACCTGTATTTGACGCCACCTTTGTCCCTCACCAGCCAGTATGTGCCGTTCTCGTTCAACGCCCCGGTCTTCTTTTCGATGTAAAGGTACGACTCAGGCTGGGTGTGGTATCTTCCGTCGGCGGCAACATGCTTCAGGTCATATCTGGCCCCGTTCAAGTACAGTCCGTACTCGTCGTCTGCCCCATTGTCCATGGTGCCGTTGACGTCCTTTTCTATGTAGTTGCCTGTGAACCTCCAACCGTTACCAATCCAACTGTTAGCCTGTGCATTCTGGCTGTTGTATTGGAGAGTCAAGGATGGTGCGAGGCCGTTAGTGCCTGGCATGACAGGTACGTCGTAGGTGTATGTGGCTGCGCCCGTGAACAGACCAGTCTCATAGTACCCGTCTGCTCTGATTGACGTCTGTGGCTGGATGGCCTGGAATGAAACCGGAGTGTAAGATGGTCCGGCGCCCATCGGCTGACCTCCTCCTTCTGGTGGTGTTTCGGGTGGCGGCTGTTGGTCGGCCGGGGGTTCTGGGCTGGGAGCTGGCTGCAAATCGTCTCCGCCGCTGTCACCTGCCGGCGGTGTTCCGCTCGTGTCTTGGCCGTGGACGAGTCCGATGAAGAGAGTTATTATGATTGTTGTTGCGAGGAGTAGTCTGTTTTTGTTTTTCAACTTTTTCTTGCCGCGATAACAGTATGCCGTTCCCACCGTTAGTTTTTACGTGTACTGTGGGTTTAAAAAGTATTATATTAAAAGATAGTAATAGTGTTTATACCATCTTTTTGGTTGAAGAAGGGATTTTAATCAGAGCCGAACTTGACGTTCCGTCTTGTTCCGGCCTTTTCCGGGTTAGGCTCTTATGTTGTTCCATCCTAGTCTGGTGTGAGGTGAAAGGTATGGATAGGAAGTTAATGTTTGTTTTGGCTGCTGCGCTGCTTGTTGCATCAGCTGTTGCAGCATCAGCGCAGAACGATAGTGTGGGGGATGACGTGAAGGCATTCGGCTCTCAGCTGGGAGCTAGGGTGCGTCTTCTCATGCTGGAGGCGAGCATCGAGAGGAACATACTTTGGGGCAGCGAGATAGTCGCGGCTGTGGAGGACAGGAATTCCAGCGCAGACACTAGCGGCCTGGAGTCCGTTTTAGCTGAGATGCAGGCGTTGAAGGACGAGGTCGCGGCAATAGACCCTGGGACAGGCGAGGAGGCAGCGCAGGAGTTCGTTGACATAAAAAGCGAAGCCATCGACTTGACTCGCGAATTCAGGGAGGAGGCGAGGGGGATGCTCCCGCCCAGGGAGTTGAACAGTCTTCGAGTTAAGCTTGGGGCGCTGAAGCACGGGAGAGTGCAGAGTCTGAAGGAGAGCATCAACGAGACGAAGAGGGAATACAACGGGCAGAATGTTGAGGAGCTGCTGTCATCGCTTGGGCTGAGCAACCCTGACCTGGTTGACGGCGTGAGAAACGGCGACGCGAAAATCGGCGACGTCAGAAAGTACATAAAGGACGCTGGGGGGAACATGAGCAAAGACGAGCGGAAGGAGGCGTTCCTGAAGCTGAAGGAAGAGACTACCAGCGCGGGTGTGTTCATGAGAGCCATAGTAGACAAGAACATGTACAAGAGAGTCACAAGACTCCAGGAGAGGATGGAAAAAAGGCTCCGGAAGGCAGGGAACTTGAACGTCAGCGACGCTGCTTTAGCGAGGATTGAGAAGAGGATAGAGGTTCTCGGCGGCAGGATGGGGAGAGTCCAGAATAAAACTGAGGCGAGGATAGCGAAGATTGGCGCCATCACAAGCAAGAGAGTCGAACGAATAGAAGGCATCATAGAACACGAGGAGGATAAAAGCCAGGAGACGGAGGATCGACTCGAGAACAGACTCCAGTCATGGAACATCACAGAGGAAGAGGAGGAGAGGGTAGGAAACCGGCTCGCAAGGATTGAGGAGAAGTCAGAACTTAAGATTGGTAGGTTAGAGGCTAAGAAGGTTGAAGTCGAAGAGCGGGGGGAGAAGAAGCAGAACCGCCTCAGGGGGAATATGGAGGGTGAAGAATGAAAAGGACTGTGTTCTTCATACTGGCCTTGACACTCCTTGTTGCAGGTTGTGTTGAGGATAGAGGCGGCGTGCAGACGTCAACACAGGAGCCTGCAGTAAGCCAGCCTACGGCTGAACCTGCCGATTACAGCCTCGATGACGCGGACGTGCCGTTCATCGAGGAGAATGAGACAGTCGAAATCGGGGAGATGATTTGATATACTCCCCCCATTTCTTTTTTTAAGCCAAGGATGCCCTGATGATAATGCTAAGATGGATTCCGAGAGGTTAAATCAGGCTCAGAAAGGCGACGTACACTATTTTAACAGGTACTTTGATGATGCTGTTAGGGAGTATTCTACGGGCATTGAATCAAACCCGGACAATGCTGGACTCTACTACCGGAGGGCACTGTCATATGTGCAGTTAAGAGACTACGATAACGCGATAGTTGACTTGTCGAAGGCTATTGAGATGGGACCCAACTTAAAGGAGTTCTACTACGTGAGGGGGATGCTCTTCGAAGCGAGGAAGGAGTACAGCAAGGCCTTGTGGGACTACGAAAAAGTTGCGGAGCTGGTGGGGAATGGCAACAACTGACTACCGCGTGTCCCGCGATGAACGTGGCGAAATCAAAATAGAAAAGATTCCGGCCACAGAGTTGCCCATGATTAAGGATATCGTTATAAGTCCTAACCTGAATGGCCTTAACTTTCAGAAACCAACAAAACAACACCTGAGAAGTCTGGGTCTATCGCTTGGGGGGGTCGGGGTGAAATATTACACCCAGTCAGTAGACGGGCTTGTGATTGAACTTGTTCCGGAAGAAGCAACAGACCATCTGATTATGGAGCTAAAACAGTCAATGAATCCGTTAAGTAGACAGGAGATCCATGTCCTTAGAGATTTAGCGGAGTATTTAGGGGAGTCATATCAAGGCAATCCCGAAGTGAATGCTGGTTTGAAGTCTGTACTCCATAAAGAAAACTGGACAGATGTGTTAGATGGACTTGCGGACCTTGAAGAGAGACAACCGGGTTCGAGGCAAGTATTGTACACTGGGATAGGGGGGTATTTAGCCGATACCAAGCGTCTTGAAAGGAGTGGAATACCCAGCCCGCTTGTAAGGAACTGCCTTGCTAGACTGCAACTGGAAAGTATCTTTGACATGATACAGACGCCTCTGGGGGCAGAAGCGCGGGATGATTTGCTTGAGAGGATGAGGGGGAAGGGTTTAAGCCCTTTTAGGGGGAGGCATCAAGACAGGGTGGAAAGGCTTCCCCCCCTTATGCTGCTAGGGGAAATGTCAGGTAGTGGGACGAGTGATGAAACAAAAGATTTATCCATGATCAGGGAGTTGATAATGCAGGAATCAGGACAAAGACTATTAACTTATGCACAGGAGTTGAGAGGTATCGTTGACCAACTGGGCCTGACAAGCATCAAACCATCTGACGTTGTTGAGATATGCGGGGGGAATCCGCTCATGGTACTGTGCTTCCTGGAACACGGGCATCTACTGGACACCCATAGGCTGCTTACTGACGTGCCCAGAGAGTATAATCTAGAAAAACACTCCCGCTGGTTTTTGGATAATGTTAGAGTGGACATGCCGGTTTTTGAGCTAGCAGAGTTGTACTCGGATAGTAAGACCCAGCAAAGGGATTTGGTCAGCCCAGAAGTATCAGTCTCTGTTGAGGGTGGCAAACTCGTTTTCAAGCCGAAGAATGATTGAGACTATTTCTGGGCTGGTTCTATGTGGACTACGACGTCTTTGACTCCGGGTATATTTTTTTCAGTTTTTCCTCTACTTTCTCTCTTAATGTGTGGGCTTCGTCCACGTACATCTGCGAGGGCACGAGGAGGTGGAGGTCGATGTAGATTTCGTCCGCGCTCCCCCTGGTTCTTATCATGTGGCAGCCTTTCACGCCTGGCACT
Organism: Candidatus Altarchaeota archaeon; assembly: GCA_043804895.1. Classification (GTDB taxonomy): domain Archaea; phylum Altiarchaeota; class Altiarchaeia; order IMC4; family SCGC-AAA252-I15; genus JAHIYG01. The sequence continues at coordinate 9,867 of JAZDIN010000024.1, forward strand.
GACTCTCCTGATCACAGGATGCGTCGGGTATGGAGGCAGCTCGCAGACAACAACACACGAGAATGCGGTGACTAAGACTTCAGCTGAGCCTGCCGACTACAACCTGGATGACGCGGACGTGCCGTTCATCGGGGAGAACGAGAGTGTGGAAATCGGGGAGATGATATGAAAGTATCTCCATTTTTTTCTTTTTTTATGTTTTAGGAGCGTCTTTTAGGCGTCGTCTCCAATATTTCTGAGCTTATGGAGGCTTATTCGGACGATAATGTGGTCGGCCTTTCTGACGAGGATGCTGCCGGCAGGCTCAGGAGGTTCGGCTTCAATGAGATTCCGTCAGCGAAGTCTCGGAGCATCTTTTCCATAGCCTGGGGGGTTGTCAGGGAGCCGATGTTTCTGCTTCTGATTGTGGCTGGCCTGACTTACCTAATGCTCGGGGACCATGAGGAGGCTTTGATGCTGTTGTTCTTCGTCTTCATCGTTATTACCATCACGTTGTATCAGGAGAGGAAGACTGAGAGGGCTTTGGAGGCGCTCAGGGACATGTCCAGTCCGAGGGCGCTTGTTATTCGCGGGGGGAGGCATTTGAGGATTGGGGGGCGGGAGGTAGTGCCTGGTGATGTGATCGTCCTTTCTGAGGGCGATCGTGTGCCTGCAGACGCGGTCGTTTTGGTTTCCGGGAACTTGATGGTTGACGAGTCGCTGTTGAGCGGGGAGTCGGTGCCTGTTAGAAAATCTGCTTCGGAGGGTTCTTTTGGGATTATGCGTCCTGGGGGGGATGACATCCCGTACGTGTATTCAGGCACGCTCGTAGTCCAAGGCCGTGGCCTGGCCAGGGTTGAGGTGACCGGAGTTGGGACTGAGATGGGGAGGATAGGGAAGTCTTTGGCGTCATTGGAGTCTGAGGACACGCCGTTGCAGGTTGAGATGGGGGTTTTGGTGAAGCGTTTCGCTGTTGTGGGCTTGTTTTTCTGCGTTCTGGTTGTCCTTTTGTATTGGCTTTTCATCGGGAGCCTTGTGGACGGCTTCCTGGCCGGTGTAGCGCTTGCGATGGCGACCTTGCCTGAGGAGATTCCTGTAGTGCTTACAATCTTCTTCGCCATTGGCGCCTGGAGGATGTCAAAGAGGAGGGTGCTGACCCGGCGTCTGCATTCCATTGAGGCGTTGGGTGCTGCGACTGTGTTGTGCGTTGACAAGACTGGCACCATAACGTTGAACAGGATGTCTGTCACGAGACTGTATGCAGAAGGGGAATTCTGCGACGTTGGAGATGGTATGATGGGTTCAGTGCATGAGAGGTTCCATGAGGCCATAGAGTATGGGGTGCTAGCTAGCCAGAAGAATCCGTTCGACCCTATGGAGAAGAGTATTCGTGAGTTGGGCGAGCGACTGCTATCCAACACCGAGCATGTCCACGGAAACTGGGAGCTGGTCCACGAGTACCCGCTTTCAAAGAATCTTCTTTCGCTGTCTAACGTCTGGAAGTCGCCTGACGGGGAGGATTATATCATAGCAGCCAAAGGCGCGCCGGAAGCCATAGCTGACCTATGCCACATGGACGCGGAAAGACACGAAGAACTTTCCGGGAAAGTCGCGCTGATGGCAGGCGACGGGCTGAGGATGCTCGGAGTCGCGAAAGCCCATTTCAGGAGGGGTGAGTTGCCTAGGGGTCAGCATGACTTCAACTTCGAGTTAGTGGGGCTCCTAGGGTTCACCGACCCTGTGAGGGAGGGTATCGCTGAGGATTTGAGGGAATGCTATGGTGCGGGGATACGTGTCGTCATGATAACCGGCGACTATCCTGGCACGGCACAGAACGTCGCAAGAAAGATTGGATTGGAGCATCCTGACGAGTTCATCACAGGAGCGGAGCTGGAGGCGATGGGCGAATCCGAACTGAGGGAGCGCGTGAAGACAGTGAACGTTTTCGCGAGGGTCGTGCCTGAGCAGAAGCTGCTTCTCGTGAAAGCGTTGAAAGCCAACGGCGAGGTTGTGGCTATGACCGGTGACGGGGTGAACGACGCACCTGCATTGAAGGCCGCTCACATAGGTATTGCCATGGGAGGCAGGGGCACTGACGTGGCAAGGGAGTCCGCGGCATTAGTTATTTTGGATGATGATTTCTCCTCGATTGTCTCGGCGGTTAGGATGGGGCGCAGGATTTTCGACAACCTGCGGAAAGCACTCGCATACATACTGGCAGTCCACTTGCCGATTATCGGCATGTCAATTCTTCCAGTGGCACTCAAGTGGCCGCTTGCCTTGATGCCTGCGCATATCGCCTTCCTGGAGCTTATCATAGACCCTGCGTGTTCGACAATCTTCGAGGCTGAACCTGAGGAGTCTGATGTTATGAAACGCAAGCCAAGGGAGCTTGGGAAGCCTCTGTTCAGCAGGCGAGACATAGTGTTGAGCCTGGCTCAGGGCATCATGGTGTTCCTGATTGTCGCTAACGTTTACGGTGTGACGCTGTACTTGAGCGGCTCCCAGGAGAAGTCTAGGGCGCTTGCCTTCACGACGCTTGTAGTCGGAAACCTGGCGCTCATCCTCACAAACCGCTCATGGTCTAGGAGTGCCCTTGAGACGGTCATCAAGGTACCGAACAAAGCTTTGTCGATTGTGTTTGTCGGCGCCGTGGTTGTTTTCACACTTGTGATGTATGTGCCGCTTCTTTCTGGGTTGTTCAGGTTCCAGGCACCCCACATACATGACCTTTTGACCGCGGGGGCGATTGGGTTCGCGAGCATACTGTGGTTTGAAGGATTGAAGTATGTTAACAAGAGGATGCGGGTTCGGTTGTTCTGAGCTATCTCGTAGTTACTTCGCACCCGTCTTGTGTGACGATGAGGGTGTGCTCGTACTGGGATACCATCCCCTTCCCTTTGTCGTGCAGCGGCGGGTAGGCTCGCAGTATGCCGGCTTGTGTGAGTTGGCTTAGCATCAGGTGCAGTTTCATCGGACTTATCTTCTTCCCGTACCATCTGGCTGCGAACGGCATACCCTCCCGCTCAGAGAGTGCGTCAAGTAGCATCCTAGCATCGCGCATCCTAGTCGGCTTCTCTGATATGACGGAGTATATCTCAGCGTTCCTGGATTCTATCACATGCCCTGCACCGTCGGTTGCGAACGGCTCGAATGCGAGGATCATGTCCTCCTCCAGTGTCCAGTCGTATGGGACTTTGATGTTGGGGACGCTCAATCCAGCGTGGAGGTCGTGCTGTTTTAGTTCGTGTCCTGTTAGATTCTCTATCGGCTTGTATCCTGCCTTTGAGAGTATCTTCTGTACTGTCTCTCCGATGGCGCTCACTGAGACGCCTGGCTTCACCAATTTGATAGCCTCCTGAAGGGCTTTCTCGTTGGCTTCCATCATCTTCCCGTACTTGCCTGTCAAATCCACCGTGACTGCGGTGTCTGCGATGTATCCGTCGACGTGGACTCCGATGTCCACTTTCACCAGGTCCTTGTCTGTGAAGACTGTGGTGTCACCGTATTTCGGGGTGTAATGGGCTGCTGCGTCGTTAACTGAGAGGTTCACCGGGAAGGCGAGCCCGGCCCCCAGGTCAGCGACCTTCTTTTCTATCTTCTCTGCGACGTCAAGGTACTTTACGCCGGGTTTGACGAGCCCGGACCCGAACTTCAGGGTTTCAGACGCTATCTTGCCTGCTTTCCGGTAGGATTCTAGTGGTGCCTTTTCCATCGTAAGGTAAGTAATAGCAGAGTCCTGTTAAAAACCATACTTATTTATATACAGACAAACCTATAGTAGTTTCCAATTTTTGTAAGGTGATAGTATGGTACAAGGACAACAGATATTTATTCTGCCCGAAGGGGCATTAAGGACGCAAGGAAGAGACGCCCAACGGTCTAACATCGCGGCAGCGAAGGCGATGAGCAACATGGTGAGGAGCACCATGGGGCCGATGGGGATGGACAAGATGCTGGTCGACGACCTCGGCGACATCGTCATAACCAACGACGGGGCGACGATAGTCAAGGAGATGAACGTCGAACACCCGGCAGCGAAGATGGTGGTTGAGGTCGCGAAGACCCAGGACGACGAAGTCGGGGACGGGACGACAACCGCAGTGGTGATGACAGGAGAGCTGTTAGCTAACGCCGAGAAGCTTCTTGACTTAGGCATACACTCAACTATAATCGCACGCGGATACAGGATGGCTGCGGACAAGGCGCAGGAGACTCTCGAACACATTGGGAAGGTCGTGGCCGCAACCGACAAGGTAACGCTGAAAAAGATTGCGGCAACCGCCATGACAGGAAAGAGCGTCGGCGAGTCAAGAGAATACCTCGCTGATGTAGCAGTCAATGCTGTGACCCAAGTCGCTGAACTCATCGAAGGCAAGATGAAGGTCGACCTCGACAACATACAGGTCGAGAAGAAGCAGGGTGGCGCAGTCACAGAGACTGAACTGATCAGAGGCATAGTCATAGACAAGGAGGCTGTGCACGCCGGTATGCCGAAAAGAGTCGAGAACGCGAAAATCGCATTAGTCGACGGCGCATTCGAGATAAAGAAGACCGAAACAGACGCTGAGATACAGATAACAGACCCGATGCAACTGCAGTCATTCGTCGAACAGGAGGAAAGAACCCTCAAGACGATGGTCGACGCAGTAGTCGCAAGCGGAGCAAACGTCCTACTATGCCAGAAGGGCATAGAAGACCTCCCCCAACACTACCTCTCAAAGGCCGGGATACTGGCGGCAAGGAGGGTGAAGGAGTCTGACATGAAGAAGCTTGCGAAAGCAACGGGGGCGAGGGTAGTCACGAACATCAAGGAACTCAGCAAAGAAGACCTGGGCTACGCCAAAGTCGTCGAGGAGAAGAAAATCTCAGGAGACGAGATGCTGTTCATCCGCGACTGCAAGAACCCGAAGGCGGTGAGCATACTAGTGCGCGGCGGGACCGAGCACGTCGTTGACGAGGCCGAGCGGAGCATACACGACGCGGTCTGCGTCGTAGCAGCATCAGTGGAGTCGGGGAAGTACGTCCCAGGCGGCGGAGCAATCGAAGTCGAACTTGCGAAGGAGCTGAGAAGGTATGCTGAAAGCATTGGCGGCCGGGAGCAGCTGGCAGTCAACGCGTTCGCAGACGCCCTGGAGATTATCCCAAGGACCCTCGCAGAAAGCGCAGGCATGGACGCAATCGACACCCTAGTGAGCCTGAAGGCGAAGCATGAGAAGAAGGGCGGCCTAGGGTACGGCGTCAGCGTGCTTGAAGGTAAGATAAACGACATGCTAGTCAAGAACGTCATAGAGCCTGTGAAACTGAAGACTCAGGTCATCAAAAGCGCAAGCGAGACCGCTGAGATGATTCTCAGGATAGATGACGTGATAGCGTCGAACAAGCCGAAAGGCGGCGGCGGTATGCCACCGGGCATGCCACCAGGCGGCGACTACGGAATGTAAACTAAAGTGGGGGCTGAAAACCCCCACATATTCTCTTTTTCTGGAAGTCAAACCAATGAAACTTGATTTTTTGCGCGGTTTATTGGGTTGGAGTAACGAGGTCACGTATGGTGGGCCATATTTGATTGAGTTTCGATTTTTTGGTTCTTCTCAGGATTTCGTTAGGGATTTGTGTCGCCATCTTTCCCATGAATTTGAAATTCGCCAGAACGCAAGAGGAGGTAGGCCTGCTCACATAACCCTTTATGGCGGTTTTGACACGAAGGATGAGGAGGAGATGATTAATAGATTCATGAGAGTCTGTAAAAGATGCGACTTGGTTGAGTACACAGTAAGTGGAGTTAGCCATATTGGAGATAAAGTCATCTCCTTGGATGTTTCCCCATCGGATGAATTAAAGCAATTAAGAGAAGAGTTAGCTAGAGAGCTGAATCCAATATGCTCAGCTCGTCAATGGGATAAACCAGGTGGAGAATTCATCTTCCACACAACCCTTGCTAACCATATTGAACGAAAAATTGATAAGCTCTGGGAGTACCTTAAAAACCTTAAAACACCAAAAATCAGGGAGTACGTGATACGGATAACATTATTAAAAAATGGCATGATACTACGTGAATATGACCTTATCCAAAGACGACGCCTAAACAGGAGAGAGGCCCTGAACCAAAGAACATATGCTGAAGACATTAGATTCATCAAAGAGTTTAAACAAAATGGTGGGAAGAGGACTAGCCATGTTTTAGGATACGACCCTAAATCAAAAGATAAACTCTACCTAATATCAGACTTGCATTTAGACCATACAAATATAATCAAGTATTGTAAGAGACCGTTCAAAGATGTAAATGAGATGAATGATACGCTTGTTGAAAATTGGAATAAGACGGTAAAACCCAACGATAATGTGATATTCCTCGGGGACCTATCGTATGGCCGTGAAAGTAGAGGTGCGGAATATTGGTTGCCCAGGCTTAATGGGAAAATTCGGTTTATTGAGGGGAACCATGAGGACGTGCATGGAGTTAGTGTAAAGACATACCCACCAGCACATAATGTATTTCTCAGGTATGGAGAACAAGAATTCCTCTTAACACACGACCCAGCAATAAAACCACTGGGATGGGAAGGGTGGACGATACATGGGCATAAACACAACAACGATTTGAAGAACTTTCCATTTATCAACAAGGATGAAAAGACAATTAATGTTAGTGTTGAAACGATTGAGTACAAACCAATTAGTATGAATGTGTTGGTTGATAGACTTGCATGAGAGTTGAAGGGTTTAATCTGTTATTATGGCTTGTTTCTCATGGGTTAGGCGATGAGGTATTATGTCGACACTAACGTTTGGCGCGATTTCCTCGAGTCCCGGGAGGATAACCTCAGACCCCTAGGGGAGTATGCTTTCCAATTCTTAAAGCATGCAATGTTGTCGAAGGAGAGGATACTATACTCTGACTTTGTCGTTGAGGAATTGATGGTAGAACACTCTGCTAAGGATATTGAGAAGTTATGTTTCGAGCCCATCAAAGATGCTGGTCTCTTGGAGAGGGTTGAGCTAACTCGGATCCAGATTGATGAGGCTGTCAGGATTGCTCGACAGCGGAATGTTCCGAGAGGCGATGCACTACATGCAGTGCTAGCTAGGGATAACCAGGCGGTGTGTGTCACAAGAGATAAACACTTCGAATTGCTCAAGGACATTGTGGAATCCAAGATGCCTGAAGAGCTTATTTGAACCTGGAGGCGATTTTCTCGAAGGCCACTTCCCTCGCCGACTCGTATCCTCCAGCACTCGAATGCTTGATTTTAAGCGCTCCCTTGGACTTTTCAAGCTTAAGTATTGCCTGCTTCAGCCGGTATTCCTCGACCTTGTCCCGCAATGCGTTTCTTATGAACTCAGTCCTGCTGGAGAAGCCGAAGTCACTTGACAGGCCGTCCATCTGACTCAACAGGCCATCTTCCAACTTCAGTGTAATCATTTTCATAGTATATCTGATAGATATACGCCGGATATACTATATAAACACAGAACACCAACCGAGGTAACTTTCATTCCGGCAATTATCATATGCATGGTATCCACGGGTATTTGTCTACGTAGCAGGGGTATGCGTTGTAGCAGTTCGCGAACTTTGATACCGCAAACCAGTAGATGTCGGCGCTGCTGTAGCAGTACGCCCCCTTCAATGCTGTACCAAGGAGGCATGTGTACCGGAATGGGTTGTACCACCCGTAATTTTTGCAGCTTTTTTCTGAGGGGTGGATTTTATTCACGCATATTTGGTCCAGTTCTTTGCTGAACTCCTCGTCGCAGGATTCTTTCGCATCCAAGGTCATTGCGCATTGGCTGTAGCATCTGTCGTGGCCGTAGCATGCCGGGTTGAAGTCTATGCCTGAACCCGGCGGACCCCGGGGGATTACGGCCATCACCCAGGGGCGGTTTTCCGGGCCGCAGTATTTGCTTTTGTTGACGTAGGTCGGGTAGGGGGTGATATCCAGTTGTTCTATGTCACGCAGAGTTGTTGTCGTTATCGTAGTCCTTGTGGTGGTCGTGGGTCTGATTGTGGTCGACGTGGACGCTGTTGTGGTTGTAGTCCTTCGGGTGGTGGTGGTCGTCCTGCGGGTGGTAGTTGTCGTCCGGTGAGTGGTGGTCGTCACCCGTTGGATGATGATTATCCTCCTTAAGGTGGTGGTCGTCGTCCTCTTTTTGGCGGTCGTCGTAGTGTAGAAACCCACGCAAGGGATCATATTGTCATCCTCGTCAAAGCATGTGTTGTAGCAGCCCCAAGGCAGCTGGTCTCCAGGGATATGTCTCCCATATTTAGGGCTTATACGCGTGCAATCAGTCGAATCGCCCAAAACAGCCTCTGACTGGGGAGCCAGCAGAACAAGGATGAAGGCACAGCACAAGATAAGAGGAAACACATAATTCCAGTGTGCCACATTACTCCTTTTTATTGCTTATTAAAGAACCTCCCAGTATAGGTAGATTACGCTTCTGTGCCCTGTTTCACTTTAAGCCTAGTATCTTAGCGACTTCCTGTTCGCTGTAGAATTTTTATTGTTGGTCTTTGTGGTAGATTTCCAGGAATATTATTTTGTTTTCAGGCTGCAGGTATGCGTATGAGAGGCGGTAGGGTTGGACGTACACTTCCCTTGTGCCTTTCCTGGAGTGTCTCATCGGCTTTCCGACTTCAGGATTTTCCAGTATCTTCTCAACCTGTTTGACTACCCTCTCCTTGAACGCCTGGTCCTTTATCTTCCCGATTTTCTTCAGGAAGTCGTTCTTATAGTCGACGGTCAGCATGACCTGAGCTCCCTTAGGAAATCGTCTTTTGACTTGGACTCGAATTTCCCGGAGTCGTATTCAAGCCAGGCTTTCTCGACCTTTTCGGCGAAGACGAGGTCGTCTTTGATGCCGGAGGCTAAGTCCAGCATGTTCTTGAGGATAATCCGCCCGTCATGTTTTACCATTAGGAACTCGTCACCGGCGTGGATGCCCTTCCTCAGGCCGCTTGGGATGACAATCTGTCCTTTGGTGCTTACTTTCGCTATCGCATACTCCATGTTATTCACCTATGTAAGTTATAGCTTACTTGCGTATAAATACGCGCTTACTCCGCCCCTCACAGGGGTACTACTACCGTTTAATGTACTGTTTTTTAAGGTCGTATCGGCCGGATGTTAACCGGGATGGTTGGGTCGTTAGTGTCTCTGGCGTTAGTCTCGCTGATGCTGCCTGGCGGATACAACATAAACCTTGAGGTCTCAAACAGCACGTTCATGAAGCTCGCCTTGTATGATGACACGGCCGAGGCCTGGAATCAGCGGACTGTGGATGCATTCAACGCCAACAGGACGTACACGGTTGAGAGGGGCACGTGCTCGAACACGACTGCGGATAATCCGGCAGAATCCTACGGGGGCCGTATCGGCGGGACAGGGAACCTGAGGTTGGATGGGGTGAATGTATCGTCTGAAATATTCACAGACGGTTGTGGGGTAATCTACGCCGCTGAGCCTACATACTATGAAGGTAGCCGGAACCGGACGTGGGTTGAGGAGGGTGTGCTGTCCCTCTACGTAGGCCAAGGCTGCACCAGCCGGGAAGTCAACGGCACATGGGACAATCTCGAGATGGGAGTGCCCGGGACTGGGAGGCATAAGGAATATCTCCTGCCGGTGGTGGAGGAGACTGTAGTGCTGGCCGACGGAGGAGTCTGCTATAATGAGACGGTGGTGCACGGTTCCGGAGGATTTCCAGAATCGGTCGATACAGTGAAGGTCATTCAGGTCAACTGCTCAGTCAACGGCTCGGACACTATCATCAGACTCGAACACACCTGCCGCGGATACGTCCTATTGGACAGCGCATACCTTGTAATGGGTTGGGTGAAGCGGTGCGACAGAGAGAGGTATATGAAGAACTGTCTTGAGGGTTGCAGCGCAGCGAACGCGGCAGGCTCCAAAAGCACTGGAGGGGGAGGCGGCACTGGAGGCTCATGCGACGGGGGATGCTGCAGGTCAGTGTGCACAAACCAGGCGAACCACAAGTGCAGGGAGGATGAGAGCGAGAATGCCGTGTGCCCTGATGTGCCGTCCGGGCAATACGGCAGCCCATATGATGGTTCGAGCGAGTACTTCATCGGTAAGCCTGGGGACAGTCACCCTGACCCCTGCTACTGCCACCACCTTTTGGATGCTTCCAACATTTGCATGAACAACCGCGTCAGCCTCGCAGCATCCCAGGGTTACGAGTGCACTGATGTGAGGGAGTACACGATTGAGATTAAGCCGAGGCTCACATGCAACGGGAGCTACTTTAAGTCAGGAGATTTTGGCCAAGGTTACCTTAGCCTAGAAGTCGAGCCTGACGTTGCGACAGCCTTCATCGTCGGCGACATACCCTACCGTTTCCAGACGTTCGCACCAAGGCACATACTCTATGGGACTGTTGAGGCTGTAAAATATTACAGTCTCGCAGACGGAGACTACAGGATTAACGAGTCGCATGAGGACAGCGGCTACTTCGACTTCGCATACTATGAGACAGTAGAGAACAAGTATCCTCCGAGGGTTGGAGAAGGGATAGTATTGGATGAGGTCTCAGGAGGAAACGGGAGTTACAGGACGGGGTTCGCAGTCTCCGATGCTGGGAGAATAGGGAACCTGACTCTGACTGTGCTTACGGTCGGGGACAGGATAGGTGGGGGGAGGGAATGCGACTTCGGGAACCCGTGCCCTGAGGGGATCTTCTGCATGGACGGAAGATGCCTTAACTTGGGTGAAGTAGAAAACCAGACTGTGAGATTCAGCGAATGCCTCACAGAGGCTAAGCAGGTGAACATCACGTTGAGTGTTCCTGATATTGTCGGCGAACGCTCGAGTGCGACTGCACTTGTGACGTTGAGTGCTGGTGGGCCGCTACCGGGCCGGACTGTGTCGTTCGGCTGCTGGGGCTGGCGGCAGAATGCGACGACCGATGGTGGCGGCAGAGCGTCTTTCACGTTCACTAGTGGGGTCGGCGCCAGCCTTTGCACCGCATCATATGGTGGGGATTATCAGTACAGTCCGGCGACGGCGGAAAAATGGGTTCACACCGCCGCAAGAGGACCGGACTTTCGCATCTGGCTGATGTTCATTGCGCTCCTCCTTGTTATCGCCATCATATTCACTGCAGCATCGGGAGGGCGCACAATCTACGACGTGTATGAGACGCTGCGGGGGTTCATGAGATGATGAGGAAGATTTCGGTTATCCTGCTTTTGGCTTCGCCTGCTTCGGCCATCGGGGAGAACATGTTCCAGGGGGTCTACGATTTCATGACTAGCCTCATAACACTCAACCTCAAGGACACCCTGAGGATGATCGCTCAGAACATGGCGGCGAAGCCTGACCTTGCGAAATGGCCTATCATGTCCGGCATGCACGACAGCTTCACATGGCTTTCAGGTTTCTTCATGCTTGCGATGACGTTCCATGGGGTCAAGTACATTATGTCGGCTGACAGCCCCGGGGGGAGGGCGAACTCTAAGGCTGCGGTCGAGAAGCTGATTGTTGGGATGGTTATCGTCTCCTTCAACGGGCTCATATTCAGTTTAGGCCTTGACTTCTCCTCAGCGTTGACCGACGCCTTCGTGGGCGGCGTGAACGCTAACGAGAACGCGCTAGCGAAGGTAGTGATGTTGAGCACGATATCACTGGCGTGCATCATCACGCCAGTCGGCTTATTGGCCGCGCTCCTCCTGCTGTTCATGTTCCTCGCCAGGTACCTCATCCTGATACTGCTTTGGGCGTTCTTCCCGCTGATTTTCGCCTTCTATTTCAGCCAGCTGGGCTTCCTGGCGAGGATTGGGGCGAGGGGCGTGAACCTGTTCATATCAGCGATACTCGCTGGGCCTGTGATGGGTTTCATTTTCAAGGTAAGCTATGAGCTCCTCTTGGCTGCGGCTGAGGGGGTAACGTCGGGGCAGCAGCTCGCGGTCAACGGGTTCGAACCGTTCGTAGCCCTATTCGCAGCCCTTGCAGGATTCCTCCTTGCAGGATTCAGTCCGCTCGTAACGCTCGGGCTCGTGGATAGGATGGGGGCGATTGCTCAGGTCGCAGGCACTGTGCTTGGGGCGGCAGGCGGTGGGGCATTGGGTGCTGCAGTAGGGGGAGCGGCAGGGAAAGTGGTCACATCAGCCTCAGGGGAAGCCAAAGACGCTGCAGGGGATGTCGTAGGGCAGGGGGTCGGAGGGAACATGAAAGGGGATATATTGGACGCTGGTAAGGCTGCTGAAGACGGTTTGAAGAGGAGCGCTGTGAAGGTCGCGGCAACGCAGGACTACGACGCTAGCACGACAGAGGGTAAGCTGAAGTTTATGAAGGCCGTGCTACAGGAGTATGATTGGCTGAATGAGGAGGGGGTGATAAGAGAGGACAACAGGAGTAGGATTAACGTCGGAGACGGAGGGAAGTACATCGCCAAAGGCACGAACCTCCTCAGCGGCCACTTCGAGTATGAGGTCCCCCATGGGCGTGGATTCGGCGACAGCCTGAGCAGGGAGGCAGCTGAAAAGCAGGGCCTGATTTCTGATGGGAAGATTCTGATGAAAAACGCGGTCCGAGGAAGCTACGGCGGGTACACCGTAACGGTGAACGACGGGGGCAGCAACCTTTATAATGTCGCAGTCCAGGGGGAGGAGAAGACGACGGTGATGACTGTGGAGAAAACCGTAGGACTTGGCAGTGGAGAGGAGGTGATACGGAGGATAATAGAAGAATCGCAGGAGAATGATGAAACGCCGGATAAGGTACTCAGCAGGATAAGGTATAGGGGTAGAGATTAGCTGTGGGAGGATTCATCTGCCTCCGCGTTTCTTCATCTGTATCCCGAGGTCCAGAAGCTGCTTCTGGTAGTTTGAGACTATCATCTTGAAGCTCTTCTCCTCAAGTTCGCCGGCGTAGTAGCGCTCCTCTGCCTTCCTTATGAGCTCCTGGGTTTTCTTCCTCTGGGCCTCCAGCTCGTCCAAGCGCGGCTCCTGTTTAGGGGGAGTCTTCTCCTCGTCCTCCCTTTTTTGGATAACATTCTCCCTCTCCTTAAGCTCCTTCACCCGCTCAGCCTTAAGCCTCGCTTCACGTTCCCCCAGTTCCTTCTCGGTGCGGGCGAGCCTCTGCGGCTCGGATTCCTGTCTGGGGGGAGGCTTAGCAACTTCCACCTCATTCTTTTCCTGCGGCTCCGTTATCGGCTCCTCAGCCAAGACCTCCTCAGCCGCCCTTTTTTTGAGTATTTCCCTTATTATCAGGGCTACTAGGGCGGCTATTGCCAATAGTCCGGCAACGATTAGGGCATCCAATACGCTGTCATCCATTACAAACACGCGAAGGTCTCCTGCCTCACGTTTGCACCTCTTGTGTTTGTTTTGCTTGTCTGCATTTTGAGCGTGTCACAGCGGAGGCTTTGCCTCCGGTGTGTGTCCGAGACATCAGTCTCGGCCACATTGTGAGTAATACCGCACCCAGGGTGCGGTATTTGATATTGTTTTCCCTTGGACTCAGGGCATATATCATTTATATCCAGTATAATATATGTTACCTGAAAATGCGGCCTTATTTTGCTGTTTGGGTGGTTTTGCTGCTTGCAGGTTATGCTATAGCAGAGGACTCATGCAAAGTCGAGGTGTTGGATGATGCTAAGGGGATGCACGCCGTCGTAGAAGCCTGCGACAACATAGGAACATACTCGCTTGGGGGCCTTTACGACGGGCAGTGGACTAAGCTGACTTTCCAGTACCCTGAGCCGTGGGCTGGTACGTTCACGACGTTCGACATAGACGGCGAATATTTTTGCACCTCGAAGGACGGCAGAAACTGCACCATCATGGACGGGTATGTTTCTGAGAAGCCTAAGGCTGACGGGGCCGAAGTTGCTACCTCTTGGAATCTCCCGAGGGTCAGCGTAACGCAATCACTAAACATCATAGAAAACAGGACATTGATAAGATACTCAGTCCACAACACCGACGCGGAAAGCCATAAGGTCGGCATACGCCTCCACTTGGACACGATGTTGGGCGTGAACGATGGGGCGCCGATTTACGTGCCAGGCGACGGGCTGAAGACTGAGGAGGTTGAGTACAGCGGAGCCGGGCTCAACTTCGGCTACTGGAAGGTGTATAACACCCCTGACAACCCGACCATCGTCGCCACCGGGACGATAGATCCGAACGATGGGATGACGTATCCTACGAGGGTCGTCGTGGCAGACTGGAAGAGGAGCAAGGACACTGCATGGGATTACAATGTTGAAGGTAGGCCCATCACCGGGGACAGCGCAGTCATACTGTACTTCGACCTCGGCGTCATCGACGCCGGTGGTGAGGCGGCTTTCGAGACAGGCATCGGGAGCGATGCTCCTGTGTTGAGTGAGGAGCAGGGCACCCTGGGTTTGACCGAGATTGTGCTTAGCAACATATCCGGGGTATATTGCCCTGGGGATGACGTAACATTAAAGGTTGATGTGCTTAGCGCTGGAGTGCCAAGGAGTGGCTCAGTAGCCTTGAACGTCGAGAAGGACGGGAAGGTCTACTACAGCAATACCCAGAACGCAGCCCTGCCCAAGGACACGATAGTCAGCCTAGTGTACAATTGGAAAATCCAAGACGACAAGGAGGGAGGCTACACCGTGAAGGCATGGTTGTACAACGACACTGGAGTTGTCGACTATAAGGAGAAACCAAACGCCGTCATTGTGAGTGAGACGCAGTGCGTGAACCGAGTGCTGGAAGTGGGCGGAGGGATAGTGGGGGGTTTCCTGTTCATAGCAGTCATCGTCTCGATAGGCCTTGCCATGGCCGCCGGATTCTACCTGTGGTTCAACCGAGGCAGCGTCGAGTTCACGAAATACGTTGACGGCGAATACGTCAAAGTCACAGTCCTCAACAACACTCAGAAGACGATACACGATATCGTCATAGAGGATACAATACCACCGGAAGTTGAGCTGAAGGTGCGGACGTTGAACGTCATCAGAAGACAGAACATGCTGGAATGGAGCATTGGTAAGTTGAGGCCGAAGGAGAGCGCGACCCTCGACTATTACGTTAAGGGAGGCCGTGCTGTGAGCAGCTCTTCAGTCAGGTGGGATAGGGGGGGCAAGAGCCTGGCATGACAGACGTTGAGGAGCTTGTCGAGAGGGTGGTGAAGGAAAGCGGGAGAAGCAAAGGGGAGATTAAGGCTAAGATGCATGAGCGGAAGGAGAAGACCCACGGCCTCCTCTCAGACTATGGGGCCATATACGCTGTCGCGAAGGAGTGCGGGATAGACTTGAGCGAATCCGAGACTGTTGTCATACCATTGTCGAAGGTGAAGCCATCAAATTCGGTGAACATCATAGGCAGGGTTAAGACCGTCTACTCTGAGAGGGAGTTCGCCAGGAAGGACGGCAGCAGGGGGAAGTTTGCTTCTATCGTGGTCGCAGACGCAACCGGCGAGACGAGGATAGTTCTCTGGGACAATAACACGGCAATAGTCGGCAAACTGAGAGTCGGAGACGTGGTGAGCGTAAGGAACGGGTACGCCAAAGACAACAGAGGACAGCTTGAGGTGCACGCCGGCCCGCTGACGAACATCACAATCAACCCTACAAACGTGAAAGTCGCCCTGCCGGAAGTCGAGGAGAGGATAGACAGTATCAAAGGGCTTGAAGCATGCCAGCCGTCTGTGAACATCGTATGCAGGGTCACAAACTACTACCCCAAGGCTGAATTCAACCGCCCAGACGGGACTAAAGGCTCGAGGGCCTCCTTTGTTGGCGAGGATGAGAGCGGCTCAGTGAGGGTCGTCTTGTGGAATCCGCTTTCTGAGTTGGAGCTTTTAGAAGGGGATATAGTCAAGTTGGAGAACGCCTACACAAGGGAGGGTTTGAACGGCGAGGTGGAGTTGCACGCTGGGGGTAGAAGCAGGATTGTTAAAACTGACGCTAAACTTAAGCTGAAGCCGCTTGCTAAGAGGGTTGACACAGTCAAGGTGAAGGAGATCAAGCCTGACATGAGTGGATTCAACCTTGAATGTAGGGTATTGAGAGTCTATGAGCCTCGTGAATACTCCAAGGGTGTGATGGCGTCCATCATAGTCGGCGACGCAACAGGCACCATAAGGGCTGTGCTCTGGAACGAGAGGTCTGACGCCGCAAAAAAGCTTAAGGAAGGCGACCCTGTGAGGATAAGAAACGCCTACAGCAAAGCCAACATGAACGGCGAAGTGGAGGCGCACCTCGGAAAGTACTCAGACGTTGTGGTCGACGCTAAGATAAAGGTCCCGACACAGGCGGAGATAAACGAGACGCTCGCTAAAGAGAAGAGGATAGTGGACCTCGACGTCAGCGACAGTTTCGTGAGAATCAAAGGTAAGATAATGGGTATAGAGGACAGGCAGCTCGTATACATGACCTGTCCGGAATGCAACAAGAAAGTCCAAAGCCTTGGGGGGGAATGGATGTGCGACTCGTGTGGAGTCATAGAGGGTACGCCGAACATGATGGTCTCGGTTGTCGTGGAAGACGACACCGGCAACATCAGGGCAATCGCATTCAAGGACAAGGCCGAGAGGATACTTGGCATGGACCTTGAGGAGGCGATGAACATCATAGGAGAAACCCAGGACGAGAAGGCTCCGATAGCACAGGCCCGGGAGCGGATAACAGGTAACATGATAACCCTCCTCGGGAAAGCCAACTACAACGAATACAGCGACCAGCTGGAGTTCATGGTGAACGAGATAGTGTGAACGTGGATTACCCTGCCCTCCTTTTGGCTGCCATAACGCTCCTTGCGACAAGATACGTATACCTGGACCACGTCAGCTACGCCATCCTATGCCTGAGCCTGATGGTCGCCCTACCGTTAGCATACATCAGATGGCGTAAACGCGCCCCAGGCGCCTACCTGATACAAGCCGGGATGTGGAGGAATGGGCTCATAATCTCAGCTGCCATGATTCTCGCTGCTTTGCCGATAATGCACTACGGCTCAACGCTCCAGCAATTCCAGAAGTACTACCCAACCTGGGGGCCGGCGTCCGAGAACCTGCATAACTTCATAATGTTCGAGCTTTACGTCCTAGCCATAATGGTGTCGACTGAGGTCTTCTACAGGGGATTCCTCATGAACGTCCTCAGGGAGCACACAAGGCACGGCAACGCAATACACGCAATCATTTACATGCTGGCTCACATAGGAAAGCCGCCGCTTGAAGTCGCCTACTCGCTCCCTGTCGGATGGATCTTCGGAGAAGTCGACATCAAATGCAAGAGCATACTCCCCAGCCTGACGATGCACTACATATCAAGCGTGATATTCGACATGATGATACTATACCAGTTGGGGGTGAGAGTCGTCTGAAAGCATATAACCACCACCAGGTAATTGTTTAACATGAGGCTTGCCGCGTCAGTCATACTCCTAGTGCTACTCTCAGGCTGCACGATGCTCCCATGCAATCCACCTATGAAACGCATCGGAGGCGAATGCTGCCTAGACGGAGACAACAACCAGGTGTGCGACAAAAACGAGGCTGGAAACGAAGCAGACAAAGAATGCGAGCCACCCTACATCCTAAGCAGTGGGGAATGCTGCCTTGACACCAACGGAAACGGGGCCTGCGACACGGAAGAGACGACGGAGAACCGCCCCCAAGCAGCGGCCCAAGTCATTAATCCGACCACCACAACGCAACAGCCGACCACAACGACACAAAATACGAACCCGACCACAACATCCACGGCGACCACTAGCACGGTGAGAGTATACCAGACGCCCACAACACTACCCGTCTGCTTCGACACAGACGGGGGAGAATCACCCAACCTCGCCGGAGTCACAAGCGGATTATACAGAGCCCCACCCCACGGCCTGACAAGCTCGGCAGACTACTGCCTTAATAACGTCAGCGTTAGGGAATACCGCTGCGAAGGCGACCTAGTATACGGCAGGGACATACTGTGCAAAAGCCAGGAGACGTGCGTAAAAGGCAGATGCTGCCTCCCATCAGGAGTGAAATGCAGCTCCAGCACAGAATGTTGCAACAAAGAATGCATAAAAAAACAATACATAGGATTGTGCTATTGACTTTTTAGGCGAGACTCTCTTAAATTAACAGTGAAACTCCATCTCATACTACTCCTTGCGCTTGCGGCCGTGATTATCCCAGGATGCGTCACCACCAGCACACCAGAGGTGAGGTGTGAAGCGCTCACGACAGTGAACGAAATGAACCTGTGCATGTACAACAGGAGCGTGAAAAGACTCGACTACGCATCATGCGCGGACATACTGAACGAGACGATAAAAGCGAATTGCATAAACGACATCGCGGTTTCGGTGAGGAACAGCTACCCGTGCAAGGAACACAACAGGATGATAAACAGGGACAAATGCGAGAGACTTGTAAGTGCAGCCAAACGCGCTGACAAGGAAATGCAAAAGACTGCGAGCACATAGACAATCTAACGTAACCTACTCATACGCCACCTGACTTCCCCTTCAACTCCTCAAACTCCTTCGTGAGCCTCCTATTCTCCTGCCTCAACTCCTCAACCCTGGAGAGAAGCCCCTCACCCACGGCCGCCCTATCCTCAACAAGCTTCTCCATCAGAATCTTACGGTCTCTGATGACAGTCTCCATGATGTGCCTGTTGTAGGCCTCTAGCATGTGCTCCTCCCTCACGGCAAGGTACTCTCTGGTCACGAAGCCTAAGCGGAACAGTACCTTCTCAAACCAGGACTTAGGCTCAGCAACCGGCAGCTTAACCCAGAACAGGAACTTCCCGTCTATCTTCTCTGCTTCAGCCATCCCAATCCCAAGAGCTGACACGTCAGCTCACACCGAAACGAATTATGCCTCCAGCAGAAGGCACGAATGCATCTCACGTTCAGTGCTATCGAGCCTATGGCGAAGATAGCACCTTCGCGAGCCTTAATAAGGCTCTTTGGGCCTGCGGCGATTTGAACGCCGGACCACTCGATTATGAGTCGAGCGCTCTAACCGAACTGAGCTACAGGCCCGTTTCTTCTGTCTTGTTTAAGGGTTTTATTATAGGGTGGGACATTTAAAAATGGGCCTACACTATAGGATAGTATGTTCGAGTTTGTCTGGGATTTTGTGTCCAAGTACTTTCTGACTGAGGGTTATAACATCGTCAACACTGTCACTTACGGCCTGGTTTTGGGTTTCATCGTCTTCAAATTCCTGATTCCCTGGCTTAAGGGGTTACTCGGGGGGGTGGATTCTAAGCTGGTTCTGATGCTTCTGCCGTTCATATTCTACGGCGCGACGCTGCGGGAGCTGGTTGACCAGGGCGTGGGCCTTTACGCAGGGCACACTCAGTACCCTGGCAACTACATGCTCGTGTCCCCTGGAATCTACTTCACCATGTTCTTCGTCACGCTCTTTTGCATACTCGCTGGGAAGGTTGTGGAGAGGATTAGGAAGGTCGACTATAGGGTGGTTGCAAGCGGGTTCGGGATTGTGCTTTCAGCCTACAACCTCATCCTCATACTGCAGAACATGAAGTATCCCTGGAATCTTGTGAACGTCGGAGTATTCTTCGCAATCTCAGCCGTGCTCCTCTACGCCCTGAAATCCCTTTTCAGACTCGAATACCTAGATTTCGAATCAAATGGTATAATCGTTCTAGCGCACCTCTTCGACGCTAGCACGACGTTCGTCGGCGTCGACCTACTGGGACACATCGAAAAGCATGTGGTGCCTACCTTTTTCATAAACGTCTTCAACACCGCGGCGGTGATGTACCCTCTCAAGCTGCTTGTGCTCCTGCCGGCGCTGCATATCATAGACAAGGACCTGAAGGACGACGAGTTCAGCAGGCGGTTCATAAAATTCGTGATAGTCGTCCTTGGAGCCGGGCCTGCAATAAGGAACATGACACTCCTTCTGATGGGGTAGAACGCCCCCTAGGGCCATTTATATACTTAGAGAGGATAATGGATATCAACTATTGAGCAGAGTTTATATTGTTCTATAGTTGCTCGCAGCTTATGGATGCGTGCCATTCCAAGCCTTATATTTGTTAGGCGGTGTAGTGTATTGATGAGTGAATTTAGGAGCAATAACGTTTTCAACAAGAGGTCATGGCTTGGGAGGACTGCGAACAACAGTAGGAGGCAGATGCTTGACATGCGGCGCCAGAAGTACTTTCGCTTCGACTTGGACGACATGCTCGTCGAGTTCGAGGTCGGAGACAACAAGAACACAATATCCGCCACATTGCTCAACAAGATGACTTCACACTCCATGGACGATGCCTTCGGCTACGTCGACCGCCTCGCTGGCGCAGGAACGCTGAGCGAGGATAAGGTCAGCAGGCTGAAGGCTCTCTTACAGAGATACTCCAAATGGAGGTAAAAAAGAAGGAGGTGAGATAGTATGGCAAAAGATTTTGGGAAGGGATTCGACAGAGGCCCAAGGGAAATGCACGATGCAGTCTGCAGCGAATGCGGCGTATCATGCCAGGTCCCGTTCAAGCCGACAGAAGGAAAACCGGTCTACTGCAGAGAATGCTACAGCAAGAAAAGGCCAAAGCGCTTCTAAGAGTCAAGTAGACGGCCATACTATCTTTTTCTAGTTTTTTTATTCCCCCAGCCTGAACGCTCTAGTTCCAATAATAGCTGCCACTACTGCCGCCGCGGCCATTACTGCTATGTCAACTCCCAGCTGATGGTATCCAACCCCTATTAGGACTGTGCGTAGGGCGTCTACGCCGTATGTGAGCGGGTCGATTGCAGTAAGCGGAGCCATCCACTTCGGGATTTTATCAATCGGGAATATAGCACCGCTTAGGAAGAACATCGGCATGATGAAGAAGGTCATTATGACCTGAAACCCCTCGAAACTCTTCATGACGGAGGCTATGATGAGGCCGATGCCGACAAGGCTGAGCGAAGAGAGGAACATCAAGGCAACGCACAGAAGAAACTTCGCTACCGTGAGTTTCACGCCGATGAAAGGCCCCATGAGGAGCACTATGGCCCCTTCCATGACAGCTATGGTGGCGCCTCCAATGAGTTTGCCTGCCATTATCGAGAACCTTGAGGCAGGTGAGACGAGTATCTCCTTCAGGAACCCGAACTCCTTGTCCCATATGACGGAGATTCCAGACTGCATTGAGGTGAATAGTAGGGACATCGCCACGACGCCGGGGAATAGGAATTCCTGGTAGTTTACCTCAAGGCCGGTGAACCTGGCTGCGCCGAATCCAGCACCAAAGACCACCATCCAAAGGATGGAACGAGCTATGCCGCTTATGACCCGCGCCCGGTCCCTGATGTGGACCTTCAGTTCGCGAAGCCAGATTACCTTAACAGCCCTTAGATTCATTACAAATACGCGAGTATTCTTACTCGCTTCTACCTCCTATCTGTTTTTTGCTTTTTGGCATTTTGAGCATATTTGGAATAGACCGCAGCCAGGCTGCGGGTGTTATCTTCCCCTCTTTTTCATGAACTCCTTGATAGACTCCTTCCCGTCAGCATGTTCGCTTCGAAGATCTCTGCCGACGTAATGGAGGAACACGTCGTTCAGGGTTGGCGTGCGTATCTCAAGCGAGAGAATCTTGATTCCATTCTCTGCCGCGAATTCGAATATCTTCGGGACTGAACTCGCACCATCATTCAACACCAGCTGAACCTTCTCACCCACCCGAATAGTCTTCACGAAATCAAGACCCTCAAACGATGACGCCTTAGACTTGTCATCCAACACCAGCGAAGCCACATCCTCCCCTATCTCACGTATAAGCTCCTTCGGACTGTCCAAAGCCACAACACGGCCAGAATCTATGATGCCGACCCTGTCGCATAAAAGTTCGGCCTCGTCCATGTAATGGGTGGTCAACACTATCGTGATATCCTCATCAACCGACAGCCTCTTGATGTAATCCCATACCTTCGCCCTAGTCTGCGGGTCAAGGCCTATCGTAGGCTCATCAAGGAACAACACCTTAGGGTGGTGTATCAGGCCTCGCGCAATCTCCAGCCGCCTCCTCATCCCGCCGGAGTAGTTCTTCACAGGCTCATCGGCTCGGCTGTCGAGTTCGACCAGCCTAAGAAGCTCCGCAATCCTCTCTCGCTGCAGCTGAGGCTCCACCTCATAGAGTTCAGCATGCATCTCCAGGTTCTCGCGGCCTGTGAGCCTGTTGTCGATGCTCGGATCCTGGAACACGATACCTATCGACTTCCTCACCTCATGCGGGTCCTCTACCACGTCAAACCCGTTAACAGACGCAGAACCGGACGTCGGCCTCAGGATTGTACAGAGCATGTTCAAGGTAGTGGACTTCCCAGCACCATTCGGCCCCAGAAGGCCGAAAACCTCCCCAGACTCGACTTGGACGTTAAGCCTGTCAACGGCCGTGACGTCGCCGAACCTCCGAGTCAAATCATGAGTTTCAATCGAGTACACCAAGACACCTCAAAAATACTTCAACAATATAGGAACAGGAGGATTAATTAGCAATCAAAAAAGGCTCATGGAATGCCCCTATGAGGTGCATTGCGAAAATTTTGATTGCATTAACTATCCTTGAGGGAGACGTTTTCGGGGGCCTATAGGCTCCGCCAGCAAGTCAGAGGTTAGGGGCGTTTAATGTTCTCAGAGATGATTGCAGCGGCGAGTCTCGCATCATCGTCTGCCAGAAACACTTTTTTTGCTTCAGTCAACATCAAGTTTATGGCACCGTTCTCGTTCAGCAGGTTAAGCTTGAGGCACGTCTCGAAATGGCTTTCATCCGGGGTCAATCGACAAGCAAGTTTTTTCACTACTATCCTCATCTCGTCACTTAGGTTAGTCTTATCGGCTGTGAGATTGAGCAGCTCAGACAGCCTTTGTAATCCATCCAACTTTGTATTCTGGTCTGCTACAGCAAGGAAAAGCAGGCATGATGCGGCAGCGTTGGCTACGACGGGCGTAGAATCCGGATGTTTTTGGTCAGGTTCTCCTACTATGCGACCTAGAGCACTACGCACGATATTAACCATGTCACCAGCCCTTTCCGACACGCCAAGAGGAAGTTCTGGCTGTCTGCTTACCCGCCCAGATTGCGATTCTTCTCTATTCATATCCACACCTCCCTTTAAGACTGACCAAGACGTCGAATCTCCTCATCCAACAGCCTCTTCCGTTGTTCATTGATTCCCCGTTTCCTTGCGGAGATTATTTCCTCGGGGGTCTTTCCCGATTCGCTGATAATCGTCTGGTAGTCCCGTTCATCCAAGTCCCTGCGAATCAAACTTGCGGCAGTCTCGAGCCGTTGCGCATCGCCTTCAGGGCCGAGATTCGCCTCACACGCCGCAAGATCGTTGTCCAGAAATACATAATTCTGGAACTGGCTGTCGCCTATTAAAGCCGTGATTCGCTGCTGGTAGTCGGTCTCCGGAGACTGCGCCCTCCTATCGCCGGTGGAAGGCTGTATCCTGACCGCGTCGCTGTCTATTGCCCCGCCAGCGTTCATACTAGCCGAAACAGACTCCTTATCCTTCCCTGTTACGTCGGAGCAGAACTTCACAAGCTGTTCATACGACTTCATGCCAAATAACTTAATGACCTCCTGATGAATCGCCGACTCCTGCACGTCAATCACCAGTTTGCCTGTCGAATCAACCGTCATTGAAGGCTGGTTTCCGCAAATCCTGCCCACGGTGAACTTATAAGCTTCCGGCCCAATGCTCTCCGCCGCTTTAGCAAGGCCCTCTTTCTCATCTTCAGAGAGGTCGTCCCTAGCCTTGATTCTCTTTACCAGAATCCCCTTCAGTGCGTCTATAACCCCGTCCCGCTCCTTTGCCCTTGGGCTGGTCTTGTCCTTGGAGTCGACGTCAGCGTATATCTCGCCAGCAGTCTTCAAAAGCCTCATGACTCTCAGGGAGTCTTCGACCGTATAGAGCACTTCTGGGAGTTTGTCCTCGAACGCGTGGGTGTTGTCAGCGTTCCTGACTGCAGCCAGGATGTTCCGTTCCCTGACGCGATGCTTATCCTCATCGGAGAGGCCTGCCCACTCGGCCTCAGGTTTGACGGTAAGCTTGCCTTCAGAGTAATCATGCGTTAGGACTGTCTTATGTATGACACCAATCTGCCCTGCAGAAAAAACCTTCGTTAGTGGGTCGCCCTCGCTCATCCCACGTTCTCGGACGTACCGCGCACCATGGATGTTATGTCCGTTGTCTATCCCAAACTCACCCTTTCCTATACCTTCCCGGACATCCTGGTTGGCGTAGCCTATGTCGTGTATCTGGATGGCGATATGACCTATCAGTCGGTCAACAGCACTGAACTCCTGGCCTGCGTTCTTCAGACCTTCAAACTGCTGGTCAAACATCGCGAGGTCGTAGCCGATGTGCCGCATACCATGGTCTCCGAGGGTATTCCTGTGCGCTTCGCGGTCCTGGAAGGCCATGGCGGTAAGCTGTCTTTCCATCAACGCAAGGACGTCTTTGGCTAGGATATCCGCAGGTATGCCCCCCTGCTGCCGAGCCTCCACTAGGAGTTTCATGCAGGCTCTCATCTCCGTCTTGGCAAGTCCCCGGCTTATTTCACTGGAGATTAGGCAGTCAGCTTCGGAATCCAGTATGCCGCCGATTGTACTCAAAGCCTGTTCATCAAATGTTCTGTCACCCAAACCCCGGAGGGCATGTTCCCTCTTATCCATAGGGGGCCCGACCATCTTGGTTTCGAAAAATTCCTGCATCTCCCTGTAGACGTATGAGGCTGAAGCTGGTTCGCCGTTATATATCCCCCCGAGCGCGGCGGCTTTTTCCGTGGCTTTTTGTCGGGCTTTTTCCGGGCCTAATTTTTTCTCAAGGTCCTTGAAAATTTTTTCCTCAAAATGCGGGAAGAAGTCCTGCTCGTCCTTCAGCATATCCGCGACCTGGTATCGATTTAAGGTGCCGCCGTACATACCCGCCTGGGCTAATAAGGCTTGATTCACCACCACCCCCACTGTAGCGTCAACGGGGGCCCCTACGGCTATCGTCTGCCTGCCGGCGAGTTTCCTTGCGTCGTATGCTGATGTCACACCCTCCCTAAGCTGGCTAATCTCACCTGCTAATTGTTCCTTAAGTTGTTCCGGGCTAAGAATCTGATTGGGTGCGACGGTAACTTCACGTGGCATGGCATTACCTCAAATCCTTCTCAACTACATCATGCAAAGCCTTCAGGAACCTTAATTCGCTGGCACTTGAAACCTCCCCCACGTTAGCGTCCGCGACAAGGACTTCGTTGTTGGCTTTGTCCCAGATAAGCGAGAGATGCCTTGAAACAGGATTCCCAAACAACCCCCGAAGCTCCTCGTTAGAGTTGAAATCCCTGATGAGTTTTTCCAAGACGTCAAGGCGGACGGCGACAAGAGGCGTTGCCTTCATCTGGTTCATCCGCTCCTCAAGGTGTTTCCTACGCTCCTCGATAGACGACATATCCATCCACTAAGAGATTGGGAAAGGTTAGTATAAAAGACGGGCGCACAGAGCACCTTTGGTGCGGCTTTAGCTAGGATTGGACTTGAAGACTCGTTTCATCAGTCCCTAAAAATCGCCGAACAATTCTTGATAAGAAAGAAGAAAGGTGCTGCGCCTCCGCAAGGACTTGAACCTTGGACCACTCGATATCAGCAACCTGCCTGATTCCATCCTTTTTGAGCTTTATTTTCTTTTGGGGATGAAACCCTTTTCTTTTTTTAAAAGAAAAGGGGTTCTAACAGTCGAGCGCTCTACCAGCTGAGCTACAGAGGCTTTGTGTGTTTGTTATTGTGTGGGTTTGAATAAAAAAGTTTGTTGGGCTGGTGTTTAACCAGCCCATTGTAACTTATTTGCCTTTTCTTCCTTGGGCTCGTAGGCTTGGCCGTATTTTTTCAGCGCCTTTGCCGCGGTTTCTTAGGCCTCTGCCTTTTTTGCCTGCTGGTGTTAGTCCTTGGAATACGCGACCTTTGTGTGCTCTTGCCAGCCAGCCGATTGTGGGGTCGTTTATGATGGCTGGGTGGTGTGGGTCTACCATGATGACCTCGTACCATTTGTTGCGGCCGTCGTCGAGGACCCAGTATGATGCGAGTGTTTGCATGTTGGTGTAGTGTTGTTGGGCTCTCTCTTCCGCCATCCTTTGGGTGCTTTTGGCTGCGGTTATCTTGCTGACTCCCATTCCGGCTGGTTTTCTGCCGCGGCTTGGCCTGGCTTTTCTGAGGCCGCCTCTTCTGACTTTCACCCTGGTGATTAGGAATCCTTGTTTGGCGCGGTAGCCGTATTGTCTTGCCTTGTCAGGTCTTGTGGGGTGTTCTACCCGCACGATGGGCGGCTCCCTCCGCCATCTCATCTTCCGTTCGGAGAGCACGTCTCCGAGCTGCTTCATCGATTCCTTGTTCTTGTACAACGCCTTCACGTATTTTTGGTATCCCATTAGAATCCCTTTTTCCCGCTCGGATTCGCGACCTCATGATGGCCGATGGCCAACATGCGCCGATATTCGCCGCCTTTTGGGAATCACGAATATCGCGCGTCTGTGTCGTACATTTCCGCCTGCCTTTTGGCAGGATTGGGTGGAGGATATATACTGTAGGTGAGTTTATAAGCCGATATTTAAGTCGCTTGGTGTAAGTATATTGTATGCCGTGGCGGAGGTTCATAAGGTGGTTTAAGGGCATATTCGGCAAGCGTAAGGTGATTCGCCTCGGTTTGTATGGGCCTCCGAATTCTGGGAAGACGACGCTTGCTAACAAGATTTCTGTTGATTGGACTGGTGAGCCTGTGGGGTCGGTGTCTGAGGTGCCGCATGAGACGCGTGAGGTGCAGAAGAAGGAGCATGTGACTGTGGAGTGCGATGGCAGGAAGATTGAGATGAACCTCTTGGACATGCCTGGGATTGCGACGAAGATAGATTTTGAGGAGTTCATCAAGTTCGGGTTGAGCAGGAGCGAGGCGCAGAAGAGGGCGAAGGAGGCGACGAAGGGCGTGATTGAGGCTATCAAGTGGCTTGAGAACGTCGACACTGCGTTGGTTGTGATGGACAGCAGCGAGGACCCTTACACGCAGGTTAACATCACTATAATCGGGAATCTTGAGGCTAGGAACATCCCGGTCATCATTGTGGCGAACAAGATTGATTTGAAGAACGCGAAGCCTGAGAACATCAGGGAGGCGTTCCCGCAGCATCCTGTAGTTGGGGTGTCCGGGCTCAGGGGCGACCACATTGACGAGTTGTACAGGGCTATCGCGACGCATTCAAGGTAAAGATGGAGATTCAGATCGAATTCATCGGAGGGGATGTGTTGTCTGAGATGAGCACTGACGAGAAGATGAGCTACATCCTAGAACATGTGAAAGATGATAAAATCCTGGTCATCGAGGAGGGTATGTCGCCGCTTGAGGAAAGCGCTCTCATAGAGGCTACGATGGCAAAGGTCACTAAGAAGTTCCCTGGCATTGAGGTGTCGACCCTGAGGGAGAAGACTGAGGAGGGCATCAGGGAGAAGCTCATCAGGATGCTTGGGGGCAGGACAGGCGGGCTGACTGTCATCGGGCCGTCGAAGATTATCAGACAGATTAAGAAGGACCCGAGGAGGATTACGATGCTCGCAGGCGACGAGGTTGTTGAGGAGAAGAAGAGGAAACAGTAACCGCGGGGATACCTTCTGACTTTTTAGCCGCTGTTTTCAATTAATGTCTGTATGCCACACAAGTGCGCCCGGTGTTCTGCAATCTACGACGAGAAGGCTAAGGAGCTTATCGTCGGGTGCGGGTGCGGCAGTAAGGTGTTCCTTTACCTGAGGGCTGACTATGCTGGTTCGAAGGAGGATACTGTGAGGGTTCTGGAGGATAGGAGAGTAGATGAGAGGGACCTCAAGTGGCTTGACGACGAGTTCAAGGACACGCTCAGGGGGGAAGGTAAGACTGTGAGCTTGGACATCGAAAACGTACTCAGGATTGACGAAGGCAAGTACGAGCTGGACTTGAAGAGGCTGATGAGCGGAGAGCCCGTAGTCATAAAGGCTTCCGAAGGCGTCTATTACATTGACATAAAGTACGGTATGAAGCCTAAGAGGAAATAGAGCGAATGACATGGGTTGTTGAACCTTGGCTTGTTGGAAATCAGCCAAATTTCTATGTCATTCGCTATATTCGATAGCAAATGTACATTGTCAAAAGTTCAAATACATTTGCTATCGTCTATAGGTTCTTTTAATGCGAAAAATAATAACATACTGCCATGATACACCCAATCGAAGGCAGGTACGGCCGCAAGGAGGTTAAGGCCATCTTCGAGGAGGAGAACAAGCTCCAGAGGATGCTGGATGTTGAGGCTGCCCTCGCGAGGGCTCATGCTAGGGTAGGGGACATCCCGAAGAAGGACGGTAACGTCATAACGCTGAAGGCGAACGTCAAGCATGTGAAGTTGGAGGCTGTTAAGGAGATTGAGGCTGAGATAAATCATGACGTCATGGCTGTTGTTAAGGCGTTGAGTAAAGAGTGCGGGTATTCAGGCAAGTACGTTCATCTTGGGGCGACAAGCAACGACATCACGGACACTGCGTTGGCTTTGCAGCTTAAGGATTACATCAAGTATCTTGGAGAGGGTTTGGCTGAGTTGAGGGATGAGCTTGCCAGGAAGGCGAGGGAGCACATCAAGACCGTCTGCATCGGCAGGACCCACGCCCAACATGCTGTCCCGACCACGTACGGACTCAAGTTCGCGATATACGCCATGGAGGTGGACAGGCACATCCAGAGGCTGGATGAGGTGAAGGGGAGGATTCTCGTTGGGAAGATGAGCGGAGCTGTTGGGACGCAGGCTGCGCTTGGTAGGAATGCTATCGCGATACAGGAGCATGTGATGGAGCAGTTGGGTCTCGGGTGCGTTGAGGTCTCAAATCAGGTGGTGCAGCGTGACAGGCACGCTGAGTTCATGATGCTATTAGCCCTCATAGCCGAGACCTTGAACAAGTTAGCGACTGAGGTGAGGAACCTCCAGAGGACTGAGATAGACGAGGTCAGGGAGGGGTTCGGTAAGAAGCAGGTCGGCTCCTCGACGATGCCGCATAAGATGAATCCGATACACGCTGAGAGGATTTGTGGGGTGTCTAGGGTCATCAAGGCGGATGCTATGGCGTCGCTGGAGAACATCGCACTATGGCATGAGAGGGACCTCACGAACTCAAGCTGCGAGCGCATTATAATACCCGAATCATGCATACTCACAGATTACATTCTGCGTTTGAGCATCGACCTTGTCAGGAATCTTGTCTTCAACATGGAGAACATCAGAAGGAACCTTGACATGACCCAGGGGAGAATCATGGCAGAGTCTGTGATGATGAGGATGGTTGGGAAGGGTTACGGCAGGCAGGAGGCCCATGAGGTCGTGAGGGAGTGCGCTCTCGAAAGCTACAGAAAGGGGAGGCCGTTGAAGGACATGCTGATGGGCAACGCTACTGTGAGGAAGCATCTGAGTGAGGCTGAGATTGACGATGCACTCAACCCCGGGAAGTACATAGGTACTGCGGAGGAGCAGGTCAGAGCAGCCCTCAAAAAGTTTTCCTGATTAGGTCGTCTATCAGGTGGTCTGCGCTGAATCCGAAGTTCTTGCTGTCCTGGTTCATCACAAGCCTGTGCCTGAGTATCGGGTGGGCTAGTTCGACAACGTCTTGTGTGGTTGCCTGCCGCCCCCCCATGAGGAATGCCCTGGTTTTCACAGCCTTTGTGTAAAGTACTGTCGCCCTCGTGCTAGCCCCTGCCACGACCTCTTTCCTAGCCCTTGACGCTGCTGCTAATGCGATTATGGAGTCTATGACCCCGTCGGGAACGTCGATTTCGGACTTTATGCGCTCCTGTATGGCGAGCACTTCAGCTGGTGTAAATAGTTTGCTCACCTTAACTGAGCTGACGCTCGACTTTATCGCCTCCCTCTCATCGTCAGGGGTGAGGTAGGTCATGTGCGATTTCAGTAGGAACCGGTCCTGCTGCGCTTCGGGCAGTGGGTAGGTGCCCTCACACTCTATCGGGTTCTGGGTCGCGATGACGAAGAAGGGCTCTGGGAGGATGTGAGTCTGCCCGGCAACTGTCACGCTCCTTTCTGACATCGCCTCAAGGAACGCTGACTGCGTCTTAGGTTGGGCGCGGTTTATCTCATCGACGAGTAGCACGTTGGTGAACAGCGGACCAGCCCCGAAGAACCTGCCTCCCAACTCCTCGTCAGAGTACATGTCGCCTATGATGTCACGGGGAGCTAGGTCTGGGGTGCATTGTATCCGCTTGAATGCCATATCCATTATCTCAGCTATCGTCCTTGCCATCAGGGTCTTCCCGAGGCCTGGGGGGCTTTCGATGAGTATGTGCCCTGATGAGAGGATGCATATGAGTATGTCTTCTATGACGTCTTTGTTTCCGATTACCCTCCTTCCTATCTCCCTGCGCATGAGGTCTATCCTCTCGTGTTCCTTCATAGTATCACCTTCCTTGCCGTGACCCTCCATTCTGCGGAGTTCATGCAGGGTATCCCGTATTGTTTGCACGTGCGGCGTATGTTCTCCGAGTCGGAGAGGACTACGCTTGGAGTCTCCCTTGCGATTGCCACGCTCGCGTAGGGTGTGTCGTCGTTGTTGGCTTCCGCTTTGACGAACACCTGCGTCTTTGCGCCGCACACCTCCACCTCGCCCAATCCCTTCAAATCCAACGCTGAGCGAGCCTCAGGCCATATCTCACGAGGGACGCACACGAAACCGAACACCGTATGTAGCGCCTTAACGTCCTCGCAGGTCACGGCCTCGATGAAGTCCATCTCAGCTACCGCACTGCACGCTCCGAGCGCGATGCTATCATACTCCACATTCTTAGGTTCGGCCTTCCATTCCACTCTACACACTGAAGATGCACGGCTCCCAGGATTTTTTGGTGCTGTCCTCCTTTGATCGTTTCCTGTCGATTTTGATTTTTCGACCAACTGGTTTTTGATTGCCTGAGTCTCGTCGAGGTCGTTTGGTTGGTCGGCAGGCTGGCTTAGCACGAGCTGGGATATTTTAAAGCGGCAGGTTAGGTTCAGGCTGAGGGAGGCAACCGCCAATATGGCGAAGGATAGGATGAGTGTCCTCTCATCATGTCCGAGCATTCCCAAGTATCCTGCGAACTTCCCTACTAAGTCAGTCATCCCCAACCCTTGCCGGAAAAAGACTCCTCAGCGCGGACTTGACTTCATAAGCCATGATGACGTTGCCGTATCCGCCTGCAACGAGAGCATCCCTTACGCCCTCAGTCAAGGCGATGAGTATGAGCGAGGTGTTCCCAATGGCAGCTTCGATTTTCCTTTGTAGCCCGTCCAATTCCTTCATCGTCAGGACCTCCACAGCTATCATCCTCCCGTTTGGTAGCTTTGCTGTGACGTCAGGCATCACCCGCTCATGCATCCTGACTGTCATCTCATCGTCAGTTAGGCCGAGCCTGAATCTCACGCTCTCAAGGTACTTGAATATGAGGAACTTGCGCAGGAAGTGGATGGTATCCTCTGAGTCTGGCTTTTTGACGTAGTATACTTTCCTGTCATCCCGGCTTAATCCGATGTCCGCAACCTCCACGTACCCCTCACTCTTAAGCCTTTTCAGGTCCGCCTCCTTCAGGACTTCTCGCGGGAGGACCGGATCTCTGCTGGCGTCGAACATTAGGTTCGTTGTGGTCTGCGGTCGCGTCATCTCAAAAGTAATCCTCTCTTCCGGGCTGGTGGAGAGCATCCGCTTCTCGTACTCGCTTGCTAGGACGAATAGGGGAATCTTCACTGACGGCGTGAGCATGAGGACGTCGCCTGTGCCGGCGTTCTGGAGGAACATCCTCTGGTTCTCGGTCAAGGCGAAGCTATCGGCTATCATCCTCAACCCAACAGCCTCCTGCCTGAGGAGGAATTTCGTAGATGTGTTGTTCAGTATCACATGGCCGCGCGGCATCCCTGTTGCGTCCTTTGACAGTAGGTCTTCGACGTTCTGGTCTATTATGACGACGCTCAGGTTCTCTTTCCTGCCGGTCCGGACTATGGGCCCGAGGTAGTCCTGGTTGTTCTCGAACACGCTCCATGCCTCGTCCACGAGTATCATCTTCCGCTTCTCCCTCCTGTGTTTGGCTACCCATGAGCGGATGTAGTCGAAGACGATGAAGAGGGCCATGGACCGCTCCAATGGCTTGAAGGCTGTGGTTGAGGATATGTCGAAGCAGACTATGTTCTTGCCCTTAAGGTCCACCGTGGTCTCTTGGTTGAGGTATCTGAGGTCGCCTGAGACGAGGGGGGTGATGTAGCTTAGGAGGGCTTCAGCTGTGACCTTCTTCCATGACTCAGCCCTGGAATTCGAATCTGAGGCGAACTGGTTGAGAGCCTCATAAACGCTTGTGAATGTCGGTGGCGTTTTACCCCAGGTGCTATCATCGTCCGGATATATCCCCGCCTTCCTGTATGCGTTGTCTATCATCCTGTCCACTATGCCTGATGCTGCACCTGACAGCCGCTCGTCCATGTTCCCCCTGAGTATGTTGAAGAACGCCTTAACGCTACCCTTGCGGCCATCGTAGGTGTCGTTGCCGAGGTCGAATATGTTGATTGTCGACTTTGAGTCGTGACTGAGCCGTATCACCTGTCCGCCCATCTTCTCAACCAGCTTCCCGTATTCCCCCTGGGGGTCTATGACGAACATGTCGACGTCGTGCATGGCTTCGGAGAGGAAGAGCTTTTTCACGAGGAAGGACTTCCCGGAGCCTGAGCTTCCGAGCACCAGTATGTGGGGGTTAGGTTGCGTGAACACATCCAGTAGCACCGGTATGCCGTTGAGCTGGTTGTATCCTACGACGACTGCTCCGTCGCCTGCGTCCGCCAGGCAGCTGAGTATGAACGGGTAGGAGTCCCTGACCGCGCTTGAGGGGAATAGCCTGTCGCGGCGCTCCCCCAGCTTGTCCTCAGCCAGCGGGTAGCAGCTTTTCAATGCGTCCTCCATCTCCCAGTTAGCGACCCTCACCTGCGCGTTCATCCCCTCCAACACGTCCTTGATTCGCATCACAGCCAAGTCGAGTTCCTTCTGCCCGTAGGCTTTGACGTTAACGTACAGCGCGACGTCGAAGCACTTCTCCTCGTCCCTTGATACACGGTTCAGAAGTTCCTTCACCTTCTGGAGGTTCACCCTGTCCTTCTCGGAGACTAGGAGGCATTCACGCTCCCTTGTCGTCACGTCAGTCTCGAGCTTCGTAATCTCATGCTGGAGGTAGTCGACGCTTGTCTTCTGGCTCAGGGGATGCATGTGGAAGACTATGTCAAAGTCTATGGGCTGCCTTATCAGCTTCGTCAGCCAACCGGGGTGGACGACAGCCGGGAACCGGACCGTGAACAGCACCCTGTGGAGTTTCTCCACCTCAGCATGGCTCTTGTGGAAGTCGAGTGAGGGGGGCATAAGCTGCTCAACAACGAATGATTTGCGGTCTGATGTGTTGCGGACGTAGTCAAGGCCGGCCTGCTCGAATCTCGCCTGCAGGCGCTCATCGTACATGGGGGCGAACGGATCCAATGAGTTTCCGAATCTCTTGAGCATCTCTTTCGCCTCTGACATCGCCTCCATGCCGTTGTGGAAGGTTAGTGGGCTGAACGCGCCTGAAGTGAGTTTGAACCTCGGGTTGTAGAAGTTGGCGTAGAACCTTATCAGGTCTTCTGTCTTAAGCCTCTCGCAGTCTATGCCTGAGTCCCTTAGGCTTGCCATCAGGTTTCTCGTCTTAGCATCAAGGTCCACCATCGCCTTCTTCAGCTGCCCACCCATGGGCTGGGTGATGATGATGTAGTAGTCGCGGTCAGTCACAGTCTTTGAGGTGACGACGCCGCGCAGGAAATCTGCGAAGTGTTCGAAGTAGCTCATGCGCTCGGTTTTTCCGCCAAGAAGCACCTTCTCCTTCAGCCTCTGCAGGTAGCCTTCGACGTCTATCTCCGTCGATGACATGATTATCTGGATGTTGGTGCTGAGCTCATGGAGGAAGGTTCCGTATCCTGCAAGCACCTTCTCTATGTCAGATTCGCTGAGGCTTGCCAAGTCCTTCGGCATCACCTTCACAGCTGACAGGAGTCGGTGGTCGGAGGTGAACACGGTGTCGCAGTCGATGTCATCGACGCCGATGAATTCCCGCATCTTCTTCGTGTTCCACAGGAGGCGTTTCCTGCCGCTTGCGAACCGAAGCCACAGGTATGTTTTTTCGTCGATTCCGAAGAATGCTATGCCGGCGTAGGCGAATATGTACAGTAGGCCATATGAGAGGACGATTATGGGCTGGTAGCCCCGGAATGCTAGTATGATGCCTGGCACTGCTAGTGCGAGCATTATGGCGCTTTGTGTGAACGTGAGGTTGCCTAGGAATTTCTCCTTGTATTGTGAGGTAGCAAATGTCTCGACCATCCAACCACCAGAGTATTCTGGTTGGTATCGGGTTAAAAGACAGTATATTAAAGGGTAGTAATACGGCAGTCACTTGGGTCTTTCGAGCTCTATCCCATGCTTCTCCTTCACGACGTTCAAAACCACCATCGTATACGTCCTCTCAACGTTCTCCATCGCGTTGAGCTTCTTAACCAGCACGTTGAGGGCGTCACGGTCCTTGAACTTAGCGACCACAATGGCATCATACTCTCCTGTAACGTCATATACAGCAGTGACATTCTCCTCTTTGGATATCTTCTCCTCGATGTCAGGCAGACGGCCACCGGACGCTATAACCCCTATGACTGCAGTCAGGTCGTAGCCGAGCTTGCTGTAGTCTATGTCTGTGATGAAATTCTTTATGACTCCAAGCTCCCTGAGCTTGCTCACCCTGTTGTACACGGTCCCCTCCGCGACCTTCAGCTTCTCAGCTATCTCACGGAAGCTCCGCCTCCCATCGTACTGAAGCTCCTTCACAAGCAGCATATCCAGCTCGTCTATCTTAGCCATCCAGATAATCCATCCCCTTCCAGGTAAAAAAGCTCATGCAACCTGGCTGACAATCAAGAGCAAACCCACAAACCAGCAGTAGTAGGCGAAAACGTGGAACCTCCCCTCAAGTATCGTCTTCCAAATGAGCTTCAGGGAGAAGTAGCCGACGATGGCTGAGACTGCGAAACCAACGAATGCAATCGTGGGATTCAACCCGGACGCCATAAAATCCCCAGCATCCAAAGCCACCGCCCCGAATATGACAGGTATGGACATCAGGAAGGAGAATCTCGCGGCAGCCTCCCTCTTCACCCCCAACATCAGCCCACAACTTATGGTTGAGCCGCTCCTTGAGACGCCAGGAACGATTGAAACCGCCTGCATCAGGCCTATCATGAACGCCTTAACCCCCCCTATCCTGTTTGACCCCTCACGCCCCTTGCTTACGAAAAGTAGAAGCCCAGTAAACAGCAAGCCGCCTGCAACGACATGGAGGCTGCTAAACAGCGATTCTAGGAAGTCCTTGTAGAGGAAACCGACAAGCCCTGCTGGGACGGTAGCCAAAACCACGTAAAGTGCAAGCTTGCCATCGTCTGACCTGAAGCCGCCACTCAGTATGGAGCTGGCAATCCTGGACAGGTCAGACCTGAGGAAAAACACAACGGATAGGAGAGTCCCGAAATGGAGCAATACGTCAAATGATACGGGGACTGTAACGCCCAGAACCTTCTGGAATATTACCAGATGGCCTGAGCTTGAGATTGGAAGCCACTCGGTGACACCCTGAACAAAAGCCAATATGACAGCCTGAACGTAGTCCACCTTAGATAATCACTATAATTCTTTTTAAACGCCCCGACCATAACTTACTCACATGAGGATATCGGTAGTTGGCTCAGGATACGTCGGACTGATAACCGCTGCAGGCTTCGCAGAGAAGGCACACAACGTCCTATGCGTCGACATTGACGAGAGGAAAGTCGACATGATAAACTCCAAAAAGCCCCCAATATACGAGAAGGGCTTGGCGGAGATACTGGAGCACGTCGTCCCAGGAAAGCTGAAGGCCACCCTCGACCTTGAAGGAAGTGTACTCGCCTCCGAGGTCACGTTTATCTGCGTCGGAACCCCATCAGACGACGACGGCAGCATCAACCTAGAGTATGTGAGGGAAGTGAGCAAGGAGATAGGCCGCATACTCGGGAGGAAGAGGGGATACCACGTTGTCGTCGTCAAAAGCACCATCATACCAGGCTCCACAGAGAAGCACGTTATACCTGCCCTGGAGAGGGAGTCAGGCAAAAAGGCAGGGAAGGATTTCGGGGTGGTGATGAATCCCGAGTTCCTGCGCGAGGGGGTCGCGGTCGAGGACTTCATGAACCCTGACAGGATAGTGATAGGAAGCATCGACCAGAAGGGAGGGGACATCATAGAGAGCATATACTATGAGTTCAAAAGCCCGGTGCTGCGGGTGAACCTGAAGACTGCGGAGATGATAAAATACACATCGAATGCGCTATTGGCTACTAAGATAAGTTTCATAAACGAGGTCGGCAACGTCTGCAAGAAACTGGAAGTAGACGTGTATGACGTTGCGAAAGGCGTCGGACTAGACCACCGCGCCGGACCCCACTTCCTCAACGCAGGCCCCGGCTTCGGAGGCAGCTGCTTCCCGAAGGACGTGAAGGCTCTTGTACACAAGGCAATGGAATTGGGAGTCAAACCACGGCTTCTGGAAAGCGTCCTTGAAGTGAACGAACAACAACCTAAGACAATGCTGAAGCTTCTGAAAACAAAATACAAGCTTAAGGGTATGAAGGTGACAGTACTCGGCCTCGCCTTCAAGGCTGGGACTGACGATGTCAGGGAGAGCCCTGCACTGCCCATAGTAAGGGGGCTTCTGAAGGAAGGCGCCACCGTCACAGCCTATGACCCGCAGGCGATGGAAAACTGCGCTCAGGTGCTGAAAGGCAAAATAAGGTACGCCCCAACGCTGAAGGAAGCCCTAGAAACAAGCGAACTGGCAATCATACTAACTGAGTGGGATGAGTTCAAAACCCTTGACTTCTCAGGCATGAAAAAGAAGCGCGTCTTCGACTCAAGGCACATACTCAAGAGGGACCTGGCGCCAGCCGACATCGAGTATGAGGGACTCTGCTGGTGAGACAACCGACCTTTTTTATTACCAGTCTAATATTATAGCTGAGGGCATAACTCTTTAGACTTCGTAGGGGGTATATTAGACTTTGTGCCCTCAGATATATTCGAGAGCATAGAATCCAAGTCAAGAAGGTTATGCTCTCGACTATAATCCTAACAGGTGGTTAAGATGAAGGCTGTTATTCCGGCTGCGGGGTTAGGGACTAGGTTCCTTCCCGCCACAAAGAGCCAACCGAAGGAGATGCTACCCCTCGTAGACAAACCAAGCATACAGTTCGTCGTGGAGGAGTGCGTCGCCTCAGGAATAGACGACATACTCATCATAACAGGCCGCGGGAAACGCGCAATCGAAGACCACTTCGACAGGAGCGTCGAACTGGAAGAGGTTCTAGACCACAGCGGCAAAAACGATCTGAAGAGGATGGTAGAGTGCATCGCCGACATGGTTGACATACACTACATCCGCCAGAAGGAGGCGCTCGGACTCGGCCATGCTATTCTAAGGGCAAAAAAGCACGTCGGGGACGAGCCTTTCGCTGTCTTACTTGGCGACGACATCGTGTTCTCGAAGAAGCCTTGCACTAGGCAGCTGATAGACTTGTACGGGAAATACAAGGCGTCGATAATCGCTGTGGAGAAGGTGCCTAAGGAGAGGATATCAAGCTATGGTGTGATAGGTGGCACAGAGACTGAAAGATGCCTTTGCAGGATAACCGACCTTGTGGAGAAACCAAAGCCGCAGGATGCGCCGTCCAACCTCGGGATAATAGGCCGTTACATGCTAACGCCCGCGATATTCGACCATCTGAAGAGGACGAAGAAGGGCGCCGGAGGGGAGATACAGTTGACCGACGGACTGAAAAGCCTCAACAGGAGGGAGGCGATGTACGGGTGGCAGTTTGAGGGGGTCAGATACGACCTAGGGAACAAGTTCGAGTACATGAAGGCTTCCATAGAGTACGGCACGATACACCCGGAAGTGGGACCGAAACTGAAGCACTACCTTGCGAACGTGAACCTGAAGGAGATTGAGGAGAAGTTCAAATGAAGAAGGCCTTGGTGACGGGCGGCGCAGGGTTCATAGGCTCGCACCTTTGCGACAGGCTCCTTAAGGGGGGATACCATGTCACCTGCATGGACAACCTCATAACAGGGAACATGCGAAACATCGCCCACCTTAAGGGCGAGGATAATTTCAGGTTCATAAAACATGACGTCAGCCAGCACATAGGCTTCGAAGGCGAGTTGGATTACATACTGCACTTCGCATGCCCTGCAAGTCCCATAGATTATCAGAATTTTCCTATACAGACGTTGAAGGTAGATTCCATAGGGACCCTCAACACACTAGGCCTTGCGAAGGCTAAGGGCGCGAAGTACATGCAAGCCTCCACCTCGGAAGTGTACGGCGACCCGACAGTGCACCCGCAGCCTGAAAGCTACTGGGGCAACGTGAACCCAACAGGCCCGAGGAGCATGTACGACGAGGCTAAAAGGTTCAGCGAAGCGCTTGTGATGGCGTACCATCGGACGCATAAGATGGACACTAGGCTGGTGAGGATATTCAACACATACGGCCCTAGGATGAGGCGAAACGATGGTAGGGTGGTGCCGGCGTTCATCTCCCAGGCCCTGGCAGGGAAGGAGCTGACGGTGTTCGGGGACGGCACCCAGACGAGGAGCTTCTGCTTCATCGACGACGAGGTTGAGGGAATCTGGCGCCTAATGAACGTTGACTACCATGAGCCTGTTAACATCGGGAACCCCGGGGAGTTCAACATGCTCGAGCTCGCGGATATAATTCTCAAACTGACAGGGTCTAAGTCGAAGATGACTTACAGGCCGCTGCCGAAGGACGACCCGAAGCAACGGTGTCCTGACATCACGCTCGCGAAGAAGCTGCTCAACTGGGAGCCGAATGTGAAACTGAAGGAGGGCTTAATGAAGACTATAGAGTATTTCAGAGAGGTGCTGAGTGAGTAAGGTTCTCGTCACAGGCGGGGCTGGTTTCATAGGCTCTAACACAACAGACCTCCTAGTCGAAAAAGGCTATGATGTGGTGGTCGTCGACAACCTCACCACAGGCAGGAAGAGGAACGTAAACCCGAAAGCTAAATTCTACAAGACGGACATAACGTCAAAGAAGCTTGACCAAGTCTTCAGGAAGGAGAAGCCGGACTATGTGATGCACCTGGCAGCGCAGATAGACGTGAGAAAAAGCGTTGCAGACCCGGCCTACGACGCAAGTGTTAACCTCCTTGGCACGATAAACCTCCTGGAGTCGTGCAGGAGGAACAAAATCAAGAGGATAGTCTACTCATCATCTGGCGGAGCCGTGTACGGTGAGCCACAGTACAATCCAGTGGATGAGAAACACCCCATCAAGCCGCTTTGCCCATACGGCGCATCAAAGTACGCAGCAGAGAAGTACGTGGAACTTTACAACAAGAACTTCAGCATAGACTACAACATACTCCGCTACGGGAACGTCTACGGCCCGCGGCAGGACCCGCTCGGGGAGGCTGGGGTGGTGGCGATATTCACAGGACTCCTCAACAAAGGGATGCAGCCGACGATATTCGGTGACGGGAAGCAGACGAGGGACTTCTGCTTCGTCGGCGACGTTGCAGTCGCGAACCTGACTGCGCTTGAGAGGAGTGGCAAGTCTATGGTTTATAACATCGGCTCTGGAGTCGAAACCTCTGTGAATGAAATCACTGAAAAGCTGATTG
The DNA here is from genome assembly GCA_043804895.1 of Candidatus Altarchaeota archaeon. Classification (GTDB taxonomy): domain Archaea; phylum Altiarchaeota; class Altiarchaeia; order IMC4; family SCGC-AAA252-I15; genus JAHIYG01. The sequence goes on from JAZDIN010000024.1 coordinate 49,637, forward strand.
AGGCTACCGGCGCTAAGGTCAGGCCTAAATACGGTGACCCAATCCTCGGAGAGGTGCGCAACATATTCCTCAACGTGAGCCTGGTTGAGAGGGAACTCGGTTGGAAAGCCGAAACAGAGCTTAAAAATGGGATCTACAAGACTGTGGAGTGGGTGAAGAATGAGTAAGCTCATATCGGCGTCGATACTCTCAGCCGATTTCTCAAGACTAGGGCAGGAGATAAGGAGTGTGCAGGAGGCAGGAGTGGACTGGATTCACCTGGACGTCATGGACGGCTGCTTCGCACCGAACCTCAGCCTAGGGTTACCAGTGATACATTCGATAAGGTCAGTGACAAAGCTGACGTTCGACACGCACCTCATGATACTGGACCCGCCGCGGTACATACTCCAGTTCAGAAAAGCCGGCGCTGACATAATCACAGTCCACGCCGAAGCGTGCACTCACATGAACAAATGCATAGAGTTGATAGTCTCATGCGGCGCCAAAGTCGGAATATCACTGAACCCCCAAACCCCACTCGAAAAAGTGGCTGACATACTTCCACAATTGGACTTACTGCTCATAATGGGTGTTGAACCAGGCTTCGGAGGACAGAACTTCGACCCCAACGTAGTCCCGAAAATCAGGGAGGCGAGGAGGATGATAGATGAGAGGGGGCTGAAGGCTCTCATCGAAGTCGACGGCGGAATAAACGGCAGGACCGCGAAGGAAGTGTCAGAGGCCGGGGCTGACGTGTTCGTCGCAGGTTCATACATCTTCAACCACCCGAAAGGAGTGAAGGCAGCTGTTTCAGAACTCAGGAAACGTATTTAACCGGATACACTATAATTCTCACACGTGGTTGGCATGGATGAGACCGTAGAGTTGTTGAAGTCTAAATCAAAGGCAGTCAGGAAACACGTCCTTGAGATGACCACCAAAGCGTGCTCCGGACACCCAGGCGGCTCGCTATCAGCCCTTGACGTGATAGTAACACTGTACTTCTACAAGATGCGACACCGCTCCAGTGAACCCGACTGGCCTGAACGGGACAGGTTCATCCTCTCCAAAGGCCATGCGTCACCAGCCCTCTACAGCGTCCTTGCAGAGGCAGGATACTTCCCAAAGGAGGAGCTCGACAAGTTCAGGAACATAGACAGCTTCCTTGAGGGACACCCATCCCACAAGAGCATCCCAGGAGTCGACGTATCAACAGGCTCCCTAGGGCAGGGATTGAGCATCGCATGCGGCATCGCATTAGCAGGGAAGATGGATAAAAAGGAATACAGGGTATACGCGGTCCTTGGGGACGGCGAATGCCAGGAAGGCCAGATCTGGGAGGCTGCGATGGCTGCCGCACACTACGGCCTCGACAACCTGTGCGCAATCGTTGACAGAAACAGCCTCCAGATTGACGGAAGCACAGAGGAGGTGATGGCTGTGGAGCCGATAGCTGACAAGTGGGCGAGCTTCGGATGGAACGTGCTTGTGATAAACGGCCACAACCATTCTGAGATAATGAAGGCGTTAGACGATGCCGAAGCGCTTAAAGGGGCGCCGACGGTGGTAATAGCCCACACCACAAAGGGGAAGGGTATCTCATTCATGGAGAACGTCTGCGAATACCATGGGAAACCATTGAATAAGGACCAGCTGTGTGACGCGCTGAAGGAGCTGACATGAGATACGACATCAAAGAGCATACAAGGGAAGCGTATGGAAGGACGCTTGTAGAGCTTGGCAGGGAGAACCCTGACATCGTAGTCGTTGACGCTGACCTAAGCACCTCAACGAACACGCACATGTTCGCCAAGGAATTCCCTGACAGGTTCTTCAACGTAGGATGCGCTGAACAGAACCTGATGGGCGTATCAGCAGGCCTGGCCATCGCAGGGAAGACCGTGTTCACGAGCGCCTTCGCTATGTTCGGTGCAGGACGCGGGTGGGAGCAGATTAGGAACACGATAGCACACGACAGCCTCGAAGTCAAACTTGTCCTAACCCACGCAGGCATAACGGTAGGGAAAGACGGAAGCTCCCATCAGGCGATAGAGGATATCGCCCTCATGCGGGTCATACCTGGGATGAGAGTAGAGGTGCCCTCAGACGCAGCTGAAACAAGTGCGCTAGTCAGGGCGGCTGTAAAACACAAAGGCCCAGTCTACATGAGGCTCACAAGGGAAAAGAGCCCAGTCATATTCCAGGAATACGATTTTGACACTGAAAAGCCAGTGCAATTATCAGACGGAGATGAAGCCACCATAATCGCCTGCGGATACATGGTTGCAGAGGCGATGAAAGCTGTCGAAGACCTTAAGGAGGAGGGAATGGACGTCCGCCTCATAGACATGCACACTATAAAGCCTATACATACGCAGACCATCCTGAAGGCAGCCAAGGACACTGGAGCTGTTGTGACTGTCGAGGAGCACAGCATATTAGGAGGCCTTGGAAGTGCCGTGGCGGAGGTATTGTGTGAGGGTTATCCGACTCCCATGAGGAGGGTGGGTGTGAGGGACAGGTTCGGCAAATCAGGAGACTCAAAGGACCTGATGGTAAGATACAACCTCACGCCAAACGACATAACCAGGGCGGTGAAGGAAGCAATCAAAGCGAAGAAATAGCCTTAACGAACTCCTTATTCTCCTCTACAGTCCCGGCGCTGACCCTAATGTACTCCCCTTTGAATCCTTTCAGTTTCCCGAACTCCCTGACTATTATTTTCCGTTCAACCATCCTGTCGAAGAACTCCTGGGAAGTCATGGGCGTGACGTCGGCGAATATGAAGTTGCTGTCAGATGGGTAAGGCTTGAACTTTGAGGACAGAGCCTTGTAGATGGACTCCCTGCCAGCCACAATCTTATTCACGCACCATCTCATGTAACCGAGGTCATCCAACGCAGCTACAGATGCAGCTTCAGCGAGGCTCGATAGGTTGAACGGAAGCTTCACCTTCAACATGGCCCGTACCACAATAGGGTCTGCGACCGCATAGCCTACCCTCAGACCAGCTAGTGCGAACGCCTTGCTCAAAGTCCGAAGTACGATGAGGTTAGGGTAATCCCTGACCCAGCCGACCCGGCTCTTGCCTGAGAACTCATAGTATGCCTCATCCAACACAACAACCTTCCCATCGTCAAGAACGGCCTTGACATCGCTGTCCGGGATGCTCAGCCCCGTCGGATTGTTCGGGCTGCAAAGGAATGCGAGCCTGCAATCGCCCGCCTCCTTTAGGAATCTCCTAGCATCGAAGGTGAAGTCGCCCCCGAGCTTTACTGGAACGTATTTTTCCCCCATCGCGCCCGCTGCTATCGGGTATTCCGCAAAGGACGGGTAACTGCCTGCGACCGGTCCTTCGAAGACTTTCACCAGCATGTCCATAAGCTCATCTGAGCCGTTCCCGAGTGCGATGTTCTCCTTCCCTACGCCCGCGTATTCCGCTACCTTCCCCCTGACTTCGTCGCTCCTGTAGGGGTAAAGCTGGGTTCGCCCGCTCCACTCCCGCAGGACCTCCACGACCTTCGGGCTTGGGCCAAAGTTGTTCTCATTGCTTGCAAGCTTGATGAATCCTTCCCTGAACTCGCCTGGAACATAGTCTGGAAGGGATAGTACATTCGGCCTGATACAGTCCTTGACGTCCATCCTTAATCTTATGGAGGATTTATATTAAACATCATATAATGTACCACGCTGTATGAGTTTGTGTCAAAATGGCTGCTGAAGCGAACAGGGAACGTCTGACGATAACGCTGAGGAACGACCTCTTGAGGGAACTTGACGACATGGTTGACGGCATAAAGGTGAGAAACCGCTCACACGCCATAGAAGTCCTCATATCACGCGTCCTAGAGTCGAAGAAGGTCAAACGGGCGTTCATACTCGCAGGCGGGAAGGGAACGAGGATGCGACCGTTCACATACGAGATGCCTAAGCCGATGATACCCATAAAGGGGAGGCCTCTGATACAGCACATAATAGAGCTCTGCCGGAAGTACGAGATACGGGACATAATACTCTCCACAGGATACCTCGGAGGGAAGATACGCGAACACTTCGGCGACGGCTCACACCTCGGCGTTGACATAAAATACGTCGAAGAGAAGGAGGAGCTCGGAACCGCAGGACCCCTGAACCTTGCAAAAAACCTGTTGAAGTGCCCGTTCCTCATGTTCAACGGAGACGTCCTGAGCGACATAGACTTGGCTGACCTCATAAGATTCCACGGCGAACAGAACGCCCTAGCGACTATAGCGCTCACACAGGTCGAAGACACGTCAGCCTTCGGGGTGGCAAGGCTTAAAGGAGATAGGATAGTCGGATTCGTGGAGAAGCCTAAAAGCAGCGAAGACAGCAGGCTCATAAATGCAGGAGTGTACGTTCTCGAACCTGAGGTCCTGAAATACGTCAAGCCAGGAAAATCGATGATAGAACGAGACGTCTTCCCGAAGCTCTCGGCAGAAGGCAAACTCTACGGATACCTTTTCGACGGACAGTGGTTCGACACCGGAACTCCGGAAGCGTACGAGAAGGCTATCAAAAACTGGAGGGGCATCTGAGGTGAGCATCTTCAGGGCCTATGACATAAGAGGAGTGTACGGAGTAGACCTGACAGACGAGATAGCAAAGAACGTTGGTAAGGCATTCGGCTCCACACTTAAAGGCACGATAGCCGTAGCCCGCGACGTGAGAGTCAGCTCCCCGCCGCTCGCTAACGCTCTAATAAAAGGACTGAAATCGACTGGACTGAGAATAATCGACGTAGGAGTGGCCCCGACGCCGGTGCTTTATTTCACGATACACCACCTGAGACTGGACGGCGGAGTAATGGTAACCGGAAGCCACAACCCGCCACAATACAACGGATTCAAACTTTGCAGAGGAACGATGACGCTCTATGGCCCAGAGATACAGGCCATAGGGGACGCGATAAATGCTGGTGAATTCAGGACAGGCAACGGGACAGTCGAGAGTAGGGAGATAGTACACGAATACATCAAGTTCGTGAAAGAGCGAATCAAACTGAAGAGGAAGCTGAAAGTCGTAGTCGACTGCGCCAATGGGACGGCAGGGGCTGTGGCGCCGAAACTCTTGCAGCAGTTGGGATGCGAGGTGATAGAACTCTACTCAGAACCGGACGGAATGTTCCCGAACCACCCAGCCGACCCGACAGTAGACGAAAACCTAAAAGAGCTGATAAGGAAGGTGGAGGAGACGAAAGCCGACGCAGGACTAGCATACGATGGAGACGCTGACAGGGCTGGGTTCGTCGACGAGGAAGGGGGGATAATAAGGGGCGACCAGGCATTGGCGCTCTTTTCAAGGGAGATCCTTGCGAAACACCCTGGCGCGCCAGTGATATTCGAGGTGAAATGCAGCCAGGCGCTGACAGAGGACATCCTGTCGCACGGCGGAAAGCCGATAATGTACAGGACCGGGCACAGCTTCATCAAAAAGAAGATAAAGGAGGAGCACGCCCTAATCGCAGGGGAGATGAGCGGCCACTTCTTCTTCGCAGACGACTACCCAGGATACGATGACGGGATATACGCCTCCTGCAGGATGGCACAACTCCTCTCAAACGCTGGCGGAAAATTGAGCGAGGAAGTGGCGACAATACCAAAATACTATTCGACGCCGGAGATACGCTTAGACGTCCCAGAGGAGATAAAGTTCAAGCTAGTAGACGAAGTCCGAAAGGAATTCGAAGGCAAATACGACGTCATAACAGTCGACGGAGTCAGAGTACAGACACCCGACGGCTGGGGCCTGATGAGGGCGTCAAACACCCAACCTGCCGTGATACTCAGGTTCGAAGGCAAGACTGAAAAGAAGCTTGAGGGTATGAAAGCCATGTTCCGGAAGGTCCTGGACAAACACCCTCAGTTGAGGGGTAAGATTTAACCCCTGGCTACCATTCCATATACCTGTGATGACTCAAGCCGGCTGAGCCAGTATGCTGTGATGAGGCTTATGAGTGCTGAGGAACATATGCAAGCCTTTTCTTTTAATATACCGTATATTAACTATGGTTTCTCCTCAGGCATGCGGGGAAAAGCAGACCCGACTTGCCTTGATGAAGGATGAGAAACTTCTCATGGAGATTAAACCACACTACCTCGCATTCTACGACATGTACCTCATCTGGGCGTGGATTATAATACTCAGCCTCGTGTTCATCACATTCGGCGAGGAACTGAGCCAGTTCCTAGGCAACCCGATGCTGTTCGTGACAGAACAATTCGAATCCAGGACATCAGTAAGCGACGGTAATCTGCTGAAGAACATACCCCTATTCTCAAACACCATGGGGTGGACGAACGAGTTCATAGTCCCAATCAACGACTTCATGCGCTCATACACCCCGGTAGGCCTTTGGATTAGCGTGATATTCGCGAGCGCTATGGCGATCTCGGTGTTGAAGATAGAGTGGAAATGGATCGGCCTGATGGTCGGAGTCGGCGTTGTGAGCATGCTCCTTGCATTGTACCTTGAGTTTCCTGCTGAAGCCTCATACTACTTTGGGATAGCGTTCTCCATCCTCGGGATATCTGGAGTCCAGATGTACAGGGACTGCCACAGGTTCTATATAACAGACAGGAGAATCGTGACTGAGGTGCGCTTCACAGCCTACAAACGCAACGAACTGAGCTACGACAAGATAAACAACCTCATCCTCGAACAGGGGATACTAGGCCGCATGTTCGACTTCGGGACGATAATACCAGTCACAGCCTCAGGCCTTGGGATGGGAAGCGACTTCTCAGCAGTCACCCTCGGTGCCGCAGGCCAAGTACAAGGCGGCCCCACAGTCGGCGTCGGAGTCACCGGCGGCAGGACCGTGCAAACCCCCAGGGTGAGGAGCATGTACGGATTATACGGAGTGCAAGAGCCTGAAAAAGTCCAGCGGCTCCTCTCAGAGCACATGCACGCGTATGTGGAGGCACCCTACCTTAGGAAGATGACTGAGCAGTTGGACGAACTTAAGGACAACATGAAAAGAAGTGATTCGGAATGAAGGACTGGGGTGGTATACCCTATGGGGGTAGATTCAAGCTCGGGATACTCGGAGTATTTGTGTCGCTTTTCCTGATGGTCGTCGGAATCATCCCACCGTTCAACAGGATGCTAGTGCGTTTCCCGCTCGCATGGGTCTTGGCGTTCTTCATCCTAGTGCCCTCCCTCACAGTCTACTACGACGTGAAGGAAAAATTCTGGGCTGAAGTAGCGAAGAGGGCTAAATAATGTCTTTTGGCATCTTCTGTCTGATGTAGAGTTCGTGGATGCTCTGGCGTTCCCGTATGAGGTCAGCCCTCCCTTTGCGAACCAAAACCTCCGCTGGTAGTGGTTGGCTGTTGTAGTTTGAGGCCATGCTGAAACCGTATGCTCCGGCGTTCTCTATTACCACGGTGTCATCCACCCTTACTTCCGGAAGATTCCTGTCCTTGCCAAGTACGTCCCCTGATTCGCACAGGTGCCCTGCAACATCGTACGAGAACCCGCCGCCAGCCTTGCCGGCAACCCTGATGTTATGGTATGCGTCATACATCGCAGGCCTGATGAGGTCGTTGAATCCTGCATCGACGTTTATGAACCTCTTCTGAGGGGTCTCCTTTAGGCTGTTCACTTTCGCAAGGAGGATGCCTGCTTCGCCGACTATGAAACGGCCTGGCTCAAACCAGACGTCGGGCTTGTAACCGAGCCTGCCAACGCCGTCAGCTACTATGTTCCCGTAAGCCTTCGCGAACTCGGGTAGGGTTATCACAGCCTCGTCCTTGTACCTTATTCCCAACCCTCCGCCGAAGTCTATGAACTCGAGCTGTATACCCAACTCACTTTTCAGCCTCACAGCGAAGTCTACCATCTTATGGGCGACCTCCGAAAAGGCGCTCGCATCCTTTATGTTGCTCCCTATATGACAGTGAATTCCTGAAACTTTCAAGCTAAGTTCAACAGCTTTCTTTACTGCCTTGAATGCTATATCCCCTTCGAAGTGCATGCCGAACTTGCTGCCCCTCAACGCTGTTGAAATCTTTTGGTGAGTGCTGGCGTTAACGTCCGGGTTCACTCGAAATGCTATCCTTGAGCCGCCCATCTTCTTGACCAACTCGACCTCGGATATGTTGTCTGCAGTGAGGTTAACCCCTGCTGCAAGAGTGGCTCTTACATCAGCCTCGCTCTTGCTGTTGCTGGTGTAGATGATGTCCTGCGGCTTGAACCCAGACTTCAATGCCGCGTCAAGCTCCCCAACTGAAACGACATCGGCTCCGTATCCTTCTCCCTGTATTAGCTTCAACAAGGCAAGGTTCGTGTTAGCCTTAACTGCGTAACAGCACTTCACCCGGACAGGGAAACCTTCAAAGGCCTTCATAAACTGGCGGCACCTCTCCTGGATTAAATCGCCGTCGTAGACGTAAAGGGGGGTGCCGTATTTCCCAGCCAACTTGACCAGTATACTGTCATCCATTGTGGAAAAATATGCTATTCGCATGTATAAAAACATCACTTGTTGATCTTCTTCCTGGCGTGCCTGAATACGCCCATGAGGGTCTTAGCCTCCCTCCCGGAGATGAATGACCTGCCGACTATGTGTCGGAAGGTCCTTTTGGCAAGGTCCCTCTCGAAGAGGTGATCCTGAACTTCATCAACCAGTTCGTCGTAGAATTTTAGCATGTAATCCTTCTCCACCTTGCTGAGGGAGCGGAATTTCTTACCGCCTGTCTTCTTCTTGTTAGACTCCCGACTCAACTCATATAGTATTATGCACGCAGACTGGGCGAGGTTCAACGTCGGATACTCGTGGTGCGCTGGTATAGTCACAAGCATGTCGCAGCGTTCCAGCTCCTCGTTCAGGAGGCCGTAGTCTTCGCGGCCGAATACGATGCCTACCTTGCCTTTCGCGTCTAACGCCTTTGCGAGCTCTTCTGGGAACACTGGAGTCCTTAGGGTGTTCGCGTCTCCGCCGACTTTCGCTGTAGTTCCGACGAGGACGTCGAATTCTTCCACAACCTTTTCGAATGAGTCCACAATCCTCGCCTTCTCCATTATGTCGCGGGCGTGCATGCTGTTCTTACGAGCCTCTGGCCCCATCTTCGGCGGGTTCACGAGGACGAGCTTCCTGAACCCGAAGTTCTTCATCACCCTGGCGACGCTGCCGATGTTGCCGTCGTAGCGGGGCTCCACCAGGATGACGTGGAATATGTCCTGCATTGCCTTAATTATGGTTGAACCAATAATTAACCGATGGCAGGCGAGGAGATAGGCGCACTCACCGGGAGCGTGAAGCCTTCAGAGTTCGACCTGAAGCTCACTGACCGTAAGGTCGGGAAGGGCGCGTTCATAAAGGTCAAACACCCAGTGAATGGGTGGGTGCTGGCTAGGATAGACTCGATGAAGACGTACTTGGACGACTTCGACCAGGATGAAACCCAAGCGCACGCCCACGTCCTCGGATACTTCGAAGGCGGGCAGGTGCTGTATCCGAAGACTCCCCTGAATCCTTCAGAGAAGGTGCTTCCAGCAGACCGGAAGCTCATCAGCGACGTCCTAAGCCTGGGGCAGAAGAGGGAGGACAGCATATACCTCGGATTCCTTGAAGCCAATGACCTGCCAGTGTACCTTGACATCAAAAAGACAATAGGCAAACACATGAGCGTCCTGGCAAAGACTGGGGCGGGTAAAAGCTACGCCGTCGCCGTGATACTAGAGGAGCTTTTGAAGAACAACATACCCATAGTCATCATAGACCCGCACAGCGAATACAGCAGCCTCTGCGTAGAAAACGACGACTACGACAACATGATAAAATACGAGGTCCAGGCGAGAAGCTACGCGGACCAGGTCATCGAATACAGCACAGACGCCACAGTGAACCCGAACTCTAAGAGGTTCTTCCTGAGGGCCGGCTTCTCCATGGAGGAGCTCTTGGATCTTATGCCAATCACGCTCACAGAGAAGGAGAAGAGCATCCTGTACACGAAACTGCAGGAGACCATACACGACTTCAGCGAAGACTACACCCTCGCAGACCTGATGGAGAAGATTGAGGAGGAGTCGACGAAATACAAGTGGAAGGTCCTGGACGGCCTCTCAGAGCTTAAAAAAGCAGGGGTGTTCGATGGCCAGCCGACCCCCTACAGTGAGCTTGTGGCAGATGCGAGGTGCAGCATCATCAACTTGAAGGGAACTGACCCGAGGATATCGCAGCTTGTGGTGGCAAGGCTCACGAAGGAACTCTTCCACTTGAGGACTGTCGGCAAGATACCGGAACTATTCTACCTAGTGGAGGAGTCCCACAACTTCTGTCCTGAACGCGGATTCGGGGATGTGATGAGCTCCACAATAATTCGAACGGTCGCTACCGAAGGCCGCAAATTCGGCTTCCACCTGTGCGTCGTAAGCCAAAGGCCTGCGAGGATTGACAAGAACGTCCTTTCCCAGTGTACGACGCAGATAATACTGAAGGTCACCAACCCCAACGACCTCAAAGCCATACGGCAGAGCATCGAAGGCTTCACAGCCGGGATGGAGGAGGAGATACAGCAGCTGAACGTCGGTCACGCGCTCATCGTCAGCGAAGCCCTGAAGCAGCCAATCACAGTCGACATCAGGACGAGGGAGACGAAACACGGCGCGAAACCGAAATACGACGAAACAGGCAGGGTGAAGCAGCCTCCGAAGCCGCCTCAACAGCAGGAGAGGAAACCGAAGAAGAAGCAACACAAATCAGCGGAGAAGGGCCGCAGCCTCTGGCAGGGGATAATCGGCCTCTTCATCGAACCAGAAGAGAAAGAAACAACTAAAGAAAAAAAGATGAAAGAGAAAATCCAAGGCCTATTCATACAACCGAAGGAAGAGGAGTGAATCCTCCGTACCTGCATCTTGTTATTCTCCCTTCCCGGAGCAGGTAATACACGGTCTTGAAGAGCATGTAGGTGGTGAAAAACAGGTGTATACTTATCCTCTCCGCTGGGTTAACAAGCCCATCAGATGACGTAACGAGTTTGTCATCCTCACGTCCATCATCAACGAACTTTACTACCCCAGCCTGTTTGACTTCGACTGAGGCGCCCTGTCTGAGCCGCGACCCTAACACTATCGAGTCCCTGGGCATTCCGTCCGCTCCTTCCGTGCCTTCCACAAAGCCGTAGTTGAAGAACGTGGGGAGAGGTGATGTGAACTCCTTCACGAACCCGCCCTCCACTCTCCTGTATTTGACGAGACTCCACCTGGGCGTCTCCACCACAACCCTCATAAGCGATGAAACCGCCCTCCTCTGGGGGGGGCGGTAAATGTATGTATCTACTATTGCGGTTTCAAGCTTATCAAACCGGCGACTTTTGTCGCCGGTTACTGATAGATTGGATATTAACCAGAGCAGCAAATTAATTGACGCCATGGAATTCCAGAGGCTTGCGAGCGTCCTAACACGGTTGGAGGCCACCTCAGGCCGCCTGGAGATGACGGATATAGTGGCTGATTTTCTGAAGGAAGCGCCGGACAGTTCACTCTCCAACGTGCTACTCTTCCTTCGGGGCACGCCTTTCCCACCATGGAGCAACCTCGAACTCGGCATAGCAGACAAACTGATGGCCAAGACCCTCTCATCAGTGTCAGGTCTAACTGAGGAGAAAATCAACGACATGGTGAGGGAGAGGGGGGATATTGGTTTGGTGGCTGAGGTTATACTCGTCAAGAAGCAGCAGACAACACTTTTCTCCTCAAGGCTGACGGTGGAGAAGGTCGCGGAAAACCTCGGCAGGATGGTCTCGCTCACAGGAAAAGGCTCGCAGGAGCGGAAGTTCGCATACCTGAGCGAGTTAATGTCGAACGCCTCAGCAGAGGAGTCCAAGTACATAGTCCGCCTCGTACTCGGCCAGCTTCGGGTCGGAGTCGGCGATGGAGTAATACGGGATGCGATAGCGAAGGCATACGGCGTGGAGCCTGCTGCAGTTGAGAACGCCTACAACATGAGGCCTGACTGGGGGGAGGTGGCTTCGGAAGCTAAGAACAATGGCGACATAGGCTTGGCTGGGTACGGGATAGTCGTCGGCAGCCCTGTGAAGGTGATGCTCGCCCAGAAGGCCGCGGACTTGAAGGATGCTCTCTCTGAGGGTGAGATGCAGCTTGAGGTGAAGTACGACGGCGCCAGGGTGCAGATACACAAGAACGCCGATAAAGTAGAGCTTTACACCCGCAGACTAGAGAACGTCACCAAACAGTTCCCGGAAGTCGTGGAAGAGTCATTGAAGAACATCAACGCAGAGTCAGCTGTCGTGGAAGGGGAGATTGTCGCGATAAACCCGACAGATAGGAGGCCTCTGCCGTTCCAGAACCTGAGTAGGAGGATTAAGAGGAAATACGACATCGGGGAGGTGCTGGAGAAGATTCCTGTTGAGGTGAACCTATTCGATGTGATTTACCTAAATGGGAAGAGCAAGCTCAGTGAGAAATTCATAGAGAGGAGGAGAATACTCTCTGAGATTATCACTCCCTCAGAGCGTTTCCGCCTTGCCGAGAATCTGGTGACATCAAACCTTAAGGAGGCTGAGAAGTTCTACAAGAAGGCACTATTGGCAGGTCATGAGGGTGTGATGGTGAAAAACCTTGAAGCGCCTTACCAGCCGGGAAGCAGGGTCGGGTACATGTACAAGGTGAAACCAGTCATGGAGTCGCTCGACCTTGTGGTCACAGGAGCAACGTGGGGTGAGGGTAGGAGAGCGAGTTGGCTTGGCAGCTACCTTCTGTCAGTGTACGACCCGGAGCGGGGGGAGTTCCTGGAGATTGGGAGGATGGCCACAGGCCTCACAGACGAGCAGTTGAACGAACTAACCGAACTCTTCAAACCTCTTATCGTCTCGCAAGATGGCCGTGAAGTCCAGATTAAACCCCAGTATGTGTTTGAGGTAGCCTACGAGGAGGTGCAGAAGAGCCCCACCTACGGTTCAGGCTACGCCTTGAGGTTTCCGCGCCTTGTGAGGGTGAGAGAAGATAAGGGAATAGAAGAAGCTGACACGATAGAGAGAGTGGAAGCGCTGAGTAGACATGGGAGAGGGTAGTTAACATTTGCTATCAGGTATGGTGCTAGAATGAAGCAAAATCATGCCCTATATGTGGGAATTCAGAGCATATTCGACTAATGCTCCCCTGATCCCCCTCTTTTCCTTGGCGTTTCCTACAAGCGGATAGTGGCTGACCAACTTTTCAAAGAACTCCCTTTTGGCTAGGTCGTCATTAACCCTAAAACCATTGAGAAATTTGGAATTCAGATAGCTGTAATCTATAGAAAATGCAGAGAGTATCGAATTGGCGTTACCCCAGTCTGGACGCTCTACATAAGACTCAGTGAAGTCTATTAAGCCCACAGTATTGTTAGGGAATACTGTGATATTCCCCCCGTGGGGGTGTCCATGCTGTATGTGGCATCCGTTGAAGTCTAGAGAATGCATCCTGCCAATCATGTCAGCGACGTTCTTCAAAACTTTTTTGACGTCCAACTTCGTGAGTTCAGATGGACTTAGAGTGGAGATAGACGGCGCTTCTCTTTCGATTAGGTATAGGCTCGACATCCACTTGTTGCGCAGGATTTCAGGGCACCCAGGGTACCGTCCTTTTTTGACTGCCTTGATAATGTCCTTAATGGTATCCTTCTGGCCCCTCAGGGACTCATCACCCATGAACTCCCTCAACAAACCGTCGGCTACTGCCTTCTCTCCTAGGCGGTTCTTGTAGTTCACCACCTCGTTAATCACACCCCTCCATTTATCGTCATCAAGTCGCATCAATATCTTTTCTGCTCTAATCCCATTTTCATTGAGGAATTTGATTATCTCAACCTCCATATCTGACCTAGAGACTATGAAGTGTGAAGAATTGCATCGAGTGGACAGTATGAGCTTGTGCCTTTCGGTATTTTCAACTGAGGATATTCCAGCGAATCCTAAAGTCTTAGGAAAGCCATCATTAACCAGAACTGGCACAACTATCTCCGAATCGTTTTCTTTGCTTTTCTGTCGGTTCACGTTAAACACCGGGACTCTTAAGTTAAAATACGGTACTGTTTCAGCTTTTCCTTTGCATTCTCCTGTCTATCTCCTGTGCGATTTCCTCCATGTCTTCGAAGATGCGGTCCATGTCCCTTCTCATCTCAGCCATTGTGTTGTGTAGGTTCTCCTCCCTCAGCTCGTACCTTGTGCCGTGCCTGACTACAAGGCCTGATGAGATGAGTTTGTTTAGGTGGTTTACTACTGCGCCGCGGGATTTTCCTACTCGTTCTGAGATGTCGTCGCTTCTCATGCCTTCGCCGTTGTAGGTGCTTTCCAGGAGGCTTTTGAATATTGCTTGTGCGGTCCTGTCTTTGTCGATTTGTTCACAGAGGCCTAGTGAGGAGCAGAACCATTCGAGGTCGTTTTCTAGGGTTTTTTCCTGTGATTTTTTCTTTTTGATTATGCGGATTCTCATTTTGTGGTATACTATTGGTTACTTGTCTATTTTTATATAGATGTGTATTATAATATATCAACAAAATCAGTATAGTTTAAACAAAAGGAGGTAGGGTATGTTCCCATTTGACAAGAAAAAGAGACCATCGCTATTCGGCGACTTCGACTCATTCTTTGCCGAATTCGAGGACCAGGAAGGAGAGATGATGAATCATGCGCATGAGAACATGGTATTCTACGGCTACAGCTCATACACCGGCCCGGACGGTAAGACGACGGTGAGAGAGTACAGCAACATCCCAGGATTCAAAGGGATGCCAGCAGCACAGGAGGAGCAGAAATTGCTTGAAGGCTCATCCTGCGGGAGTGGGGGGATGGAGGTTGCGGAGCCATATTATGAGGTGGCGGAAGAGAAGGACCAGGTGAAGGTCGTTGCAGACATGCCAGGCGTTGATGAGAAGGAGATAAAGTTGAATCTGAAAGGCAGCTTGCTCACCATCAAAGCAGGAAACGAACACAGAAACTACAAAGCAGAGATTACACTGCCGGTAGAAGTGCGAAAGAAAGCTGAGAAGACCCTGTACAAGAACGGAGTCCTAGAGGCAGTCTACAGGAAAGCTTAGTGGTGAGGGTGATGCCTCTTCAGCCTGTGCTCGACATCCTTGTGGGACATAAGATGAAGTTCTATGACGATGAGCCCGAGGAATATCAGCAACCCGCCTGAGATATGATACGACGACAGACGCTCCCCTAAAAGCGTCGTCGAATACAAGACCCCGAATAGGGGTATGCTCAGGGATGCTAATCCCACGTTCGCTGCGCTCGTGTGCTCGAACGCATAATACCAGAGGTACCGGCCTATAAGGTAGACCAAAACAACCAACCCAGTCATGTAGAGGAAGACCTTCGGCTCGAAAATGAGTGGGATCCTATCAGCCGACACCGCAGTCAATATGAGGCCTGAGAAGCCGTAGTAGCCTATAACTATAACCTCCGGAGGGATGCGGCTTAGATACTTTTTCACCAGGATGTTGGCTGAAGCCCAGAAGAAAGCGGCAAGGAGTAGGAGGCCGTCGCCGTGGGTTGGTTTCACGTCGACTGTGAAGTTCCTGGTTGCGATTAAGAGTATGCCGCTGACCATCAGGATGGCGCCGATGACATGGTTGATGCTAAGCTTCTCCCGTAGCATGACGACGCCCATCAGAGCTATCAAGAGCGAATTCAACCTGGTGAGGAGGACCGCATTCGTGGCTGTGGACTCCCTCAGGCCTGTGACGTAGAAAAGCTGCGCAAGAAGCCCGCTTATGATGCCGACCGCTAGGAGGACTATGAATTGTCTCCTGCTCATCGCATTTATCTCCCGCATCTTGTGCTCAGCTTCCAGCACGAGGAAGAGTATGAGAGCAGCGAAGACCGATGAAACGGCTGCGAGCACTATAGGGGGCATGTAGGAGAGAAGAACCTTGCCGAATGTCGGCTCAAGGGCCAGGAACATGCAGCTGATGAGAGCTATCGTGGTCCCCTTCATTGGTTCTATTTATTGTCCACATCAATATATACTCTGTGAAGGAAATCTTCCCGAAAGTTTATATCGTGGATGGGAAACTGGCGACCGCGAACTCCACCCCAAAGTACAGGGTCTACAACGAGAAGACAATCTACAAGGGAGGCGTCGAATATAGGATTTGGGACCCGTACCGCAGCAAAGTGGCTGCCGCCCTAGCGAAGGGCATGAAAACATTCCCTGTGAAACCAGGCTCATTCGTACTCTACCTTGGCGCATCTTCAGGTACGACGGCAAGCCACATAGCAGACATAGCAGACACCGTGTACTGCGTGGAGTTCAGCAAGAGGATGATGCGGGAGCTGATGCTCGTGTGCGAGCGAAAAGAGAACATGATTCCGATATTAGCCGACGCCCGCCATCCCTGGGAATACAGCAACACCGTCGCGCAGGCCGACGTCCTAGTCCAGGATGTCGCCCAGCCGGACCAATCCGGAATTGTAATCAACAACCATGACACGTTCAAGTTCAAGGACGGCCTCCTTTCCATAAAAGCGAGGAGCATAAACTCAGTCAAAGACCCCCAGAAGGTGTTCAGGGCTGAAGTCGAAAAACTGAAAGGCAGATTCCACATCCTGGAGGAGATAGACTTGATGCCATACGAGGAAGACCACATACTAGTCAACCTCAAGGCAAAATAGCATACTCCGCCTTAAAGGGCGGAGTATTACTTATAAACACGCACTATGGACAACATAGTATACTGGGGTGAAAACGCAATATTCGCGTGTTTGTAATGAGGGTTGAAGTCGAACTGAAGGCGCCTTGTAAAGGAGCTGAATCCAAGGTCAAAGCTCTTGGCGGGGTGTTCGTTAAATCTGAGAAGCAGGTTGACACGTACTTCACACACCCCTGCCGGGACTTCAGGAGGACTGATGAGGCGCTGAGGATAAGGAGGACTGACAGACTCACTATAACGTATAAGGGGCCTAAGAGGAAGTCGAAGATGAAGATGAGGGAGGAGGTCGAATTCCCTGCCACAGAGGATGCCTTCAAACTCCTTAAGCGGTTGGGATTCAAGAAGGCCTTCACAATCAGGAAAAGACGCAGGATTTACAAACTTGGCAGGCTGACCTTGTGCTGTGACTTCGTTGAAGGCCTCGGAGAATACGTGGAGGTTGAGTCGTTAGACCCCCGGGACAAAAGTAGGATATTGGGGGTCTTCGAGAAGCTCAAAGTCAAGGATAAGGCGACCACGAACTCCTACAGCGATATTTTAGGTATCTGAGGCTTCTCGTCAGTGAAGAGTATGTTTATCATCTCCTCAACCCACCCTTTAATTAGGCTGATTACGATAGCGACGCCCATGAGGGCTAAGCCCACAGACAGGATATTCGCCCACAACGGGTTCAACCTCCAAAGATCCCAGAACCCTATGTGCTCCAACAGGGGGTTGACAGAATTCTGGATGAGGGGCATGTAAAGCATCAGCATAGCAAGGATAACCGCTATGAAACCGACCCTAAAGACAGTGTCGAAGAGGAAATTCAACGCCTTCTTGCTGCCCATAAGATAAAATCGGAACGTCTACTTAAAAACCCTCGACATCCCTGCCGAAGAGATGGTGGACCATGTCCTCCACCAGGTACCTACCAGTGTACAGGACAACCGCGACGCCCATCAGCGTGAAGCCAGTAATCACGGCCTGCAGCCATGAAGGGAGCATTAGGAAGCTGCCCCAAGCGTCTGAAATATCCAGTATTGAGTCCACGGTCACAGCCAATATCGGCATGTACACCGTCATCATCCCCACAACGACTATGAGGAAGCCGACCTTGAATCCTACGCCAAATATGAGGTCTAATTTGCTCTCCTTTGGCATCATAGGATAATATTCGAATTAAACATTTAAAAAGCATATAGTAAATGTGGACATCATTAGGATACTCCGAGACGCCCTCAAGCTCCTGCGGGACGAACCGAGGGTTTTTGCCCCGAGGATTATCACGACTGCACTGTACTCCCTCTTCGCAGTCTACTCGACTATGCTGACTGCGGAACTTCTCACAACCCCAACCCAGCAGCAAATCCACACCATAGTATGGAAGGCCGTTCTCCTCTTAGCCTCACTACCCGCACTGTATTTCATTGACGCCATCACATACGCGATGTACCCGAGGATAGTGAAAGATTATCTGGAGGGCCACCCAATCAACTTCACGGAAGCTTTGAAATCCGCCCTAGCAGCTTGGAGGGTCGTCGTCGCATTGTGTCTTACTATATTCCTGTCACTTATAGCAATCCTAAGCCTGTCAGGCGCACTCCAGTATATGGCAGCCACAACAGGCAATATCTTATTCACATTATTGGCGGTCCTGTCCGCGCTGGCGCTAATCTTCGCCTTCTCAGTTGTCGTGTTTTTTGTTGTGCCTGCCGCAGTCCTGGAAGGTAAGGGCGTCCGCGAAAGCTTCGCTGAGAGTGTGAGACTAGGCCTAAAAAATAAGACAGATATTTTGAAGCTCAACCTCGTCTTCACAGCCCTTGCCATCGTCACGCTGCTTTTCATGTTCTCAGCAGAGTTCTCCGGTAGCGCGGCCTGGCTGTCGATAGCAGCGTTCATTCTCTTGAGGCTTATGCAGGCCGTAGTGTACACTTACTTGTGTGTCACGAACCCGATGGCGTACATCAATATCACAGCCCAAAGGCTGTGATATGATCCGGATAGAGCAGACAGACACCATAGGTGTTCATGCACGATTTGAAGGCTGTGGTCTGCTTTATCTTGGATCAGCGTCAGGGTTAATAACTCCGCCAGAAAATAGTATAGTGATGAGGGTTCTGGTTTACGGGGTAGACGACTTGAAGCCTGCCATAGATAGGCAGGGAGTCGACTACTCTAAGGCATTCAAGATAGTCCGCGGGATAATAGATTCTGTCAGGAGAGAAGGCGACAAAGCCCTCAGGGAATATACTAAGAGGTTTGATGGAGTAAGTATTGGATCAATCCAAGTCTCTAGGACGGAAATCGACAAAGCATACTCAAAGACAGACCCGAAAGTCATCAGAGCACTTAAACGCGCCCACGCGAACATACAGGCTCTGCACAAAGTCCAATACCAGGGAATCCAGGAGGAATGGTCATACGCAGTGGATGAGGGTGTGTGGGTTGGAGAGAAGACAACCCCGTTACCTAGCGTCGGTGCCTACGTCCCAGGCGGCAGGGCTGCTTACCCATCGACCGTACTAATGACCGTGACACCAGCGAGGATAGCTGGTGTGAAGAGGATTGTCGTAGTATCGCCCCCACCCGTACCCGACTCCGTCCTAGCTGCCTGCAAAATCGCGGGAGTTGATGAGGTCTACCAAGTCGGCGGGGCGCAGGCCATAGCAGCGCTCGCCTATGGGACAAAATCGATAAGACCAGTCTCGAAGATTGTTGGCCCAGGCAACAAGTATGTGACTGCAGCGAAGATGCTCGTATACGGTATAGTTAACGTGGACATGCCAGCTGGTCCGAGCGAGGTGCTCATCATAGCTGATGGAAAAGCAAACCCCGTATACATAGCAGCGGACATCCTCGCACAGGCCGAACACGACCCGAACGCACAATGCATTCTTGCAACGGACTCGGACAGATTAGCTAAAGAGGTTATGAGAGAGGTTGAGGGAGAGTCAAAGACGTCAAAGAAGGCTGATATACTCTCGCAGAGCCTTAGGAATTTCACAGTAGTGAAGACACAGTCGATTACTGAGGCTGTAAAGTTCGCGAACGAATATGCGCCAGAACACCTGGAGATACACACGAAAAACCCGGACAACATCAGCAAGAGGATAACCAATGCAGGAGCGATATTCATCGGCCCATACTCCCCAGTCGCAGCAGGAGACTACGCCTCAGGAGGCAACCACGTACTACCCACGGGAGGCGCAGCCAGATACTCAAGCCAGCTGACAGTAAGAGACTACCTGAAGACTACAAGCGTGCAGAAGATTACGAAAGAAGGCCTCAGGAGAATTGCAGAAACGATAACCACCCTAGCCCAGGAAGAAGGCCTAACCGAACACAAAAAGAGCGTCGAAAAAAGGCTGGGATAGCAGGACTTAAATCCTCATTCGCTATAATCCTCCAATATGGAAATCACATTCCTCGGGACCTCCGGGTGTATACCAACTGATAAGAGGGGCCTAAGCGCAGTGCACCTCGACTACCTTGGGGAGCCTATGCTCTTGGACTGCGGTGAAGGAACCCAGAGGCAGATGAGACTCGCAGGCCTCAACTTCATGAGCCTCGACAATATCTACATAACACACCTGCACGCAGACCACTTCATAGGCCTTGTGGGGATGATACAGAGTATGGACTTCCTCGAGCGTGAGAGGCCGCTCACAGTCCACGGGCCGGCAGGGATGGAGGATGCGATGGACAAGCTGCTCACAGCCGGGACTTTCAGGCTTGATTACATGAGCGTGAAGGTCAATGAAGTCGGCGGGGGGACGGTCCACAAAGGTGAGAGATACACAGTCACGGCGGCACCAACAGACCACACCAGAAACAGCCTAGCATACTGCTTCACAGAGGATTCGCACAGGAAGTTCAACAAAAAAAAGGCGCTCGACCTTGGGGTACCGGAGGGTAGGCTCTTCTCGAGCCTCCAGGATGGTCAGACCGTCGAAGTTAAAGGTAGGAGAATAACCCCGGACCAGGTCCTAGACGACCCCATACCAGGCCGGAAGATTGTGTACACAGGAGACACAAAACCTTGCGAGTCGGTGGTTGAGCTTGCTGAAGGAGCTGACGTGCTCATACACGATAGCATGTTCAGCCATGAAGACCTGGAAAACACGAAAGACGCAGCACACAGCACAACCAAACAGGCCGCCGAAGTCGCACTGAAGGCTGGCGTGAAAAAACTGTATCTGACGCACATAAGCCAACGCTACACTGAACCAAAAAAACTAGAGGCCGAAGCGAGGGAGATATTCCCGGAATCTTACATAGCGGAAGACTTCATGAAAGTACTCGTGCCCAAACACTGGTGAGCTGAGTTATTTAACCCTTTAACGCCTTATTATATTTTCGCCCACAATGGGACCGTGGGGTAGTTTGGCCATCCTTCCAGCTTTGGGAGCTGGTGACCTGCGTTCAAATCGCAGCGGTCCCATACAGCCTTATTATTACATATTCCAATTCTTTCTTATGGACCGTCTGTCTACTGGTGTTACGGGTTTGGATGAGCTTATTGAAGGCGGTCTGAAGCCTAAGAGCATTAACTTGGTTGTGGGGGAGGCTGGGAGCGGTAAGTCGACTTTCGCTACGCATTTCCTGTTGGCTGGGGCGAAGGCGGGAGAGGTGGGGCTTTACGTGTCGGTTGAGGAGTCTAAGGAGAAGTTCTTCGACAACATGAGGAAGTTCGGATTCGACCTGGCCACTCTCGAGGCTGAGAAGAAGTTGGTTTTCCACAAAGCAAACACCCCAGAGCTGAGGGATTTCCTGGACAGGGGGATTATCAGCTTCGAACAGTACTTCAAGACTTACCCCATAAAGAGGGTTGTCATAGACAGCGCCACGGTCTTGATGCTCTCATACAACGCTGAGACATCACAGAGAAGTGCCCTCCTCACGTTGTTCGAATTGCTCGGTAAATTGGGGGTTACCGTTCTTGTCACTAGCGAATCCGAGGACAACCAGGCCCGTTTCGGGTTAGAGTATATAGTCGACAGCATATTCAGACTTTACTACCGCAAGGTCGGGCAGGAGAGGGTCCGAACACTTGAGGTGTTCAAGATGAGGGGGACAGACCATAGCAAGCAGGAGATGGTCTACAGACTCGGCAAGGGTGGCATAATGTTATACCCGAGCGAGAAGATTCTGGTGTAGGATGATCGAGTACTTGATAGCTTTAGTGGTGCTAGTTATCCTAGCAGCATTAGGCTGGGACCTTATTGGAAAGACGGCATACAAGGGGGCTGCGATTTTGTTGAACAGCATCGCAGGACTTCTGATACTCCTGTTCCTTAACATGTTCCTCGGCTGGCGCATACCAGTCAACTTGATAACTGTGGTTATATGTGGCCTCTTCGGGATTCCAGGAATAGCCACGCTGATTATACTGTACCTGTTCGGTATGCTATAAGACTATTTCAGTATTGTCGTTACATCCTGTATGACGTCGGTCTTTGTTATGATGGTTAAAACGTCGTCCTTCCTGAGTAGCGTGTCGTCTGAGGCGATGATGACCTCGCCCTTCCTGTAGACGACGCCTATCAGCGCACCATACGGGAGGCCCACATCCTTTATCTTCCTGCCGTTGAGCTTCTCGTTCGTAAGCTTAAACTCTATGACCTCTGCGTTGCCGCCTGCGATGCTTATCATGCTACGACCTTTCTCCTTGGTGAGGGCGTTCTTTATCTGGCTCACCGCCGCCGAGACGATGCTTATGGCCGCCGTTATCTCAAGTCCGATGTAGAGGTCCTTCTTGTCCGGCTCGTTCACCTTAGCGACTATCTTCTTGACGTTGAACTTCTTAAGCATCTGGCATATCGTGAGGTTGGTGTTGTCGTCTGAGGTGAGAACAGCCACTGCATCGGCATGCTCAACACCCGCATCCTTAAGCACCTCCGTGCTTGAGCCGTCCCCGTGTATTACGATGGCATCCAACGTCTCGGCCAGGGACTTGCTCTTCTCCTCATCCTCCTCGATGAGGACAACCTCATGGCCTTCGCTGATGAGGTGGGTTACCAGAGACTTGCCGATCTTGCCGCAGCCGATGATGATGATGTACATTTTTGAGTTACGGTTTAGTGTATTAATGGACGGGTATATAAAAGCCCTGCTAGCCATTTTTATCCGAAAACGCAAAATCTTGAACATGAAGACGTCAGACGTGCTCGTGGATGCCATAGAATACATCCACAGGTTTGCAGGGGACGTGTTCGTCATAAAACTTGGCGGCGAATCCCTCCTGGACAAGGAAGTGGTCGACTCCGTGGCGCAGGACCTTATGCTCCTGAACGCGCTGAACATAAGAACGGTTGTGGTCCACGGCGGGGGTGTTGAGATATCTGAGGCGATGGAAAAGTTCGGGAAAAAGCCGACCTTCGTTAAAGGCCTTCGCGTCACTGACAAGGAGACCATGGACATAGTAGAGATGGTCCTCACAGGCAAGATAAACCAGGAACTCGTCAGCAGAGTCAACACGCACGGCGGAAGCGGGGTGGGACTGTCAGGGAAATCAGGCTGCCTCTTTGAGGCAGTCAAACAGAAGGGCAAAGTCGACTTAGGCCTGGTGGGGGAGATAAGGAAGGTCAACCCTAAGGTGGTTCTGACGCAGATTGAAAGCGGTTACATACCGATAATCTCACCGATAGGCGCTTCAAAGGATGGAGAATCGCTCAACATAAACGCAGACACCGCAGCAAGCGAGCTTGCAGCCAGCCTAAAGGCCAGCAAACTTATAGTGCTCACAAACGTCGATGGGGTTTTAGACAAGGACAAGAAACTGATAAAACACCTGACCATTGCTGAGGTGAGAAAACTGGTGAAAGATGGTACAATAGCCGGCGGCATGATACCTAAGGTGGAAGCCTGCGTGAACGCGCTGAAGAGTGGTGTGTCAAGGACGCACATAGTCAAGGCATCAAGGCATGCGGTCCTAGAGGAGATTCTCACAAAGACCGGGACGGGAACGATGATAACGCTCAGAGGGGTGAACGCAGGTGAAGAAAAAAACTGAGGAGTATGTAATACCCCTACAGAACGCTAACCTAGTCCTGATAAAGGCCGACAGAGGCTACATAATGTGCGGCCTACTGAACATCGAATCAGCCGAGAGACTCGGCCAAGCGGCGTGCATGGTAACAGGAGTTAAAACCGCCGAAGACGCGCTGAAGGCCCAGGTCAAAGCCTGCACAACCGCGGCGAAACAAGTCGGGATCAAAGAAGGGATGACAGGACAACAGGCTCTAGAGTTTTTGAACTAATTAACGGGGAATACCCGTATACTACCTGAAGACTACTTGTGTTGGCAGGAGTGATATTATGCCAGTGAATACAAAATACGATTACCTGTTTGCACCTAAACCTGAGGAAGTTGAAACAAGAATGCAAGTAGGCTACCAGCAACTGATAAAAAACCTGAAGGAAGCTCAAGAAAAAGCCATTGCCAATCGACAACAGCCTCCGGGCTTCGGAGTTAAAGCGGCATCGGGGGCCATGGAATATGACTGGATAATCTCAGACTTCACCTTAGGTAACAACAACGAAAGGCTAGTCACACTTAAGAGGCCCACAGGTGAAAGCAAAACCCAAAGCGTGAGGTCTTTTGTGGATTGTCAGAGGGAGATGGCATTAGACTTCAGATCTGAAACACTCCCTAAGGTCTCTGCCATCAAAGCCCAATTCGCGAAACAGGGGCGAACCTTCACCTCGGATGACCTTAAGGCGGCCGCACGGGATACTTACAGAAGTCACGGCGTCGACTATGATCTAATCACTCCAATAATCAACGCAAGAACGCAGGAGGAGCTTCATCAAGATCCATTCCCCCAAGTAAACATACCACTGTTGGAGCCGCTAATACAAACCAGTGGAGATAATGAAGATATATCCCGCCCGGAAAGGATTGAGCGCACTCGCTAAAGGATGACACACCCAATACCTTTGAATCTGATGAAAACAAACCCAACCATTAAGGTTTTGGTCAACCTTTTGGTAAAAGGTTGTGGGCCGCGAGCGGAATTTGAATCCGCGTCGCCGGATTGCTGCGAGGCCTTTTTTATGGGTTGGGCTCGCCACAGTCCAGTAGGATAACCAGGCTACCCCATCGCGGCCATGCTTTGGGATTAGTATAAGTTTCTTAAGCTTTTATATGGCTGTTGCGTAATACATAGGGCACGTGATATAAGTCGCGTGAATTTGTTTTTCCAAAGCTGAGATAACCCCGCGGTGTGCGGGATAGTATCGATTTGGAATCGCCTCACAACTGTTTTCTTGGACGCAGATGCAGGAGCGCCATAGCACCCTTGCGGAGTCTGGGTTGTACCGTGAGGTTCAATGAGGACAAGCCCCGCATGGAGCCTGTCTGATGTGTTCAAACGCTGGAATAACTAAACTCGTGTGTGATGAAGAACACGACAATTCCAACACAGCGATACGTACAGTAACTCGAGTTGATCCTGCTCGAGGTCACTGCTATTGGGGTTTGATTAAGACATGCATGTCTCGGATACGATTAAGGTCCGGGCAACCAGCTCAGTAACACGTGGACAATCTAACTTAGGGAGGAGAACAACCTCGGGAAACTGAGGACAACACTCCATAGGTGGCAAGCACTGGAATGTCTGCCGCCAAAACAAGAAGACCTGTATTCGGTCCATTGCCCTAAGCTGAGTCTGCGGCGGATTAGCCTGACGGTAGGGTAACGGCCTACCGTAGCTATGATCTGTACCGGCCATGGAAGTGGGAGCCGGGAGATGGACACTGAGACAACGGTCCAGGCTCTACGGAGCGCAGCAGTCGCGAAACCTTCGCAATGCGCGCAAGCGTGACGAGGGAACCCCAAGTGCGCACTTACAAAGTGCGCTTTTACGGAGTATAGATAGCTCCGGGAATAAGGGCTGGGTAAGACTGGTGCCAGCCTCCGCGGTAACACCAGCAGCTCAAGTGGTGATCACGTTTATTGGGTTTAAAGCGTGCGTAGTCGGTTCAGCAAGTTTTCTGTGAAATCCTACGGCTTAACCGCAGGGATTGCAGAAAATACTACTAAGCTAGAGGCCGGGTTAGGTGTGGGGTATTCTAAGGGTAGCGGTGAAATGCTATAATCCTTGGAGGACCACCAGTAGCGAAGGCGCCACACTGGAACGGGCCTGACGATGAGGCACGAGAGCTAGGGGAGCAAACAGGATTAGATACCCTGGTAGTCCTAGCCGTAAACGATGTGGGTTTAGTGTCTCCTGAACCTCGTGTTCAGGAGGTGCTGAAGGGAAACCGTTAAACCCACCACCTGGGGAGTACGGTCGCAAGGCTGAAACTTAAAGGAATTGGCGGGGGAACACCACAAGGGGGGGATGCGGCGGTTCAATTGGATACAACGCCGGGAAACTTACCAGGTGCGACGGCAGAATGAAGGCCAGGCTAAAGACCTTGCCGAACGAGCCGAGAGGTAGTGCATGGCCATCGTCAGCTCGTACCGTGAGGCGTACGGTTAAGTCCGTTAACGAGCGAGACCCATGCCCCTATTTGCAAACTCTGGGGAGACCTGGGGAGCAC
>JAZDIN010000025.1:0-150761 GCA_043804895.1 Candidatus Altarchaeota archaeon
CAATAAATGAGGCATCCGGTGTTGTTGCGCTGCTGGGTCGGTTGTCATATGTTATTTCATTTCCTTCAGCTGGGGCACGACATTTTGTTCCCTGCACCCAGTTGTTATCCTGTATATAGAATAGTTCGTATATCCTGCCACTTCCTGAGGTTTTTTCTATTTTATACATCTTAAGTGTGGCGGTCTGGGTTTCTTTGTCTTTCAAGGGGCTTATGTCGAATGAGAGTACGCTCCATCGGTCGTAATTGCTCACTAGCATGTCTGAGCATCCACCAGAATTCCACCCTTGCCTAGCTGGGTCTGTGTTATACTGTGTGTTTCTGTAGTAGACGGTACTCGTCTTATCTGCATAAATTTTTCCTGTTTCCTCCGCCAAAACCGTTGAGCATCCAACTAGACATACTATCACAAAAGAAACCCAGTACTTCATATCATCTCTTAATCATTTAGCTATATAAAATCAAGCACCTGAAAAAGAAGGTATCTAGATATATCTAAAGGGGTTTCCTTCCCCCGGCAGACTCCATCCTTCCCTAAAGAGTTAGGCATTACGAAAGGTTGATTCGAGTTATTTATTAGGTTGTAGTAATTTGTAACTTGTATGGTTAAAGTATTATTCTGGTTTGTTCTGATTTTCTTGGTGTTAGGTTGCATCTGTTCAGGATCAACATGCAATAAACCGTACATACCTGTTGGGCAAGAGTGTTGTCTTGACCAGAATGGAAATAATATCTGTGACAAAGATGAGTCAGAAAATTGGGCAAAAGATATAAAACGACAAATCACTACCACAACCTTAAAAAATGTAGGAAATAATCCTCAATCCTCCTTGGTGGGCCCTCCCTATGAGGACCGGGAAGGTCATTCCACAGAAGCGTGCGTTAATCTTATCAAAAAAGGGCATAACCCAACATTCATGTGGGATGCGGTATGTTCAGTGAGTGCTTCCAAGGATTACATCCAATGTTTGCAAAGACTCGATTATTATAGAAGTATTTACGGCACAAATCTTACTGATAAGTTTAAAGACCGTGGCAAGGATGCAATAACCTGCACGGATGTAACCACTGAACTTGGTGATTGTAAAAATCTTAAAAACCCATATAATGCAAAAGCTTGCCAGGCGGTTAACATATTAACTCTTACAGACGCGTCAAAATGCGGTTCACTCGATGATGAAAACATGATAAAATCGTGTCTCATCATGGTCAGCTTTACTACCAATAACTTTGACGCATGCATTCAGGTGGCAGATGATGATGTCGAAATGCAAGATTCTTGTTATTATAACTTTGCTATATCTGATAAAGATAGCGAATACTGTAAACACATTAGTGATTCAAAAACGTATTCAAATTGTATGGCTGAACTTTCTCATTAGAAATAAGCTCTACATTTTCAAGTAAATGGGCGGATGAAACACTCACACACTCACCCCCTAATAAGGGTTTCCACCCCCTCTGGACTCCCCCCACTTTCCTAAAAGAAAAAGGTTCCATGCTTACTACCTCCATGCCAATCATCCTCCTATATGTATTTGTCGTACGGAAGAATCAGCAAAATTCAGTACAATCTCGCCGAACCAGGGGCGTAAAATCAGCCTGTTTTATTCACCCTAATGCTTTTCCCTTTCTCGTCGAACTCAACATTGTCGGCGGTAATTCCAGGCTGGGCTAAGGGGGATACTGATACTAAGTCTTCGACCTTCTCCAGTTTCTCTGGGTCATTACCGTATACACTGTCCTTCCTCAAATGCTCCAATAATTTATTCTTGTATTCCTCCCTCCACTTCCCAGCCAAGTGCCGTGAGTATCCGAAATGGTATGTCCCCCTGGAACCGTACGTCCTAATATCATAGAGCATCCTGCTTAGGCTGTCTGACTGCTCCGACGACTGACCAAGCAACAACCTTTCCTTGTCAGACAAGTCTGGGTTGAACAGGGTCCTCCCAAGCTGCTCCCCATAAGATATTGTCCGTTTGAAGCTTTCAGGGCTTATCTTACACAGGTTGTCAGCGTCATTGAATAGCTTATTCTCGTCAGAAAGGACGGCACCGGTGCCGTTAGTCTCGATGGCGTCATGTAATACTATCTCCCCATATATCCTGGTAATGTCAGAAGTTGTGATTCCATACTCCTTTCTCGCCTCCTTTTTCAAAAGCATTCGTGAGGTGTACTCTGCGCTCGCCTTCTGGTGGCCCACTCTCTGTTTGGGGTTGTTGACCTGCGTTATGTCGTGGAATAATGCGGCGACATACAGGTTGAAGAAGTCTATCTCCCCCCTCCTTGCTTTATCCCTGAGTTCTGGCGTATGCGTGGCTATCTCCTGTATGTTAATGGCTACAGCCAAACCATGGTATACTCCGTGGGTGTCATCACTATCAAAGGCCTCGGTACTCCTCTTTGATATCATCTGCCTGTGGTCCTTCCTGATGATGGGTGTCGGTCGAATCTTATCATAGAACTCCAAAGCCTTATCCAGGGCCACTTTGGGGTCGTACTTCCAATCCAGGCTGCCCTTAATAAATGGCAGGTCTAGTTGCTCAGATTTCTGCGGTTGCTTGTGTTCGTTGCCCATAGTTATCCTTAGTATAGTAACCGGGCATAACTGGTATATTAATTCAGGATGTCAGGTATTCCACGTCCTCGTCATCCAGCCTGTAGAAATCCTTCAGCTCGTCTGCCGTGACCTTTTTCTTCTTCAGGAGGAGCCTGTAAAGCGGGATGTAGTCCCTCTTCACGACCCTTGTTGATGCGTGCAAGAATGGCCCCATCTTCTCCGCAATCGCCTTCTCGCTGTTTCTCGCCCCCTTGCTTCTGCCCATGGCTGCGAAGTATCCTGGGAACATGTACTGTGTGAAGTGAATCTTCTCAGGCCTGCATGAGTTCACGCCAGCGGTCATGAGGACGTTAGCGTAGCGTTGGAAGCCCCAGTATTGTCTTCTCATAATCCTCCCCAGGAACACGTCGGCCCTCGCGAGGTTATGGTATGCCCCGTTGATCGACTCCCTGTCCTGATACAATCTTGGGGTGTTCTCCTCAATCCACCACATGGCATTCTCGGGCCTGCCGTCCAGATCCCAGGTGGATTCCACAACATCCCTGAAATTGCGGCCTCCGAATATGAGGCTCAATGCCTTGTATATGTCTGAGTCGCGGTCCCTCTCTGAGATGAACCCTTCCGCATCCTTGAGCGTGACCTTACTCCTCCCCTCACACAGCGTCTCCAAGTCGTTGATTGCAGCCCTCAAATCCCCGCTGCAGTTTTTCGCAATCAACTCAAGGACTTCCTTCTCCACCTCCACTCTCTCAGCATCGCATATGCTCTTCAAATGCTTCGCAATCGAAGAGGGCAGAGGCCTCCTCAGCTGAATCTTCGCCGACTTCTTCTTGAGTGTAGCGAGCCTCTTGTTATCGAAGTCCGAAGTCGTCATAATCACCGGACTCTTAGTCTTCTCCACAAGCTCTCCCACAGCCTTGATGTCCTTGATGGCATCAACGTCTTCTATGAGTATGGCCTTCCTGCCGCCGAAGAGACTCCCGGTGTTTGCAATCCTCTCAGCCTCCTTGATGTTCTCGCCTGAGACTTCAACCAAATCCCACCCCCTCTCAGCGGCCAGGAGTCTAACAAAAAGGCTCTTACCCGTGCCGGTTCCGCCGTACACAATAACCGGCCCCCCGACCCACTTCCTAGCCTCCTCAACAGCAGCCTTACCAATCAAACCGTCCAAACCAAGAGGCTGATGACTCAAAAACCACATGACGTAACATATTAACTTCCGTCCAATAAAATAGTATCATGGTCGATAAGGTCATCCGTGACCCGATTCACGGGAATATCGGGTTTGATGGGGTGTCCATTGAGCTTTTGGACACTGCTGAGATGCAGAGGCTCCGCCACATAAAACAGAACGGCCTCTGTTACCTTGTGTATCCTGCGATGAATTCGACGAGGTTCGAGCATTCACTCGGAGTCTACCACCTGGGCGGCCTTTTGGCGAAGCACCTTAACCTGAGCGAGTCCGATGAGATGGAGTTGAAGGCCGCGTGCCTGTTGCATGACGTCGGCCATGGGCCGTTCAGCCACACGTTCGATGATTTGATGAGTAAGCACGGGCTCGACCATGAGGAGAGGTCGGCTGGCATCGTATTCAGGTCCGGGGTGTCTGACATACTCTCATCGCACGGAATCAAGCCCGGAGCTGTCGTGAAATTAATCCGCGGCGAAGGGAAGCTAGGGAAACTACTATCATCAGAGGTGGACGTTGACAAGATGGACTATCTCGTGAGGGACGCATACTACGCCGGAGTCGCATACGGTGTCACAGACGTGGAACGTCTCATACACTCCATCGGCTTCGAACGGGGCGAAATCGTCGTCGAATCCGGAGGCCTTGAGGCTGCTGAGTCGCTTCTGATCAACAGGAACATGATGTACCAGACAGTCTACCGCCACCACACTAAGAGGATTGCGGAGTCGATGGTCGTCCACGCGATGGATGCCCTTGTAGACGGAGGAGCCAGTCTCAAGGACATTTCGCTCATGGACGACATAGAACTCGTACACCTGATGCGCTCAACCCCCGGGTACGTGAAGGACATCATGACTAGAATCGACTGCCGGCGGCTCTTCAAGACCGTCTTCAGCGAACGCATAGGCCTCCTATCCGAGGATTCGCGCACACAGCTTTCGGATGAGACTCATGCGATAGAGTCCAGGATTGCGTTGAATCTGGGTGTTGAGAAAGGTTACCTCCTACTCGACTATCCTGAGGCTAGCATGAGCGAGTACAGGGTGAAGATAAAGACAACACACGGCCTCAAGTCGATAAGCGAAGTCTCCCCTCTTGCGAAGTCCCTGGAGGCCTCGGAGATGGAGAAGCTCACAATCAACATATACGTGCGGAAGGAGGATAAGGGCAGGTTAGATGGGTTCAGGCCCGAGGACTACTTCATGTACGAGCAGAAGAGGATAAGCGGCTATTTGTGAGCGTAAGATGCACCCGAAGACACACATCCTCACCTCCTGTCTTGCAGTCCTTATGGCGGCGGCGTTGTCTCAGACAACCTATTCTGAAGCGTTCTTCTGGCTTGTGCTGGCTGCTGCTGCAACCCTCCTTATAGACGCAGACCACTTCATATCCCAGCTTCTGATGAAGGACAGGCGTCCCATAGTAGTTGACATACTGAAGCACCCGCTCGACTACATGGACACTGCAAAGCTAATAGGTCGCTTACATTATCCTGGGTTCGGGATACTCAGGGTCGAATACCATCTCATCGAGACTTCAGTCCTGACAGGATTTATGCTGTACTATAGCATGCCTTATCAGATTCCGGTTCTACTTTCCCTGTGGGTTCACTGCGCATTGGATATCATACAGGTGTTGAGAGAACCATGGTCTCGTTAAAGCCTCTTAGAGACTATACTGCGTATCTCATCCTGCACTATCTTCCGCTCCCTCCCGGAGTCCACCTTAACCATGCCCTTAAACTTCAGGTATCCCCCCCGCACCTTCGAAAGGAATCTTCCCTCCTCGAATATCTCCCCAGTGCTTGTGCGGCCTGCTCCGACTCCGGGGTCGACGTCCAGGAACAGTACTAAGTCAGGTTTAATCGCGAACTCGTTCAACTTCAGCAGCCATGTTCGGTCAACGCCCTGCGCGCTCTGGTATGCGACAGTCGAATGATAGTACCTCTCAGAGATAACAATCTTCCCAGCATCTAAGGCAGCCTTAATCTCCTTCATATGCTCAGCCCGGTCTGCTGTGAAAAGAAGAGCCAGCGTCTTCGGGTCGACTCTCACCTTCCCCGACAGTATCTCCCTGATGAACTTTCCGATTCGTCCTCTCGTAGGTTCAGCGGTCAGAAGGACCTTATGGCCGCTCTTCCTCAACCAACCTGCGAGAAGCCGGGCATGAGTTGACTTTCCGCACCCGTCCACGCCCTCTAGGACCACGAACATGTTTAACCATATGCTCTCAATAATTAAAGAGATGATTGTAGTCGACGGCTCCCACGGCGAAGGCGGAGGCCAGATTCTTAGGACGTCAGTCGCTTTGAGTGCCATCACCGGAGAGCCTGTGAAGATAACAAACATCCGCGCCGGTAGGGAGAATCCTGGTTTGAGGCCACAGCACCTGAAGGCTGTAGAAGCTGTGTCGCTACTTTGCGGTGGGGAAGTCTCAAGGCTTGAGGTGGGCTCAAGGGAGGTTACGTTCACGCCAGGGGAAATCAACTCCGGGGCTTTCAGGGTCGACGTCGGAACCGCAGGCTCCGCGACTCTAGTCCTACAGGCGATGCTCCCGGTGGCGTTCAACTCCGAAGGCCCTGTTACGATTGAAGTCGTCGGCGGCACGGACGTGAAGTGGGCGCCGACCGCCGACTACTTCCAGAACGTGTTCTCATTTTTCCTCAGTAAGATGGGCGCTTCGTTGGATGTTCAAATCCTTGAGCGGGGATTCTATCCGAAAGGCGGCGGGAGAATTAGGGTGAGGACGAAGCCATGGAATGAGTCTTTGCACCTGAACCTACTGCAATCAGGAGGAGTCGAGCATGTTGAAATATTCAGCGTCGCCTCAGAGCATCTCAGGAGGCAGGAGGTGGCGGAAAGGCAGGTGAAAGGATTCCTGAAGAAAATGTCGCCCCACCACCAGGTCAGAAAGATAAGCAGAGTATACGTCGATTCGGCAGGTCCTGGCTCAACCCTCTTTGCGCAGGCAACGTGCGGCGGCACGAGAATCGGAGCATGCACAGTCGGCGAAATCGGGGTGAAGGCCGAGGAAGTCGGAGCCAGGGTCGCTTGCGAATTACTCAACCAGCTGGAATACAACGCCCCGTTGGACTGCCACATGGCAGACCAGATACTCCCATATCTCGCCTTGGCCGGGGGTTCGGTCCAAGTGCCTGAACTCACAGGACACGCCCTCACTAACATACACGTGCTAAACCTGTTCGGGTACCCTGTCAAAGCCGAAGGCTGCATGATCACGGCAAGTGAATAGTCACGCTCCTTTTCCCCCCCTGAGTTATTTATATCCCCATCCTTCACGTATACTTTTATGTCAAAACTTTATGTGGCGGATATAGGCACCCTCCAGCAGTGGGATCCGCAGCAGGCAGAGGCGGCCTTCAAACGCAACATCTCATTCACACCTGAGATTGAGAAGGTCGTGGACAGAATTGGTGACACTCACGGATTTCGTTTAGGACTTAACTTCGGTGGAACTATTAAAAACGAAAGTTCGATACCCACTTACGTCGCGCATCAGGGGAACCTCCGTGACCAAAAGGTGCCCCCACTGGAATTCATACCCCCCGAGCAGATTGGGGTGGAAGGAATCCGCCGCTTCATGGATCATACGGCCATAGTCCCCCCGGAGCAGTTTCGCAGGGGTCAGGCATTCGTGCGGGAAACGTTCGGCCGTCTGGTATCAAAAATCTTGGAAATAGATGGCGGCAGTGCGGCTTTGAATGAGATGATGAATATGAAGGGAAAGGAGAAGCCAGGTGTAGAGGATATCACCCAAAAATCGCTCCGTGGAGGCCAGCCTGGCAGCTGGGGGGAGGCGGAAGCGAAAGAGGCTTACCAGCAGAACATGGCATTCAGTCCAGATGTGAAGAAAATGATGGAGCGGATTGGGTCGATTGAAGGTCTCAGGTTCGACTTGAATTTTGGCGGAAACGTCCGAGGCGAAAGTTCCGTCCCCACATTCATCGCGTATCAGATGAACCTCCGTGACAACCAGGTGAAGCCGCTCGAGTACGTCCCTGCCGAACAGCAGGCAAGTGAGCAATCCCGCAGGGTATTACACAATGAACTCGCAGTCACGCCAAAGCAATTTGAGGAAGGCCAAGAATATGTTCACGAAACGATGGGCCGACTCGTGGAAGGCCTCCTCATGACAAAAAACGGCGGCAAAGTACTGGAGAAGATGATAGAGCATAATGTCCCTAACGATGTCAAAGGAATAGGGCTCATGTGAACTGGTTCAGGTTTTAATCCCCTACTTCTTATATTCTCCTATGCTTGAGCTTTCCTTTGTGCGGGAGCATCCGGAGGCTGTGGAGGCTGATTTGAGGAAGCGGGGCGATGCTGAGAAGCTGAAGTGGCTTCAAGACTTGCTGGAGAATGATAAGAGGTGGCGGCTTCTGAAGAGGGAGGCAGACGACCTGAGGGCCTCGCGCAACACGCTCACGAAGAGGATACAGGATGCTAAGGGTAGGAAGGAAGACGCGTCCGCTCTGATAGCCGAGGCGAAGGGGTTGCCTGATAAGATTAAGGGGAAGGAGAAGCTGATGGATGGGCTCCGTGAGAAGGTGGAATACTACCTGATGCGGCTGCCGAACATACTCCACGAGAGCGTTCCAGAAGGTAAAGGCGATGTAGACAACCAGGTCGTTAGGGAATGGGGGCTGAAGAGGAAGTTCGATTTCGAGCTTAAACACCACGGCCAACTTGCAGTGGAGTTGGACGTCGCGGACTTCGAGCGCGCAGTGAAGATATCAGGCTCCGGGTTCTACTTCCTCAAAGGGGACCTGGCGCTCATGGACCTGTCGCTTCAGCGCCTGGCGATTGACATGCTGATAGGCCGTGGATACACCCTCATCACACCGCCATTGATGATGCGTCGCAAGCCGTACGAGGGCGTCACAGACCTCGCAGACTTCGAGGAGGTCATGTACAAGATAGCGGACGAAGACCAGTATCTCATCGCCACAAGCGAGCACCCGATAGCTGCAATGCACATGGACGAGACACTCGAAGAGCTGCCGATAAAATACGCTGGAGTAAGCCCATGCTTCAGGAGGGAAATCGGAAAACACGGCCTAGACGAACGCGGCCTCTTCAGGGTCCACCAGTTCAACAAGGTCGAGCAGTTCGTGTTCTGCCGTCCTGAGGAGAGCTGGGCCTACCATGAGGAGCTACTCAAAAACGCCGAGGATTTCGTAAAGAAGCTGGGTATACCGTACCGTGTCACGAACGTGTGCACAGGCGACATCGGCACAGTAGCTGCTAAGAAATATGACATCGAAGGCTGGAGTCCGAGGGAAGATAAATACATAGAGTTGATGTCATGCTCTAACTGCACATCATACCAGGCCGTCAGGCTGAACATAAAGTGCCGTGAAGGGAAGGAGACGAGGCACGTGCACACACTCAACAGCACCATGGTCGCCACAGCTAGGATGCTGAGGCTCATACTCGAGAACTACCAGAATAAGGACGGTTCACTGGAGATACCAGCGGCGTTGCAGAAGTACATGGGAGGGGGAGAGTAACCACCTAATCCAATTTTCATGCTATACTCTTTTTTTGGGATTTGTCAGAATTCATGGGGTGGAATATTCTCTTGCTTTTTTGCTGCTCTCCATAGTCCATTCTACACACTTGTACTGCAATTCCTCGTTGACTATGTTAGAGCATATGCCGACGTCGTTCTCAGACACTGCGAAGCAGAACTCCTTCCTATCCTCAAACCTCAACGTGGTGCATATGCTCCTGTTCCCACTTTTTAAGGCGACGTTAGTAAGGCAGTAAACCCTCTCAAAGCCTTCACTAACCCCCTCGCACAACACAGCGTCCTTGAGCAGGTCAGCACCGTCGAAGAAGCAATCATCCCTCACACTCACGTTGTCTATGCCTGCGCAGACCCTCTGGTCGAATTCCCCTGAATGCATACGACAGCGGTACTCCAACTCCCTGTCCACAATCTTCATGCAAAGCTCGGGCCTGCTGCAAACCCCTGAGAAGTCCAGAAGGCACAGGTCCTGCTCAGCCGAACTCCAACTAGCGTTATAGCACTCCCCATAGGATTCACAATCCCTGACTTTTCGGCTTTCATTCGCCATTATGCAACCTGATAATAGGGCGAACATAAACAGAAAAAAAACTGCGCGCATTTTAGCTAACACCTAAAAGCTCCTTATCCACGCCGTAAAGCGGATGCTTCCTCGGGTCTCCAGCATAGTCTGCCAGTTCCCTGCACCTGTTCCTCTCCATAGGATTCATGATGCTGTCGCAGTATTGAGCCTCCCTGCCATCAGCTGCCGCCATAATATAATATCTTGCCTCACAGTCGACCCTATTAGTCACGGTCTTATACGTTGCGCACACGTTGATGTTGCCGCGCCAGTACGCGAACTCTGCTGCGCAGTCCTCGCCAGGACTATTCTGGGCCTTAATGCACAACGTCATGTTGTTGCCGAGGAGCGCATACCATCTGATGCAGTCTTCGCTCCTCATCACCCCCTCACAAGCGTAAAATACCCCCGCAGCCCACGCCTCGCAGGCCCTCCTCTTGTATGCGAACCAGTCCGTGGCGTCGGAGTCCACTCTCGCACATTCGTCCGCGCCGTTGAACTTCGCCCTACAATAGAATGTCCTACAGTACCTGATATCACCAGTCCCATAGGCTGCATCATCGTAGCATATCGCCTGCCAGAAGCTCGCATTCATCGAATCGCAAACTGCCAGAGCTGGTAGCGGCTTGATAGTCTGAATGGTGGTTGAGGTTGAAGTTGACGTTGAAATGGTGGTGTCCATGGTTGTGGTCGTGATGGCACCCTCGTCCGCGCTGATGCATCCTAACACAGCCACTATCAGGAGCAAGATAAGCCTTCTCATCTTCTAAAACCTGATTTCGATGTCGCACATCGGGTTCAGGGTCTTCACCAGCTCCTCAACTTCTTTCTTCTCTATGCTCAGCACAACGCCAGCTATGTTCTTAAGCCTTATATTGTTTATGAGGAAGTGGGTGAATTCCTTCACGCTCTTCTCAGTGTTGTAGATGAGTAGGCTGCTCAGGGAGTCGAGGAATAGGAATTTCTTCTCCTTTCTGACCCTGTCGAGCATCCTGTCCAGGTACATGCTCACCTCCTCAAGTGAGCTTGGATTCTCAACGAACACGACATTATCGTCCCCTCCCTGCGGTGCCTTGCCTGCAGTCAGGCTGATGCAGTCTATGAAGTACACGTCCTTCTGCGGCACATTCGCCTCCTTCATCGCAGTCCTTATGAACTCGTACGGCTTCGTGATGTTCAGGTAGACGCCGCCCATGCCGCGCTGGTTGACTAGTATGTCCATCATGTTGGTCACGACTGCTGTGTGGTTCTCGCTCTTGGCCGAAACCAGCACCACCGTGTTCGCCCCCATCTCCTTTAACATAACATTAAGCTTGGTTTTGATGTCCTCCATCTGCCGTTTAGGCTCCTCATGGATGATTCTCCGCTCACCAGCGACTGCTGAGGGCGCGCTCTTGTCTCCGATGCGTTCTCCTATCTCCCTAATCAGCGACTGTAGTTCCGGTGTCATGCCTGTTGGTATTATCACCGAGGCACCGCCCCTTCGTGAAATCCTGAAGTAACCCCTCATCGAAGGCACGAACTTTGAGAGGCAGTAAAGGCCGTAGGCTGCTGAAAGCACCATAACCACCTTGAGCAAAAGCTCTGTCGGCAGAGTGCCGGAAAGCTCAGGCAGGTACTTCCTTAAGATCCCCTCTATCGGGTCAACCAGTGCTAGACCCCAGTCGCTGTATATAATGACTGTTGATACTGTCAGAGACACTATCGCCCTTGTCAGCTCCCCCCATGCTATTGACGTGACGTGCTCGATGTTGTTCACGTCGCGGTAGTCTATCTCGCTGAAGGACTGCGGGAACCTCCGGAAGCAGATTATGTGCTTGCCGGTGGTTGCGATATCATAGCCTCCTATGCTGTGTTTGCCTATGACTTCCTCGTCCTTCGGGACGTAATCCAGGAGGTCCATCACTCCATCTCTGCCTTGAACATCGGCAAGAGAACTATCCCATTATCCATTATCTTCATGACCTGTTTGTTCCTGCTGTGGGCGACCCCCCTCATCTTGATGACCTGCAGCGTCCTAATAAGTTCGCCCTTCCTCTCAACGTCGCTCAACAGTATGACGCCATCCGCTATGAACTCCTCAACCCCGAACATCGAATACTTGAACGTCTGCGGCGGAGTCTCCGATATCATCATCGTAGTGCATCCGAGGTACGTGAGCTGGTGGCCCAATTCCAGTATGAAGTCCCTTATCCTGTCCTTGTCGCCTATGCTCTCGCACAACGCGGTTATCGAGTCTATCGCCACGTGTGTTGCGCTGGCATCCTCAACGATGTCGCGTATGATCTTTATCAGCTCCTCCACGTTGCTGAAGTCAACGCCCCTGAGCCTCACATCCTGTGTCATCTCAACAACCTTGATTCTACCGTCCTTCACGAAACTCGGGTTGTAGAATTTGAACGAGCTGATGCTGCTTAACATCTTCTCAGCAGGCTCAACCAATGAGATGTACGCCCCCCGTCCCCCTTCTGCAGCGCCCCTGAACAGGAACTCATGGCACAACACAGTCTTCCCGGTCCCGCAGCTTCCGGCGACAAGCACGCAATGCCCCTTAGGTATCCCCCCAACAAGAATCTCATCAAGGCCCTTTATGCCTGTCTTCACCATTTCTGACATTCTCGTTAATTATGAGGCCTGTATATTAAATACGGGCTCAGGAGCGTTTGAGCACCACAAGCAAGTAGGCTGTTGCAAGCGCGAACGCCAAGGCAGTGCCAAGGTAAACCCCTACTGCTGGGTAGGCCACTGAGACGACAAGCGAATACAACACAACTGAGATAAGGCCCCCCGGGACGTTCTTTATGACTGTGTGGGCGCGCTCCTTCCCGTAGGTTAAGTGGACTATCATTATGAGCGGGAAAATGGTCGTCGGAAAGGAGGAGAAAAGGCCTGCCCAAGAAGGACCGACCGCGGCTGCAACGGATGTGATGGAAACTATCATAAAGGCCGCAAACAAAGCACGCGCCAAAAGCACACTAAAGCCGAGCCTTATCCTCCCCCCAATCTTTACGTCTTCTACTCCTTTGAACAGCCGTGTGAAAACGACTATCGAGCAGATTGTGATGGCTGCAGCAATGAGCCTGCCGACGTCAATCAAATGAAGAGGCCACACGACCGCGAAATACCCTGCGATGGCGATGAGAGATGAGACTACGATGTTGAACCTCCTCGAAGACCTCCAGTACAAGTAGATGAACGACTGCGTCGCAACCAAACCAAGTATATTATACACAGAACTGTCAGCAGCAAAATCTGGCCCCACCTCCAACCCATAAAAGAACAGGGTGATGGCCGAGCCGATAGGATAACCTGATAGTACCCCCGCGGCCTTCGGACTCACCAACTCAGCGACAAGGGACAAGAGAACAACAGCAAACACGGCGACAACTAGCTTAACAACCAACAGACAAAGCATGTCAACTACTCACCATTACCACCGTTCCCCTTCCGGTAATCACTAAAATCCACCTCTAAGGCCGCTTTCATGAACCTGTCCATATTTATCATAAAAAGCGCAGAATATGCGACATTTATGTCGCAGATGAATGTATACCCCTATTGCGCTTTTATGATAAATACCCCAGCCTTAGGCTGCGGGTATTTATCCCCTTATTGTCCGTATAATATTGTAGGCAACACTAAAAGAATGGTTACTGGTGTCTTGGACAGGCCGCCCACCCATGTTGGGCATAAGGATGAAGCAGTACGGAATTTTGCCAATCTAGTCTCTGCCGCAGTTGAGGAGATACTCAAAAATCCAGACTCCCATTTCCACCAGCATAATTTCTCGAATGCCAGAGCCTTAGACGAAGCCGAGCGTGCGCTCATGAGGAGGGGGCTTCATGACGATGAAAAGTCACTATCCCAGATGATAAAGGATATCCTGGATGCAAAAAAACAAGAACCAAAACAAATAAAGATGCCTACCCCGAGTGCATTTAGTCCCATTATACAGGGTATTACTGATAGGGAGAGAAGTTACCTCTCTGAGGGTGGTGTTCTCCCAGCAGGGGATTTTGGCACCCTCGTCGATGAAATGATAACCCATCAGTCTCAAGGCAGCGGAAGGAAAGTAAACCAGAAAATAGCGGACCTTAAAAACGTCCTGCAGGAAAGGGCGAAATCATACCTTCCTGGAAGCCAAAATTATGGCCATTTGCCAGGGTTGAGGTAGTCACTTCCTGTCTGCGATGCTTTTGAAGAATTTCAGCCCCTCTCCTTCTTTGTATTCCTTCCTCGTCCAGTCGGCCTGTTGAGTCTTTTCCACTACTCTCTCCGGGTGCGGCATCATGCCGAGGACATTGCCTTCTGGGTTGCAGATTCCTGCGATGTCAGCGAGCGCTCCGTTCGGATTCCATGGGAACACTCCTTCGGCCGCTCGTCCGTCCGGGTGGCAGTATGTGAACACAATTTGCTTGTTCCTCCTCAGTCTCGCGAGTACCTCCTCGTTTCGGTCGCCGAACGTGAGCCTACCCTCCGCGTGGGCGACAGGGACCTGCATGATTGTTCCCTCGCTTATCCCCTCCGTTATCTTACATCTGCTGTCATGTCGTATGTAACTTGGCCTACACTGGAATCTCCCGTCAGCATTGATGGCAAGCACGGCTTCAGGGTATTCGCTCATGCCGTTGAACCCTGGGAGGAGGCCTATTTCAACGAGGATTTGGAATCCATTACAGACCCCGATTATCGGTTTCCCCTCCCTCATAAAGTCGTTGAGTTCCCCACCTAGCCTGCTTTTCAGCCTAGCTGCGAAAATCGCCCCCGCCCTGATGTAATCACCAGCACTCCATCCTCCGGGTATGAACAGTATGTCATAGTCTGAGAGCGTTCTCCTCCTCTCCCTGACACAATTCCCACTCAGCTGCTTCAGGTGCACCTTCTCAGCTTCTATGCCGACTGCCTTGAACGCTCTAATCGCGTCATCCTCGCAGTTGGTGCCTTCGATGAACATCACACAGGCTTTCACTTCGGCACCTCCCTTGCGACTGCACTCGCCCACCTGTCTCTCGCCTCATCCAAGTCCAATTCGACCTTGACTTTGCCGTCGAATATCTTTATTCTCCTGCCGCCAACAACCCCCAGTCTCGTGCACTTCACAATCTTCTCGAACTTCTTCGCATCCTCTGGTTTCACTTCAACGAGCCATCTGCCGTTGGATTCGCTGAACAGTTTCACGTCAGACCTCAGTTTCCCAATCCTTTTCAAGTCGACTTCAGCGCCTATGTCGCCGCCGAAGCACATCTCAGCCAATGCTGCGAATAGTCCGCCTTCGCTCAGGTCGTGGCATGCCTTCACAAGTCCCTTATTCATCGCAGACCTGATTTTCCTGGATTTTTCGATAGTCTTAGCAGGTTTCACCTTAGGCACTGAACCGCCTTTGATTTTGAGCATCCGAAGATACTGTGAACCCCTCAACTCATCAAGGGTTTCACCAACAAGATACAGTAAGTCGCCCTCTGCCTTCAAATCCGACGTCACACACTTCCTAACATCCCCCGCTATGCCGACTGTGAGCAACGTAGGAGTCGGAGCAATCGGGCCTGCAGCGCTCTCATTATACAGGCTGACGTTGCCTGAGACGAAAGGAACTCCGAATGCCTTGGCTGCGAAGTGGAGTCCCTCACACGACCGTTTGAAGTCTCCAAGCCTCTGAGGCTTCTGGGGGTTGCCGAAGTTGAGGCAGTCGACTATCGTGTGCGCTCTGGCGTTCACAGCAGTCATGTTGCGGACAGCCTCATCAACCGCGCTTGCAGACCCCCAATACGGGCTCTCAGCGCAAAGGTGCGGGTTAACGTCCGAGCTTACCGCAAGGCCTTTGAAACTCTCCTCAAGCGGTTTTAGTACGGTAGAGTCGCCGTGCGACTGTTTGTTCACAACCCCTTGCATTGGCTTGATGACGGTGTTACCCCTTACCTCATGGTCGTAGCGTCGTATCACCGACTCTTTGCTGCCTATGTTTGGAAGCGACAGCAAATCAAGGCATGCCTTCTTGAGGCCAGGCATCTTGAACCTCGCCTTACTGTCCTTCGCCTCAACAACCTTCCAAGGCCTGTTATAGCAGACACCTGCTATCAGGAAATCCAAGTCCAGGTTCAACACTTCCCTGCCCTGATACACTGCCTTAATCCTCTTTGAACCGTCGACCCTCCCGACTACCGCTGCGGGCACATCCCAGAAGTCGAATATCTCAAGGACCTTATCAACGTCCTTGGGCTTCACGCTCATCATCATCCGCTCCTGGCTTTCAGAAACCCATATCTCCCACGGCGCAAGTCCAGGCTCCTTCAGCATTATCCTGTCAAGGTCCACTGTCGCTCCAAGGCCTGCTGCATGGGCCATCTCAGCTGCTACGCAGCTTAGGCCTCCGCCGCCGAAATCCTTAAGTCCTGTGAGTAGTCCCTTCTCGTTCGCCTCAAGGCATGCGTGCATCAGCGGCTCCTTCATTATAGCGTAGCCAAGTTGCACCGCTGGCCTGCTGGTGTCTTCGCTTTTGTCGTGGAGTTCAGCTGAGGCGAATGTGACCCCGTGTATGCCGTCCCTGCCGGTCTTCCCTCCAGCCAGTATGTACACGTCGCCTCTCCCTCCAGCCCTGCTGTGCACGACCTTATCCTTCCTCACCATCCCAACGCAGCCTACGTTGACGAGGCAATTCCCCACATAGCTTTCGTCGAAGAAGACCATGCCAGCTACTGTCGGTATTCCGACCCTGTTGCCGTAGTCCGCTATCCCTGATACGACTCCGTTGAAAAGGTACATCGGACGCTTCACACCTGAAGGCAGTTTCCTCTCAGGATAGTCCAATGGGCCGAAGAATAGGGGGTCCACTAGTGCTATCGGCTGCGCCCCCATGCACACGATATCCCTGAGTATCCCGCCTACTCCAGTTGCTGCTCCGCCATACGGGTCCAAGGCCGACGGGTGATTGTGTGACTCGATCTTCACGACATACGCCCACTCCCCCTCAAAGTCGACGACAGCCGCATCCTCTGATATCGCGCAAATAACATCCTTACTCTTGATTGTGAAAATCGTCTTCTTCAGTATCGGCCTGCTAGTCTTGTAACAGCAGTGTTCGCTCCAACTCTGCGCGAACGCCTCCAACTCCACATCCCTCGGATTACGTCCCTCCCTCTTGAAATGGTCCCTGACCATCCGCATCTCATCCAACGAGAGGCCGAGCTGCCGTTCAGCACTCAACTTATCAAGCTCCCTGTCCGAGGCTCCGAGGACGTCAACCTCAAAGACGTTATCCAACACCTTCTTGTACAATCAAACCACCGTCACAGAATACTCCTGTATCACAGGATTCGCAAGAAGCCTCTTCGATGCTCCATCCATCACGGACACGGCCTCAGCCTTCGACTTCGCCTCCACAACAACCCTGTAAACCTTCACCGAGTCAACCCTCCTCACCTCATAACCCAACAGGCCGAGACTCTTTTGCACAGTCTCCCCTTCAGCATCCAACGCGCCCTTCTTCAGGCAAACACGCACCTCAACAGTAAACTCCACAAAAATCACCCGAGGATAAGAATTAGAGAATCAGTAAATAAATCA
This sequence comes from Candidatus Altarchaeota archaeon, assembly GCA_043804895.1. Taxonomy (GTDB): domain Archaea; phylum Altiarchaeota; class Altiarchaeia; order IMC4; family SCGC-AAA252-I15; genus JAHIYG01. The sequence continues at coordinate 17,424 of JAZDIN010000025.1, forward strand.
CTCAGATTTTATCCCGTATTTTCGCGTCGTAGATGAGGTCTTCTAGTTTGGCGAGGTTCCATTTCACAGCGTCTGATTTCTTCCTGGTTTCTCCGCCGTCGAGGTCGAGGCTTAGCATCAGGCCGTATATTTCGTGGACTGTGTCCCTGAGTTTGGCTGCGTGTTTGTATCTTTCGTTCACCATGTCGTCCACTCCTTTGCGCATCAACTCGCCAGTCAAATCAGACAGGCCGTTGAGGTAGGTTTCGCTGTCGACTTTCAGTTGACCGCGGGTTGGTATCCTCTCCCTGGTCATCACATGATAGTAGGTGACTGCTTCCACGTACTCCTGGAGTCCGAGTGTGTACGGGTAGTATGCTTTCAGCCTTGGAGTGTTGCCGAGTTTCTCCAGTTTCTTCCGTTCAACGTCGATTTTGCCTAGGAATCTTTTGGCTGCTTTCATGTCGCCCCGGTGTATCGAGTATATGAGCTCCTTCGAGGATTTCACCACCTCCCTGGACTGTTTCATAAGCTCGATTCTGCCCCTGCTGAGCCTGTCCAAGTCCTTGCGTATCGAAGCTGACTCGCCTTTTTCTAGCATATTAAAATAACGGCAAACGCTCTTAATAACATCTGATACAAGTATTATCCAAGATGGTTTCAATCGTTGTCGGCGGCCATTACGGTGATGAGGGTAAGGGTAAAGTCGTATCCTACCTTGCGCTTAAAGACAACCCAACGTGCATAGCCAGGGCGGGTGTCGGCCCCAACGCAGGCCACACGGTCTGGCATGAAGGGAAAAAATATGGCCTTAGGATGATAAGCTGCGGATTCGTGAACCCCAAATCCAAGATTTTCATAGGAGCTGGAGTGTTGGTTGACATTAAACGCCTCACAGATGAGGTGGAGTTGACCTCAACCAAAGGTCGCGTCTTCGTCGACAAGAGGTGCATCGTCATAGACGAGGAGCATAAGGCGGCTGATGCCGGGGAAGGCAGCAAAAAGATTGGGACGACAGGCTCCGGGTGCGGGCCAGCGAATGCGGCACGCGTTAACCGAGTCGCTAAACAGGCTAAGGATTATCCTGAGCTTAGGCAGTACATCACTGATGTCGCTGAGACCGTGAACGACGCCATCGACGCAGGGGAGGAGGTGATAATCGAAGCCAGCCAGGGATTCGGCCTAAGCCTCTACTTTGGAAATTATCCCTATGTCACAAGCAAGGACACATCAGCCTCCTCCGCAGCAGCAGACATCGGAGTCGGCCCCACAAGGGTCGACGAAGTGTACGTTATCTACAAGGCCTACATGAGCCGCGTTGGCGCGGACCCCTTCATACACTACCTCACTGACGAGGAAGTAAAGGATTCAAAAGTCTGGTCTGATGCTCTGAAAAGGGCTGAGGCTGCCGGATTCCAGGGGACGACCAATGAGAAGATAGCATCATACTTCAAGGAGGTTGGGACAGTAACAGGGAGGCCGAGGAAGATAGGGTCATTCGACTTCAAACTGGCAAGATACTCAGCCAGAGTTAACGGTGCGACGCAGATATGCGTCACCTGCCTGGACAAACTGTTCCCAGAATGCGCTGGAGTCAGGGACATAAGAAAGCTCTCGAAGGATGCGCGCTCGCACGTGAGGGAGATTGAGGATAAAGTGGGCGTTAAGGTTACATTGATATCGACAGGGCCTGACGTATACGATGTTATAGACTTGAGGGATGGACTTACAGGCTGAGTTTGAGCAGGAGCGCGCGCGCAGGATAACACTGGAGGATGAACTTGCCTTCTGGCTTAAGGGTGCCATGGAGAAGCTGACTCCTGAGGAGCTGGCGATGACGGTTGAAAGGCAGCAGGTGGAGACGCTCACATACCATCTCCTCAAATCCAGGCAAACTATCAACGATTTGAACGCGAAACTCAGCTCAAAAGACAAGGAATTAACCTTAGCAGCCGAAAAAATCACCCGCTTGGAAGGTGACTTCGAGTCTAAAAAAAGGGAGGTCGAAGGATTGAGCGCCTCACTGAAGGTCTCGGAGTCTGAGCTGGAGAAGCTGATTGGAGAAAGAAGTGGGGGGGAGGGGGTTGATGCCCTCCTATCACCCTCCGGAGTAGGACAGAACATCACCCAGACTAAAACACAACTAACTCCTAAGGAGAAGGAGCAGCCGAAGAATGTCAAGGACTTCCTGCAACTCATGAAGCGGATAGGTCGCATCAAACTAATCGATGCTGCAATACTACTCGACGTCAAACCAACAGTCGTTGCAAAGTGGGCTGAGCAGTTTAGTGGGAGAGGGTATTTGTTGATTGAGGGGACTTCTGACCGGCGGGTTCTTCTGGCCACTGAAAGGCTTATCGGATTAAGATGAGGCACGATGTTGTTGTAGTCGGCAACGGTCCGGCAGGATGCGTCACAGCCGAGAAAAATTCGGCCGATAATGACATTGCAGTAGTCGGCTTAAAGGACCGCAGAGTCGAGTGCGCAGGCCTGATAAGCAAGTCTGGGATGGAGCGCATCGGAGTCAAACCAGGGGAATTCATCCTAAACACCCTACGTGGCGCACGAATATTCTCTCCTGGCGGGGTTAAGATTGAAGTGGACGGTGGTTCACCGAAGGCCTACGCAGTGGACAGGCTAGCCTTCGACAACCACCTCCTCAACAGGGCTGTGGGGGCCGGGGCCACGTACGTTGACGACGTTGTGTCTTCCATTAACGGCGGTGTCAAACTAAGGTCTGGCACTGTGGTGGAGGCTGACAGGATAGTCCTGGCAACGGGTACTGACTACACGCTTCAAAAGAAGGCAGGGATGGACTATCCGAGGGAGTTCCTGTTCGGCGGACAGTACGAGATGAAGGTGGAATGCGACCAGGAGTTCGTGGAACTTTATTTCACTGTCCCTGATTTCTTCGCGTGGGTGATACCCCTCGGAGACCGGGCCCGCGTCGGCTTGTGCGTTAAATCGAACCCACGCCCCTACCTTAACTCGTTCGTGAAGAAACTCAGCTCAGATGGGAGGCTCAAGTCTGACAAAGTACTCGCCGAGTCGTTCGGGATAATACCGATACACAGGCCGTCAATGAGGACCCAGTACAAGAACATCGTGGCAGTCGGCGACGCAGCAGCGCAGGTGAAGGTCTCAACAGGTGGTGGCATAATATTCGGCGCGGTAGCTGCGGAATACGCCTGCAGTCCAGACTATGAGCGGCTGTGGCGTAGGGAAATCGGCTTCGACCTTAAGCTCCACCTGATGATACACCGCCTTCTTGCGAGGCTCCCGCCGAAAGGCAAAGATCGCTTGTTTCGGATAATCAAGGAAAACCATAACTCACTTGAGAGAAGCGGCGACATGGACTATGCTGCAAAGACTCTCTCCGGCCTCGCTGCGAGCCCCCGGTTTTTAACCCATCTCCTTACAAACGCGCCGTGGCTGGTAAGGGATATGATATTTTAATCGGTTGTTTCTATTCCTATACATGGACGCCTTTCAGATTGTTTGGGGGACTTCTTTGATACTGGCAGCCATCCTCCTCCCAGGGTTGGCAGTCACCTTCGCGATCTTCCCTAAGAAGGGGCAGGTTAACCCACCAGAGCGCATCGGGTTGGGTCTGATATTCGGCATCCTACCCCAGTTGATGCTCTACTTCCTGATGAAAAATCTCAGCATACAGTCCACTACTTCGACAACCACACTCTCAGTGCTTCTTGTGACTGCGGTGGGGCTGGCGGTTTGGTACAAGAGAAGATTAACGACCACAGCCTAAAGGCTGTGGTATAATCCTAACCAAAGCAATAGCTTTGGTTGGACCCTAAAAGTGCTTGCACTTTTTCGGGTCCTGATAGAGCAGAAGGAGTATACAAGCATTCATCCACAGGCTAAAGACTGGTGGTCTTCTGCTCTATCTTGGATAAAACAGCAGCAAGCTCTTGCGCGCTCCTGACGACCTTCACCTCTTTCTTAAGCTTCTTTACATTTTCAAGGTCAACTGCCCTGCACTTAAGATGTACGTCTCTCCCGCTCAAGCTCTTACCTGTAACGTTCCTTGTTGAGTCAGTCGGGAGAACGATGACCCTAATGCCGCTCTTCAAGGCCTGGCAGACCACGTTCGACACTACGCTGTCGCCTATCCCGTGCACGACCTTCGCCACCGTGTTGCCGGTGCATGGTGCCACGATAACAAGGTCGTACGAGTTGAGGCTCATCAAGGCCGGAGTACTCCTCCCCTGTTTCCTCTCCAAAACGACCTCGGATGCGGCTTTGACTATCCTCTCATACTGCCCGTACATGCGTGACACCTCCTCACCAGCAGCTGAGAAGATGACGGTAACATCGTCCAGGCCTTCAAGAATACTAGCTGATTCTGCCAGTAGATACTCTCCGCCTGTTATGCACCACAATACTCTCATCTAACCTACTTTTATTCCCTACTCTAAATATTAAACGATGAATACGGATCGCCTACTCGGCAAAATGCTGCCATACCTCGTGCTCCTTGTCATGGCCCTCATCGCGCTTTACCTCTACTCTATCGGGTCGTCAGCAACGCTCGACATGTTCATGGTCGCTGCTGGTGTAGGTCTTGGATTAGCCTCCTCGTATGTCATCTACCATTCGATAAGCAATGAGCGTCAGGTGGATTTCTTCGAGGGTGAGAAGGTCATACTGCGGTCAACGGACCCTAAATCGTATGTCGTTCTGACAAGCGCAAACGACCAGGAAGCTCCCCTCAAGCCTGTCAAGTCCACCATCTACCTGACCAATCTGGGATTGTTGTTTGAGCCTCCGGACTCCGGCAGGGTGATAGTGTTCATAGCATTGGATACGATAACTGAGGTCGCGCCGTACAAGAATGCGATAAGGATACGGTACATGGACCCTGTGCTGTCGTCTGCCGAAGTCCTAATCTACGTCGACAACAGGGATGCGTGGGTGCAGACTATCCAAGGGATGCTAAGCGGGAATATATAGTCGTGATACCATATCCCTCATCCATGACCGAAAGGCTGAAATTGAGCCGTGACTTCCAGGCGGCGTTGAAGAAGTTCGCCGAAGAATTGGCCAGTGAGGATGATTTCTTCGTACTCAGCCACCATGACGCCGATGGGATAACAAGCTGCGCGATAACCGTAGACCTTTTGCGCTCACTAGGTAGGAGCGTTCACTTCTCGTGCATGAAACAAATAGACTCCGCGACAGTCGATAGCATACGAAAACACGAAGGGAAGACGCTCATCCTCACAGACTTCGGAAGCGGACACCACACTCTACTCGCCGAACACGGCATAAAAGACTATTTTGTCATAGACCACCACCCCCCAGAGCACGAGTACCACCGCCAGATAAACCCCCACTACTTCGGAATCTCAGGAGGCAGCGACATAAGCGGCGCAGGTATGGCCTACCTTGTCGCAAAGGCACTGGGCAGGCAGGCGATGGCCCACTTGGCAGTGGTCGGCGCAGTCGGCGACATGCAGGATTCCAAAGGAGCCTTAGAGTCGGTGAATCGCACAATACTCGACGACGCAGTGAAAAACGGCACAATACTTGTGGAAAACGACATAAGGATGTTCGGCAGACAGTCGCGGCCCCTAACCCAGATGCTCGCATATTCCTCTGAGCCGATAATACCTGGCCTCTCAGGCAACCCGGCCGCATGTTCGCAGTTCATCGAATCCCTCGGTATAAGCCTGAGTGAAGGGGGTGTGTCACGCTCTTACGTTGAGTTGACGGCAGCGGAGAGGGAGAAGTTCACCACAGCGATATACATCAGACTCCTTGACGTCAACACGCCGGAGTTCATCATACAGGGGATGTTCGGGGAAGTATACACCCTCCTCAAAGAGCAGCAAAAAACCGAGCTTAGGGATGCGAAGGAATTCGCCACAGTGCTCAACGCATGCGGAAGGCAGGAGCAACCTGATATCGGAGTGAACGTCTGCCTCGGAGACCGCGGGGAACACCTCCATAAAGCAAGAAACCTCCTGGAAAAACACAGGAGACTGCTTGCTGAAGGCATAGAGTACCTGACTGAAGCAGGCGTCGAGGAGGACTCGCATCTGAGTTTCTTCGATGCTGGAGCGAAAATAAGGGAATCCCTAATAGGCGTGATAGCAGGCATGGGATACGGCGCAGGCATCATACCCCCGACGAAACCAGTGCTTGCCTTCGCAGACGACGGCAACGACTCCAAATTCATGAAAGTCAGCGCAAGAGCCACATGGGCTCTCGTAAGAGGAGGTATACACCTCGGCAACGCGATGAATTCATGCTCGAAGAGAATTGGAGGAGAAGGCGGCGGACACAACATAGCGGCCGGAGCCAGGATCCCCAAGGAAAAGAAGGCCAAATTCATCAAATGCGTGAACGAGACATTCAAGAACCAGGTTAGTGGGAAATAGGGTATTTATATGTGTTTGTTTTAGTCTATAGTACGTTTTTTGTTTCTGGGCGTATTGGATTCGTCTCGTACGTGCCAAGATAAAAATAACTGCAATACTGTAATGGCCCGCATGCATTCGCGCAGGAAAGGCAAGTCCAGGTCGGTCAAGCCTGACCGTGATGGGACACCCGAATGGGTATCATACACTCCGCAGGAGATTGAGGAGATAATAGTAAAACTCGCCAAAGACGGTAACAACCCGAGCAAAATCGGCCTAATACTCAGAGACCAGTACGGGGTGCCTGACGTCCAATCCATACTCGGGATGAAGGTAACCGCGGTGCTTGAGAAGAACAACCTCGGTTTGAAGCTACCAGAGGACATGCAAAACCTCATCAACAAGTCGGTCGCCCTCATGGTCCACTTCGAGAAGCACAAAAAGGACAGACACAACCAGAGGGGCCTGCACCTAATAGAGTCAAAGATACGAAGGCTTACAAAATACTACATCCGGTCTGGGAAGCTGCCTAAGGACTGGCGGTACGACCCAGCGAAGGCGAGGCTTCTGGTTTCAAAATGATGTGCTACGCTAGGCTGACAACGGAGTCGAAGGACGCTGAGTCTGTCGCAAAGTCGCTGAACGCAGACAACGTCAGCATGCAAAACCTGAAGGTCTCAACCTCAGTATCAGGGAATGTGATAGCCTCTGAGATAAGCTCACAATCAATCACCACCCTACTCTCCACAGTAGATGACCTCTTGAGGTGCCAGATTGCCTCGGAGAGTCTTATATAAAATGGCAAGCAAAACCGTCACCTCATGGAAGAACAAGAAAATCTACACGATACTATCGCCTGAAAGCTTCGAATACCAGGAAGTTGGCGAAACATTAGCCTCAGACCCAGCTCTACTAAAGGGAAGGACAGTGAACGTCTCCCTCGGGGAACTGATGAGCGACAGGAGCAAGAACTACATGAATCTCGTCTTCGAGATTACTGAGGTGAAAGGTGACAAGGCCAACACAAGGCTTAAGAGGTTCTTCATACCAGTCGGCTACCTGCGCTCTAAGGTGCGCAAGCGTACGACCAAGATAGACTACCTCAAGGACTTCATCTCAGACGGTAAGAAGATGAGGGTTAAGATTATGGTGCTTTCACGCCACAATGTGAGCGCAGTCCAGAAGGCCGAGATCAAGGCCAGCCTACAAACGGTGCTGGACGAGCACATATCAGCGGGCGTTGACAAGTTCGTGCAAGGCACCCTCTTCGGGAAGCTCGGCACAGACATCTACAAGAGAATCAAAGCCATCTGCCCCATAATGCGCGTCGAAGTCTACGAGATGGAGCTGTTCTGAATCAGACACGTGGTTTAGAGGACTTAAATATCGTTGTTGCCTATACATGACCATGAATAGGTGGGTTTTTGGCCTGGTTGTGTCTCTTCTCTTTCTAGGCGTGGACTGTTCTGCGTTGAGTAACCCGTCAGCAGTGTACTGTACCAAAATGGGGTACCGGTATGAGTCAGACGACGGCATCTGCGTCACCGGCGACGGAGCCAGATTGGCTGCGTGGGAATTCTACCGCGGCAAAGTCGGCGGCAAATACTCCTTCTGCGCCAGGAAAGGCTACGACACAGTCTCAGAGAAAGTGAATGAGGGCTCATACTACATCGAGCGGCCAGTCTGCATAAACCCCTCCACAAAAAAGAAGACTCCAATGTTCGACTTGATGGCTGAAGAAGGACTGAAAGTCACAGTCGAAGAAGCACCCGCAGACGGCGGCGTCACATACACAACAAAAGACGCCGGCTCACCGCCCCAGTCGTTTGATTGGCGCAACTACAACGGCCACAGTTACATAGGGCCGGTCCGCGACCAAGGCAACTGCGGCAGCTGCTACTCGTTCGGCGCGGCCGCTGCGGCTGAGGGAACATATAACTATGCGACAGGGAATTTCGACGGCAACGTTTCAGATTACTCAGAATCATACATCATCTGGTGCCTTGGGAGGCTGCCAGAATACAGCAGCCACTTCTTCGGCTGCAACGGCGCAGACTACGAATACAAGGAACTTGAGGCTTTGACAAATTATGGGATAATCGGAGAGTCCTTGTTCCCATACACTATAACCGACCCCGGCTCCTGCACCCACTGGGGGGATCCAACGACGAAGTTCTCCTCCTGGCAGAGGGTAACAACAGGCGACATAAACGCGATGAAAAACGCGATAATGACATATGGTGTCATAGACGTTGCAGTCTACGCCGGCAACGGCTTCCAATCTTACAGCGGAGGCATATACACAGACACCAAAACATCCTGCCCACAAGGCTACTACACATCAAGCAACCACGCAGTGGCCCTCGTCGGCTGGGGCACAGACCCAGTATACGGAGACTACTGGATACTCCGCAACAGCTGGGGGCCGGATTGGGGCGAAAGCGGATACATGCGTATTCAGGCGAACTCTGCAAGAGTAGCCTGCGCACCCGCATACCTAACATACTCCAATGTGACCACGACGACCACTACAACCACCACTTCGACGACGGCATCTACCACGACGACACTCCCCACATGCACCGGAACAAAATATCCGCAATGCAGCGGCCTAAACAAAAAAACATGCAACAAAGCTTATATGTTATCGACTCAGGATTTGACCTACCACACATGTAAGTGGAATCCAGCAGCCAAAACCTGCAACCAATACGCCACGTGCACTATATAGGCTCCTGATTACCCCAAATATACTCCCTTTTTATACTATCTGTTCAATAGGCTTTTTGATGATTAATCCCAGGTGTCGCAGGTGCGGGACGAGCATGGATTTGGTGCCGCTGGGGATGAGGGATAACAAGTGGTATTGCCCCAAATGCAAAGAAGTATACGAGAACAACAAATGGACTAGACGCCCCTAAAAACCCCCTCACATAAAAGGCTCTCCCCCACCAACCTCTCCAAAAAATGCGCTAAAAAATGTATCTAACAGCCGATAGTATTCTGATAAAGTTTGAAGCCCTGAGGGGGGTATAATACTTAATTCAAAATGGCGTTTAACCCCTTTATCATCTCTTGTGTTTTCTCCGCTGCCTGCTTAGCATGTTTCCTGTTTTTAGTGCCTGCGATGATGATTTTCCCGCTTCGGAATATCAGCATGACGGCGTGGGGGTCATCTAACCTGTACACAAGGCCGGGGAATACTTCAGGTTCATATTCCACGTCCCAGGATTCCACAGCGAGTTTGTCCAGATACACCCTAAACCCAAGGTCTGCGGAAGACACCATGTTCACCACCTCCACCCTGGGTTTGTTTTTAATTCTATGGACCTTAGAGAGTTTCTTCAACAGGTGTTGCAGGGCCTTGTCTATTGTCGTCTTGTTTCTGGCGCCGCTGCATATGAACTTTCCGGTCCTGAATATTAAAAACGCTACTTTTAAGTCTTTTACTCTATAGACTAGTCCTGGAAAATGTTTAGGTTTCACCATGCCCGGAACCTTTTTCGCAATCTTCTCCTGATCCAATGCAGTATCTAAGGTGATGACCGCTACGATGTTCTCGACTTTAACGTCCATTGCTGCTACAGGACATGCATCTGGCGGTATATTAGGGGAATAAATAGCGAAATGAACACATAACACCCCATTCCCCCCTCCCCCAGCTTCCACCCCTTCAAACCCCTCGAGTAAAAGGTTCTTCCCCACCTCTCCTCTCCAAAAGACCAGCGAAAGTTAGGCACTACGTGGAAACATATTCATATCCTTCAGATACACGTGTGAGAGAGTACTAGGGGGAATTCGAAAAGGAGTGCAGACGACACTAGTCTAGACTACAGAACCCAAGGTGACGTCCAATAGGACTACCTCTATCCCCTCAAGCTCCTTAGCCCTTCTGACAATCTCCTTCACCTTCTTCGGGTTACACTGGCTGTTACCGCTCAATAGGAGTGCCGCGACTGCAGGCCTCAACACCATAATCCTCCAGAGGTGCCTGTATATGTCGTCTAAGAGGCCGAATTCGCATGTGAAGATGACGTTAGGTTCGACCCATACTAGGTCGACTTTTCCGAAGTCGAATGCGTCCTTTATGACGCTTGAGTCTTTGAGGACTGTGAATCCGTGTTTTTCGCCAATCTGCCTGTAATACTCCATTAATCCTTCCTTCAGCTTCAATCTGCTGCCTTTCATGAACTCTTTCATGCCGTTGAAGTCGGATAGTAATTCAATCACAGTGCCACCTTCATGCACTCCCTTATAGCCTCCGGAACTGCCGCTACCACATCTGTGGCTTCTAATGACACTCCCATCTTCTTTGCTGCGATGTCCCCTGCCATCCCAGCCAGGAAGGTTCCAGCGCAAGCGGACTTCATCCTGTCACTGTTTTGGGCTAGGAGTCCCCCAAGTATGCCAGCTAGGACGTCTCCGGTCCCGCCCACTGTCATGTATGGGTTACCTGTTCTGTTCAGCCGCAACTCACGCCCCTCTGAGATGACATCGACTTTGCCCTTCAACACAACAACAGCACCAGTCTCTTTCGCAGCCTTCACCACGTCCTCCTCCCTCTCGTCCAACCTGCCGAAGAGCTTCCTGAACTCGCCCTCATGGGGGGTGAGGACCATCCTCTCGTTCACCCAACTCCTATCAGCAACACTCAATGCATCAGCGTCAACAATAACCGGCCTGTTGATGTTCTCCATCAAATACTTCACTGCCTCAGGGTGTTCCCTCCCGAGGCCGTTGCCGAATACCATTGCATCAAACTTCATCTTAAGGACGTCCTTCACGTCGTCGACTGTGACATAATCCTTCCCCCCAAGGGGGTGGACTATAAGGTTCGGGTCGAATGGCATCTTGTCAGCCACATACTGTGGAACGCATACGGTGACCAAATCTACGCCTGCTCTCAACGCTGCCTGTGCGACAAGCGTCGGGGTGCCGATGTACTCTCTGCAGCCTCCAAGCACCAGGAGCCTTCCGAAGTCGCCCTTATGTGACTCAGGTTTCCTCTCAGGTATCGCGCATACAACATCCCCTGGGCCGCAGTACAGTTCAGCCTCCATTGGAATCCCTATATCCTCGACTACTGCGCCGATGACCTTACCCTTATGCAAAGACACTACCGCATCGGCCTCCACTATCCCAGCTGATGGCACGTCCACGCTCAGCTTATGCGCATCAGAATCGTTAATCCTATCCATAACTCCCTTCAGCGGCTCCTTCAGTTCCCCTTTGAATCCCACCCCAAGGAGTGCGTCAACTATCAAGTCAAAACCATCTAGGTCGAATTCCCCAGAACCCTTAACGAATCTCACAACCTTCTTCGGCAGCCTCTCCAGGTTCTTCCCATTCAATGGGCTCCTCTTCCCATCCAACACGAAGACAGTCACCTCCACTCCGGACTCGATGAGATACCTGGCAGCGACGAGGCCGTCTCCGCCGTTGTTCCCAAGGCCAGAGAATACGGCGACGTTCCTGAAACCCCCGCAGTGTCTTGCTACGGCCTTCCCAGCGTTCTCCATCAACGTCTCGGTTGGGACTCCAAGCCAGGCAGCGTTCAAATCCAGGGCGCGGGAATCCATCAAAGAAATAATGAGACTCTACAATATTAACCCCAAGACCCCTAATAGTTACAATGGTCGGAGGGAAAATCGTAGACGATCCGGGAGAACAAGTTAACATACCAGAACCCCTGCCTGCTGACAAGGGTGCTGAGAAGTTCATACCCTCGACGAAAATCCTCATCGGCGCCGAGTATATACGGTATGATGGGATACAGAGGTCACTGCATTCTGACGGAAGGTTTATAATGAAAGCCAAGGACCCGGACCACTTCGTCATAGAGTCAGGCAAATACGACATACTCATCATAGACAAAATCAGCGGCGGCTACGGGGGTAAAGCGGCGGACAATATCCTAAGTCAGCTCAATCCACATTCGAAAGTAATCCTGTTATCCGTATCTCCTGAAAAAGAGTCCGGAATGCCGGAAAACGTGACAGTCCTCAACCTCCGTGACTGGGATGGGCTGAAGAACACGGTCGCTGAGATGGAAAAAAGCATACGCGCCAACCGGAATAAGTGAATCCACACAGAATTCTTTCGAATGCATTTAAGCTCATCCCTCCTACTTGTTACTGGACAGGGGAAGGACAATGAAAAGGTTATTAAGTAATTTGTTTCGCAAAGGCTCACAGGAGACGACAGTAAACCCGCCTGACCAATCGACAATAGAACCCCCAATGGAACTCCCTACAAAGACAGCTGATGTCCGTATGAAGTCCAACGACGGGCCTGGGGTGGACCAGAGCGCTGGTGTGAGGATACTCATAGTCGCTAATAACGACCGGTTCGATGAACTTTCCGAGGTATTGCGTTCAGGAAATCGCACGATAAAAAAGGCGAGGGATATCGGTGAACTCCCTTATGACTTAGACAGTAACACTATAATCATATTAGACAAATTTAGCATCGGCGAAGAAGGGGTTAGAAGATATTCCAATAAGTTTGAGTCTAGGCAGAACTCTATCCTATACACATTATCCACAACAACTGACAAAGAAAACTTCGGGGAGGCATTTAGTTTTTACATAGGCACCCACGATGGCCTTAGAAAAACTGTTGAGGACATGGAGAAGGGCATGCTCCATTACTGAAACTTCTAATCACATGTACGCTGGTATCTTCTCGTCTTTTTTGCCGTGTTTTAACCCTTTCTCGTAGCTTTTCGCCTCATCCTCGGAGACGGACGGCTTCACGTCCTGGAGGGCCTTCTCGAAGTTGCGGTTGTCGACGTGGCCTGATTCCATGTCTTCTCTGAGGGCTGTCATGGCTGCCTCCCTGCATAATGACTCAAGGTCTGCTCCGCTGTATCCTTCAGTCCTCCTTGCCAGCTCCTCAACGCTCACGCCCCTCATGGGCATGCTTTTGGTGTGGACTTTGAGTATCTCCTCCCTAGCCTCCTTGTCAGGCAGCGGAACAAGGACTAGCCTGTCGAATCTCCCAGGCCGAAGTAGGCTGGGGTCCAGTATGTCAGGGCGGTTTGTTGCGCCTATTATGATGACGTTCTCAAGTCGTTCTATGCCATCGATTTCTGTGAGTATCTGGTTGACTACTGTCTCAGTCACGTGGGAGCCGTAGTTGAGTCCGCGCCTTGGAGCCATCGCATCAATCTCGTCGAAGAATATTATCGTCGGCGCAGTCTGCCTCGCCTTCTTGAAAATCTCCCTCACAGCCTTCTCAGATTCCCCGACCCATTTTGACAGGAGTTCCGGCCCTTTGACTGCTATGAAGTTTGCTTCGGATTCAGTTGCAACAGCCTTAGCGAGCATCGTCTTGCCGCAACCGGATGGGCCGTACAATAGCACCGCCGCTGGCGGCTTTATTCCAAGCCTCTTGAACGTCTCAGGCTTTTTGAGCGGCCATTCGACCGCTTCGATAAGTTCCTCCTTAACCTTCTTAAGCCCGCCTATGTCGGACCATCTGACGTTCGGAATCTCAACCATCACTTCGCGAAGCGCGGACGGTTCCACGTTCTTGAGGGCGTCGTCGAAGTCCTCCTTCGTCACCCTAAGCGATTCCAGGACTTCTGTTGGTATCACCTCATTGTCCAAGTCAATCTTCGGGAGTATCCTCTTCAAGGCGTGCATGGCGGCTTCCCTTCCGATGGCGGACAAGTCCGCTCCCACGAATCCGTGGGTGATGTTCGCTATCCTCTCCAAGTCGACATCATCCTCGATAGGCATCCCTCTCGTGTGAATCTGCAGGATCTCCCTCCTCCCCTTCCTGTCTGGGACGCCGATTTCTATCTCCCTGTCGAATCGCCCAGGCCTCCTGAGCGCGGGGTCGAGGGAGTCAGGTCTGTTCGTGGCTGCGACGACTATGACGTTGCCTCTTGTCACGAGTCCGTCCATGAGCGCGAGAAGCTGTGCCACTACTCTGCGCTCCACCTCCCCTCTGGTCTCATCCCTCTTCGGTGCAATGGAATCAATCTCGTCTATGAATATTATCGACGGCGCATTCTGCTGGGCTTCCTCGAATATCTCCCTCAGCTTCCGCTCCGACTCGCCATAGTATTTGTCCATAATCTCCGGGCCGTTCAGGTGTATGAAGTGCGCGTTCGACTCTGACGCGACCGCCTTAGCAAGTAATGTCTTCCCGGTTCCTGGTGGGCCGTAAAGGAGGACTCCCTTCGGAGGTTTGATTCCAATCTTCTCGAACAGCTCCGGGTGCTTCATCGGGAGTTCTATCATCTCCCTCACCTTGCTGACCTCATCCTTCAGCCCGCCCACATCCTCATACCTTACGGTCGAGCCTGCAAGCGTAGTCTGTGTGAGAGGTTTCGCCTTGACTTCAACCTCAGTCTGCTCTGTTACAATGACTGAGTCGCCAGGTTTCGTCGACCCGATTGTGAACGAGATAGGCTGGTTCAAGACGGTAATGTAGAATATGTCCCCGCTCACGACAGGCCTTCCCATCAACACTCTCTGTTTGACGTAGATGGCGAAATCGTTCCCGAATTTAATCTGCTGCTCGGTCGGCGCGACCACTATCTTCTTCGCAGGTTTAACATCTGCCCTTTTGATCTTTACTTTATCGCCTAGAGATGAGCCGGAGTTCTGCCTTATGAGGCCGTCCATCTGTATTATTCCTCGGCCGTCGTGTTCCTGGTGGCTTTGCCATACTTTAGCGGTTGTCGTCCTCTTGCCTGTTATCTCTATGATATCTCCTGTTGTGACGTCTATTTTCCTGGCTGATTCCGAGTCTATTCTCACTATGCCGCGGTTGACGTCGTTTTGCATCGCCTCCGCGACCTTCAATTCTATGTCTCGTTCAGCCATGGTACATATATTGCGCATGTAGCATTTAAATACTTTGTGATTACTGATTGGTTAGAACGTATATCAAGAATCTGTCAACAAAACCCAGTCAGTTAATATGACTTAAGATTAGAAGAAGGGGTTGGGGCAGGACTTTGGGGGTGTCCTTTTGAATTGGTGTTCTTCTCTACTAGGGGGGTGAGAAGGAAACGTCCATCACAATACCCCAACCTCAACCATAATTTAGCCTGTCGAGATATTTAATCTAAATAGATTTCAACGGTTCCTATGCCATAAAACCCGCGTGTTTCAGTCAAATAGCGTCGGAACTTACGACACTCACTAAAACTGTCCGCAAGTGCCATAATCTAAGGTATTTCATAGTCAACAGGTGGTTGTAAGACCTGGAATAGAGGCAAAACAGATGCAAACCACTGGTTCCTACGTTTTTTCTTCATATAAACCACGGTTGCATACGCTATTTTCAGTTTTTCATGAACTCCCTAATGTAGACTGTGGCGTAGCTTCCCTTACCTAATCCAAAGTCGAAAACGACGTCACTACCTCCCACCTCAAACTTGAAGTCAGAGGCAACAGCGTGGCACTCCCTGTACTCCCCCCTGCTTGTAAGCTCACTCACCCCCCGCACCTTAAAGTCGCCAGAAACTATGCCATCAGACTCCAACACCCTGGCTGATATGTCATCAGCTTCGATGTTCAGCCCCACAAGCGGAAGAGTCTCAACAATCAAACCCCTCCTAATGCACTCGCTGAGCGCCCGGTTGAACACATACCCCTGGTAGGCGTGGACGAACATCTTCTGCAGAGTCCTGGGCATGGTCAAGATTGCTCCAATCCAGTCGCCGCTATACTGGACAAGGTGGTTGAGCATCGCCTTCTCATAGCCGAGGCTCGTTGGGAACTCCCTCAAGGCTGTATTGAAGTCACGAGTCCTGGCAAGATCATCCCTCAAATTCCGAATTCCCTCATCCTCAGCCGGGAAAGACTTGCTAAGATAGCACATCACAGCACCCTCAAAATTCCCCCTCAAAATGTGTAATCCAACCTCATGAGTCACAGGCCGAACCTCGCCGAATCTTTGCATGCCGTAGTAGTTCGGGAATCCACTTGTAAGCTCAGAGGCCACGGCATCGATGCCTTCCCCCGCACCCTCGCAAACGTCGCGGACCCTTACAGTAAACATGTTGCCTTGCAAGGAACCCAACCCTATGTTCTCGTCGCTGTAGCAGAAATCCTTGAGCCTTATGTCCTTGATGTCAACTTCCTTCAGCCTCTCGACGGGCACCTTATACGCACTCACGCGCTGCGCAGTGATGGCCCTCCGATCCTTCGTCCCTGCGAACGCGAACCTGTTCCTGCTAACACCAACCCTCTTTGAAATCTCCTTGACGGCTCTCATGGTGTCCCAATTCTCCTTCACGAGTGTGAAATGCGTGTAGTCTCCGGGAATCAAATCCCCGTCAACATCACCACCCAAATCAAGAACCAGACCCTCGGGTGTGACCTCTCTTACGACAAAATCTCCAACCTCTTCCTTAAGCGTCCCACCAATACCAGGGCTTCCGCTGCCATACTTCTCCAAGCCTACATACGCCTCATTGGCTGGCGGTTTTATTGGCGCCATCACATAATATTCTACATGGCATTAAATGAGCTTCAAAGAGAGGTCGCCTCCTATGACGTCAGGTTCGGATGGACTCATGACAAGCCTGAAGAGACTGTCCTGCACATGCAGGAGGAAGTCGGTGAAATCTCGCGGAACATGCTCGCCATGCTGAAATACAAGAAGCAGAAATACGACAGAGAGGAGATGAACGACGAAATCTCAGACCTACTCTACCTCACCCTAAAATTAGGAAACTTACTCAAACTAAACCTTGACGACGGCTGGGCGAGGATTGGAAGAAGATACAAGACAAAATGAATGCGCTCGACCCATGGACTGTGCGGGAGGTAGGTGACTACGATAAGCTGATGAAGGATTTCGGCATAGAGTCGTTCGAAAAATACGGGACAAAGTTTGACACATTCAGGTACGTCCGCCGTGGCATAATATTCGGACACCGCGACTTCCAGCGTATTGTCAGCGCAATCGATGCGAAGAAACCATTCGCGATGATGACCGGACTCATGCCCTCAGGTCCACTTCACTTCGGCCATAAGATGGTGGCTGACGAGATGATATGGTTCCAGAAGCAGGGGGCAGATACTTTCATCTGCGCTGCAGACACTGAAAGCTACCTGATGAGGGACATAGGATTCAACGAGGCAAGGCGCATAGCAACCGAGGAATACCTGACCAACTACCTGGCACTCGGCCTGAAGGTGCGGAAGCTGCACTTCTGGTTCCAGAGCGACTACATCAGCGAATACTACCGTCTCAGGGACATGGCATCCAAGAGGGTCACTTTCAACGAACTACAGGCCATATACGGGGAGCTATCCCCTGGGAAGATAATATCGGTTCTCACCCAGGTTGCTGACATACTCCACCCGCAGCTTGAACAATTCGGAGGCCCGAAGCCAGTAGTGGTGCCCGTTGGCATTGACCAGGACCCTCACATACGGCTGACACGGGATATAGCCTCAAGGCTTAACGCAACAAGAGAAGACGGCAAAGCCGACCTCACATGCATCCCCCCCTCATCCACATACCACAAGTTCATGGCGGGACTTCAGGGCGGCAAGATGAGCTCATCGGATCCGAAGAGCCACATAGCGTTGAACGAGAGCCCGGAGTCAGCGAAGAAGAAGATAATGTCAGCCAAGACTGGGGGGAGAGCAACAGTAGATGAGCAGAAGAGGCTCGGAGGCGAACCAGGAAACTGCATGATTTACGAGCTATACCTCTACCACCTAATAGAAGACGACCTAGAGCTCAGCAGGGTATACCACGAGTGCAAGGAGGGGAAACTCCTATGCGGCGAAGATAAAAGACGATGCGCTGAGCTCATGGAAAAATTCCTCACAAAACACCAGAAGAAGATTGCCTCAGCACGGAAAAAGGCAGAGAAGCTGATAAGATGAAGTATTTCATAAGCCTGACCTTCCTGTCATCAACCTACCTCCTAACCCTAATATTGGGACTCAACACCGCAGCATTCATACTACCCTTAATGTATCCGCCGGAGGGGCAGGAGCAGGTGATAGCGCCGGTAGTCTCAAACCCAGAGAGCATGGGGTCGTCGCTGCAACTATTCCTCTACATAATAATCGGGACAGCCGTGATGCTCATCCTCATAAAGAAGAAACTCAACATAATCATACAGGCTGCAGTAGGCTTCTCCCTTCTGATCGGCACGCTCTTCACATACTCAGCAATCTTCGGCGACCTAGCGCTGCTGCTCACACCCCTAAGCCTGATACTCGCCTACCTGAAACGCGACACAATAGTGGCCAACAACATGCTCCTCACATTCGGAATAGCGGGCATAGGCTCGCTCCTTGGCGCATCCCTCGGGATACTCCCAGCCCTCGCGCTCATACTGATAATGTCAGCATACGACCTAATCGCAGTATTCGTCACAAAACACATGGTAACCCTCGCAAAGGAAAGCCAAGGGAAATTCACCCTCATGTTCACCATACCCGTCGGAGACAGGGCCATACACCTCGGCGCAGGCGACATAGCAATACCCCTCACATTCTCAGCCTCAGTACTGGCCGCCAAAGGCGCAGGCTACGCAATACCAACCGCACTCGGCGGCCTACTCGGCCTCATAGCCCTCTTCTACTACATACTCGGAAGAGAGAAGGTAACACTCCCAGCACTACCACCGATAACGGCAGGACTAATATTCGGCTACGCATTATGCCTCCTGACACTCGGATGAACTGAAATGTTGCCTTAAAATGCCCGTCTATCACACTCATATCAAATCTACACTAAAAAAAATTAGCCTCTTTTATACAAAGACAACGTATAAACTACCCGTTATAAAGCGGGGTTGAGCAGTCAGGAGTGCTCGTCGGACGCGCAAGAGGAACATTTGCTCGGTGCGGGCGAAGCTCATAAGAGGTACGTCCTCATGAGGAACGCACTCTAAGACACCCGAAGGTCGGTAGTTCAAATCTACCCCCCGCTATTTCTTATCTCTAGTTTGGACAGCATATCTACCCTCTCTCTAAGTGACATACGTTTCGGACAGTAACCGAGTCTTTTCCATAATAAATATTTTGTTTTGTGTTTCGGATTATTAAAGCCAATCATACTGGCCCACTCTTCTAGTTGCTCTTTACCATTAATCTGAATTCTAACAACTTTATCTGAATAAATTCGTGGGGCTAACATGATATCAAACCCAGATTGTACTAGCATATTGATAAATTGATTACGCATAGGAGACGGTAGCATCTTGATTTCAAGCCTTGGGTAATAATGTCTATCCGTATGTTGCTTATCAAACACTAAACAGCCATCAGTGTCAAAAAGACCACGCATAAAATCTCGTTCAAGATTTTCAGTCGTTATAAACTCAGGAATACTTGCATTATCCCTTTTTGGGGCAGGTTTTAACCCTAAACTAATCAGCGAATAGTAATATTCTCTACCAAATAGTAGCAACTCCACTACTCTCTCGGTGGTTTTAAACCTAAGTAGTGGCTCTTTTTTGAATACTCGCTCCATCAAAGGAGAAACAAAGTTCATAATATACGGTAAATCTTCATCCGAGTCACATGTTATCTTAACTCTATACTGGGTTTTTATCCCCTTTTCAGAATGACATTTGTACTTACCAAGTGATCCATCCCCCAACAGTATCCCAATAAACTCTGCTATTTCCTCAGTCCACTCAAAGATCATATAACCTAACCTTGGTGGCTGGTCTAAAACAATTCACCCCTGAGTAAAGGAAAAGTAATCCCTCATCCTGCTGTAGTTAAAACTCTTCTGATTTTTATATCTCACTACCCTATATATTGGCTGCATTATGGCTAAGTTTAAGGAGGCTGAGGTCAGGTTTTTTAAGGGCGTTTGCATGAGTTGCAACGCTAAGAATCCTGTTGATGCCACCAAGTGCCGCAAGTGCGGGAAGGTTAACAGGATTAGGCGCAAGCGTAGGAAGAAGGCTGTCAGCGCAGCTTAAGGTATGTCCTGTACTACTCCTGTTTAATGTACTCTTTTTTAAGGCTCTACTGTCAGGTCAGATTAGGGTGGTCTAATTGGCTGACAGGATGCTTTACGCGGCCTTGTTCGTCTCAGTATTGGGTTTGTTTTTGATTTCATTCATCTCTCCGTCGATTAAGCCTCCGCGTTCCAGCGTCTGTGATGTAACATCATCCTCGCTTGAGAAGGTTGTCGTGGTAGGAGGCAACATCACAAGGGTTCATGAGTTCAAGGGCGGGAGTATGGCCTTGACTTTGTCTGACAGTGGTTGCGACATTGAAGTCTACCTGTCATATGACGTTGCAGCATCACTCAACAGCACCACCCTACTTGGTAGGCGTGTGGAGTTGTCGGGGGTTGTGCAGATTTATCGGGGTAGGGTGGAGGTTGTGGTTGAGAAGCCTACTTTGGTGTTGAGATGATACGCGCGTCTGACCTTAGCAGGTTCACGTACTGTGCTCGCCTCATCTACCTATACTCAGTGCTTGGCTTGGAAGAAGAAAAAACTCCAGAGCGGATTAGGGGCGTCGTAGGCCATGCAGTGAGGCGTGAATTGTCTATGAGGCAGGCTCGCCTATTGGGGGGTATTCGCTCAGAGGAGGATGTGTATCATATCCTGTGTATGGAGCTTGATTCAGCTTTCTCTGACCTGCCGTGCATATTTGCGCAGGAGTGGTCAGCACTGCATTCTATCTTAATACCTGAAGTCAAGGCTGAAGTGCTAGCTGAATTGGATACACTCCAGAAGGATTTGGAGGCTATGGTCGAGGACGTCGGCTTCGAGAGGGCATTGAAGATAGTCACCCCCTGGAGGATAGAATACAACCTGAAGTCCGACTCTCTGGGCCTTTCAGGCCGCGTTGACAAGATAATGTATAACAGTGGTCTGGTCCCAGTTGACATAAAGACCGGTGTTGCCTCTGAGTTGGGGTGGGAAAGCGACAGGATACAGTTGTGCGCCTACGGTATGCTCATGGAAGACAAATTCAGCGGAAACATACCCTACGGTCTTTTAGAGTACACGAGAATTGCGAAGAGGAGGCCGGTCTTGTTCACAGAGGAACTGAGGCGACAGGTGTTTGACGCCCGTGACGGCGTTCAAGAAATCCTGGAGGGGGCGGCCCCAGACGTGTGCCCGCATGGTCAGCCGAGAAAATGTGAGTCATGCAATCTAAGGGATGAATGCTACAGGAATTAGTCCTTCTTCTTAGCCTTCTGCTTTATCTTCTTCGTGATGTATCCTGCGACCTTGTTCCTTATGCTCTTGCTCGTTATGTCAGTGTAGTGTCCGACCTTCTTCTTGTTGTCCTGGAACTCTGACTTCGTGAAGGCGTCAGGATACTCCTTCAATAGCTTCTCCGCGATCCTCTTCAAGTACGTCTGCTTAATCCTACCCATTGTCTTACCATAACGCATTAGGGGTTTAAAAAAGCAAGATATCTGTTCCCTTCAGGAACAGCACCTGTCCTGGTATGGTTTGGCAAATATCAGCTTATCAAACCAGCGGCTTCAGCCGCTGGTCGTTGATACCTCAGGTTAGCAGGTCAGTCAGCTTGACCTTCTTTTCAGGCCGCTTAATCCCCGGTTCTCCTTTTATCCCGCCAAGCTCCGCTGCCATTTTAACAGCATCGTCCAATCCACCTAACTCATCAACTAACCCCAGCTCCTTAGCCTCACTCCCCAGGTAAATCTTCCCCTGTGATATGTTACTGACGTAAGCCATGCTCAGGTTGCGGTTCTTTGCGACATCAGAAGTGAAACTGTAATAAACCTTATCCATCATACCCTGCAACTCTCCCTTCTCCTCCTCTGTCATAGGCCTGTAAGGGCTTGCGATGTCCTTGCTATCACCTGCCTTCAGCACTGTGACGTTGACGCCAATCTTGTCCATGAGTCCATAGTAGTGGGTGACCGGCATGATAACCCCTATGCTCCCAGTCATCGAATCCTCGTCAGCCATGACCTTGTCCGCTGCGGAGGCCGCATAGTACGCCCCTGAAGCTCCAATTTCCCCTATCCATGCAACGGTTGGTTTCTCAGTCTTCTTCACAGCCCTCATAAGCTCCCTTGACGCTACGACGTTTCCACCGCCTGAGTAAACGTCCAACACTATAGCCTTAACGTTGAAGTCACTTTCAGCCTCCTTAAGCTGGGACTTTATCTCATCAACGTCTGCGCAGCTTTCAGTGAATAGGATGCTAGTTGGGCAGCCGCCTAATGTGATCTCACCGTGGATTGGGATGATGGCAACATCCCCCCCTCCAATGGTGGGCATGTCGAATCCGCTCATCAGGCCGGCCATGATGAAAGCTATGATAAGCACAAACAGCCCCAACACCCCGAAGGTCACAACAACCTTCCAAAAAGTCCGCACCACCAACACCTCTACAACTATAATACGCAAGGCCTATAAAGAGCTGACGCGTCAGCTCGCACCGAAATGAATTGTGCCTTCTCCAGAAGGCACGAATGCATTATCACGCCCAGTGCTGTCGAGCGTTAGCGATGTGACCGAGATTTTTGTCTCGGACACACACCCGACGCTTTGCGTCGGTTGTGAGACAGCACCTTCGCGAGCCTTAGTAAGGCTCTTTGCGACTGCCGGGATTTGAACCCAGGTCGCGAGATTGGCAACCTCGAGTGATAGCCAGACTACACTACAGTCGCGTTTTTTGTGGATTTAATATATGCACTGATCTTAAATATACTCGTTTTTGAGCAGGTGTTTAACTGCTTCGTGTAGGTTTTTGAACGTGTAGTCTGGTTTGACATCGTATTTGCCGTCTCTGCAGGCGTGGCCTGTTTTCACGCCAACGGTCTTTATTCCCGCGTTTTTGCCGAGTTTTATGTCTCTTGTCGAGTCTCCGATTATGTACGATTTTTTCAGGTCTATGTTGAACCTTCTAGCTGCCTCCCTTATCATCCCCGTCTTCGGCTTACGGCATTCGCAGTCTGTCTTGTATCTTCGATTTTCCCCGTTGTATCCTCTATCCGGGTGGTGGGGGCACCAGTAGATTGCATCTAGTTTTGCGCCTTCCTTGCCAAGGAGGGTTTCCATCTTCTTATGGACCTCCTCAACATCTTTGAAGGTGCAGAGGCCTCTTGCCACGACCGGCTGGTTTGTTACTACGATAGCAAGGTGTCCTGATTCGTTTATCCTTCTTATCGCCTCTACCGAGCCTGGGATGAGTTCGAAGTTTATGGCTTCGTTGAGGAGGTGTCTTTCCACGTTTATGACTCCGTCTCTATCAAGAAAGAATGCAGGCCTCTTTTTCTCTAGGTTGTATTTTCTTGGCAGTCCCCTTGTGTAGTCCCTCCTCACCTGCCTCAGCCTTTCAGGGGTCCCCATGTCCTTTATGTATTCCGGCGTGTTGTATCCGAATACTCTTTCCTTTGCCTTAATCATCCTTGGGAACACTTCCCTGTAAAGGTCTGATTTTCCCCTTCTTGGTATATGCCTGAGTACTCTCTCAGATAGAACGTGAACTCCGGCGTTGACAAGGTTAGTGTAGAATCTGCCATTCTGCATTGGTTTCCGGTGGAAGGCCGTTATCCTACACCGTGAATCCATTTCCAGGAGGTCTGAGTCATTTGGGTGGTTGTTCGGGTGTATTGTTAGCGTGGCGTTGGCTTTTTTTGCCTTGTGGAATTCCACAAGTTTTTTCAGGTTCATGTCCACCATTACGTCGCCGTTGAGGAGGATGAAGTATCCTTTGATTTTTCCTTCAATCAGTCTAAGGCAGCCTGCAGACCCAAGTGGTTTGTCTTCGATGGAGTATTCGATTCTGGCTTTGAATCCCCTCCCGTCTCCGAAGTGGTCCTCTATCCTCCCGGACACGTGGCCTGTGCAGAGTATTATGTCCTTGAACCCGTATCTTGTGAGCAGTCTTATCTGGTGTTCTAGTAGTGGCTTACCACCCACTTCGATCATAGGTTTCGGGGTTTTTTCAGTCAGTTTCCCGAGTCTTTCACCTCTGCCGCCTGCGAGTATTACTGCCTTCATCTTTGGTAGTGATTTAATATTATAAGATAATATCTCTTGGAGGTTGAGATGATAAGTCTACTTGCTGTTTTGGCGGTCTCGTTTGCGTTCACTTACCTGACTGTCCCCTGGTTCATTCCGCGGCTTTTGAAGGCTAAGATAGCAGGCAGGGACATGAACAAGCAGGGCAACATTGTTGTTCCTGAGATGGGCGGTTTCGCCATCATAGGCGGCTTTTTGGTCGGGGTGCTGTTCGCCATCGCCCTCACCACATTCAATGTGGTTGGCGTGGAGATGAACCTCACATACGTCCTGGCTTGTCTGTCAACCGTCCTCCTCATGGCATTGATAGGGGTCATAGATGACCTCCTACTCTTGGACCAGCGCGTTAAGGCAATCCTACCTGTCTTCGCAGCGTTGCCTTTGGTTGCAGTCAGCGCTGGGGTTCAATCGATGGAACTCCCTATTTTCGGCGTGGTCGACTTCGGTATACTCTACCCGCTCATCGTAATACCTATCGCAATCACAGGGGCATCCAATGCGACTAACATGCTCGCCGGGTTCAACGGGCTTGAGGCCGGGTTGGGGATTGTCATGTGCTCGACCGTCGGGTTGGTGGCCTACAGTCTAGGTCGTGTCGAGGCTGTTGTCATCGTGTTCGCGATGCTTGGCGCCCTTTTGGCGTTCCTCAGGTACAATTGGTACCCTGCCAGGATCCTCATAGGCGATGTCGGGACTTTGAGCATCGGGGCTGTCGTCGCCTCGTCCGTGATTGTCGGCAACATAGAGAAGGTCGGCATCATACTGATAGCTCCATTCTTCCTCGAGCTTTACCTTAAGGCAAGAAGCAGGTTTAAGGCGCAATCATGGTGCGAGCTTAAGGGTGGCAGGCTCCTCTGCCCTAAGTTGAGCGAGGTTTATGGCATTGGTCGGCTTGTAATGTATATCAACGGGGGGGTATCGGAGAGGAAGCTTGTGCTGAGCATCATAGCGTTCGAGTGTCTCTTCGCATTACTTGCGTTGTATTCGTTTTCTGGGGTTTTATTGGCTACCATATGATGAAAGTCTGCATGGTTTCAAAGCACTTCCTCCCCTACTCTGGGGGTTTGGAGGTGAGGGTTCTGGAGCTGGCAAGGTGGCTTGTCGGCAAGGGAGAGAAGGTTCTGGTTTTGACCACTCACGAGCCCAGAACCAAGTCATCAGAAGTTGTTGACGGCGTTGATGTGAGCAGGTCGAAGGTCTGGTTCAGTCTGTTCAACGGGCCATTCTCCCCAGGAGTGCTTCTTGACCTGTTAGAAAGAGAATATGACATTATTGACGTGAACCTTCCCGACCCTGTGGGTAGCGTCTGGGCTTACATCGCTTCTGTCATCAGGGGTAAGCCTCTATTCGTAACTTACCATGCCGACATATTGAAGGACGGGATAATCTTCCTACCTCTTAAAATAATATACGGCCCACTACACTGGATTCTGTTGCGGCGTGCTGTCAGAATCTTCGTAACATCCCCGAACTACGCACAGTCCTCGGCGGTGCTTTCTGGATTCATGGCCAAGGTCGTGGTCGCTCCAAGCTTCGTGGACCTTAAGAGGTACAATCCCTCGGTTGACAACTCAAAGGTCAGGGAGAAAATGGGTCTTTCAGGCAGGAAAGTTGTGTTGTTCGTAGGCAGGCTCGTGGAGTACAAGGGTTTAGATTACCTCGTCGAGGCAGCTGGAATGTTGAGCGATGCGGTTTTCGTGATTGTCGGCGACGGTCCCCTGAGAGGCAGACTGGAAAGGAAGGTATTGGCGTCTGGTGTCAAAAACGTACTCCTCGCAGGCCATGTCGGTGATGGCGAGCTTTCTGGCTACTACGGTGCTTGCGACGTCTTCGTCCTGCCTTCTGTCACGCGGCAGGAGGCGTTCGGCCTAGTCCTTGTTGAGGCGATGGCGTGCGGCAAACCCGTCGTCTCAACGAACTTCTCAGGGATGCCCTATGTCGTCGACGGCGGCGGCCTCCTGGTGGAACCCAGAGACGCTGTTGCATTAGCTGAGGCATTGGGCAAGATACTTGCGGACAGTGCCCTGGCATCTGACCTGGCGGAGAAGGGCGTTAAGAGGGTCAGGGATTTCTTTGCAAGGGATGTCGTGTGCTCTAAGATTAGTGAAATATATAAGTCTTCTGTTCGTAAGGGATAACCGATGGTCATACACACTCGCGCCCCTGTCAGGATAAGTTTCGGAGGCGGCGGAACCGACGTTTCACCATATACTGAAGAACATGGTGGATGCGTCGTCAGCGCCGCAATAAACAAGTACGCATCGGGTAGTGTGGAGTTGAGGAAGGACAGGGAAATCCACCTGAAAGACAGCCACACCAAAGGTTTGACATTCAAGTCCACTGATGACATAAAATACGGGACTCCACTCGACCTCCTTGCCGCAGTCGTCAAGAACATGCACTCCACTAAGGAAGGCCTCAACCTTAGGCTGCGTGGCGACGTGCCTCCAAGAAGCGGACTCGGGTCCTCGGCTTCGGCGTTCATAGCGCTGATAGGATTGTTCAATCACATGCGAAGGGAGTCGAGGATGACGGACTACGAGATAGCGGAGCTAGCGTACAACCTCGAACGCGAGGAACTCCACAACAAAGGCGGACGCCAGGACCAGTACGCGTCAGTGTTTGGGGGCATCAACTACATCGAGTTCCGCGGCCACGATTTCGTGAGGGTTAATCCAGTCCGGATGAGGAGGGCTCACCATCTTGAGCTTGAGAAAAACCTTGTACTCGTCCACATCATGGAACGCAGCAAATCAGGTGACATAATCTCAGACCAGATAGACTCCTATGTGAAGGGGAAGAAGGAAGTTGTGGCGGCTCTCCACAAAGTCAAAGCCCTAGCGGAGGAAACCCACCACTCCCTCAGAAAAGGAGACCTCAACCGCTTCGGCGAGCTCCTGCACGAAGGATGGGTTGAGAAGAAAAAGTTCAGCCCGATGATGAGCAACGAACACATAGACCGGCTGTACGAGAAGGCCCGCAAGCACGGCGCAATCGGGGGGAAGATAGGCGGAGCCGGCGGCGGAGGCCACATGATACTCTACTGCGAATCAGGCAGGGAGGAAGAAGTCGCGAAGGTCTTCTCAGACGCTGGCTCGACAGTGAGAAGTTTCAGCTTTGACATGCACGGGCTTCAGACCTGGGAGGTGTGAGTTTGAGACTCGGCTACGTCAGCCAGTACTTCACCAGAGAGTACCGCGGCCCAGTCACTAACCTCCTTATTGAGCTTTCGAAGAAGGTTGACGTCGTCAACTACTCCTCAAAAGAAAGGCATGCCCAATACTACTCCGGCGGCGTCCACGCCATGGATTCCGAGAAAATCGGCGACCACCTCAGCCTGCGCAGGTATGAGGTTGGCTTGAAGTTGTCTGGTGTTCTCTTTCCGAAGAATCTCACCCCACTCATCTCGCAGGACAAGCTGGACATTATACAGTCTGAAGAATACTATCAGCCTGCGTCGCACATCGCATTCAAACATGCGCGGAAAAATGGCATACCATTTATATTCAACCACCGTGGAAGCGAGGAGCGGAAAAGAACGCTGAAGGAGCGCGTTTTCTTCACTATGGCGAATCCAATGAGTAGAGGCCTTGTCGAAGGCTCAGACGCGATTGTGTGCATCTCTGAGGCAGGGAAGAAGGCGTTGTGTGTTGTATTCCCCAAGGCACAGGACAAAGTCCACGTAATACCGAATTCAATAGACCCGCTATTATTCGACGGAGCAAATGGTCGCTCGTTCAGGTATGAATACAGGATACCTGAAGCAAGCCCGCTCCTCCTATGTGTCGCCCGCCTACACTTCCAAAAGAGGATAGACCTCCTAATCAGGACATTCGCTGAGGTGAAGAAACAGTCTCCTGATTCAGTCCTTTGCGTCGTAGGTCCGTGGTTTGATGAGGAGAAGAGGAAGGTCGATTCACTAATATCAAAGTTGAGGGTCGATGACGTGGTATTCACAGGACCTATACCAAACGACAACGTCAAGGACGCCTACGCGGCAGCCGACGTCGTCGCCATGACATCAGAATACGAACCGTTCGGCTACTGCCTCCTCGAGGCTATGTGCCTTTCCAAACCGGTTGTGGCATTCAACATAGGGGCGGTACCGGAGATAATAGAAGATGGCGTCAGCGGCTATCACATCCCATTTGCGGACACCAAAGGGTTGGGTATGAAAATCTCAACCCTCCTCAACGACAAGAAACTCTCAAAGAAGATGGGCAAGGAAGGTCTAAGGCGAGTGAACGAGAAGTTCAGCCTGAGCGACAACTCCAAACGACTGATCAAGCTTTACGAGAGAATGGTGAAAAGATAATGGCAGATGAGATATCCCTGAAGGACGTGATGCTGAAGGCAAGCGTCACAATGATGGCAATCATGGTAGCCTCAAGATTCCTAGGTTACTTATTCCACCTAATATTCGTCAGGTCATTCCCCCAAGAAGATTACGGCACATTCATCTTCGTCTGGTCCATGGGCCTCTTCCTGTGCGGTCTCATACCCAACATACCTGCTGCCATGGGCCGTTACGTCGCATTCTACCGCGGCGGAAAAGACAGTAAGGGGTTGGAGTCTACAATATCCACCGGCCTACTACTCAACACCGCTCTTTTAATCCTGGCTTTGGCCATCACCTCCACTATTTACCTGTCTGGATTATACTCATTCGGCATCAAAAACCATCCATCGTTCGCCTTCATGTTATCAGCCATGATACTGACCTCAGTGAGTTGCCTCTTTGGAGGCATACTCACCGGCCACCGAAGGCCGGAGGTCTCGTCGTTCTTCAACTTCCTACAGAACCTGCTTAGAATATCAGCTGTTGTCTTAGCGGCACTGCTTTTGGCGTCCCTATGGGGTGTCATGGTCCTTGTGGCATTCTCATTCCTTCTTTCCACAATGCTCCTCATTATATACGAGCACAGGACCTACGGCTTCGGTCGCTCATTCGACGCTGGCATTGCGAAGAAACTCATCGGTTTCGGGTTTTTCAGCATCATCCACGTGACCTCAAACAACATGCTCTCCTGGGCTAACATATTCCTCCTGCAGTTCTTCCTAAGTTCGGCAGTCGTTGCGGTCTACAACGTCGCATGGCTTGCATCGACAGTCAATTTGCTCTTCTTCACAGCTGTGCTTCAGATATTCTCCCCCGTGGTGACTGAGCTGTTCGGTGCCAAGAAAAGTGAAAGGATATCCTACATCACCTCCTACCTCATTGAATCATTCTTCCTCCTGTTCCTACCCATTTTCCTCGCGGTGTTTATTTTCGCTCGTGAAATCCTTGTCCTGTTCGTAACTTCAGACTACCTCCAGGCAGCTGACCCCCTTCGAATACTCTCATTAAACGCGTTCTTCTTCGGCATAGCGATGCTATTCATAGAGCTTATCAACGCGGAAGGCAGGCCTGAGCTTAACGCCAGGAACATCGGATTCGGTGCACTGTTGAATTTGGCCCTGAACCTGTTGTTAATACCTCCGTTAGGGATGTTTGGCTCAGCGTTGGCGACGCTCGCATCATCAGTCGCAATACTGCTTCTGTCATACGGTCACGTGAGGGGCGTAGTGCGACTGTCATACTCTCCCCTCAGGATATGCAAACTATTCGCATCCTCGATTCTAACCATCCTCTCCATCTCTGTCATCAAGGAGGCTGTTGAGGCCTCGGTAATATCACTCGTCTTGTCGTCAGTATCCCTCGTCCTCATCTACTGCCTGCTGGTTGTCGCATTGAAGTCCCTACGGCAGGAGGACGTGATGCTGGCATCGACTCTTATGGACAAGTTCAAGATCCCGACCGTACTCAGACATGGTATCTCACGCCTCCTAGGATACGGCGTCTACTCTAAGACTTCCTCGTAAAGCTGCATAGTCTTTGCTGCTATACTATCCCAAGAATGCGGCAGAGCGCTCTTTCTGGCTTTCGCGCTCATCCTGCCTAGGAGGTCATCATCCAGCACGTGTCTGACCTTCTCTGCAATGTCCTTTCCCTCCCTCTCTATGAAGAATCCGTTCTCCCCCTCCCTTATCAAATCCTCAGTGCCGTTAACGAGGGTCGCAAGGACTGGAAGGCCTGATGCAGCCGCCTCGAGCGTGGCCATGCTAAACCCCTCATATGCGGTCGGGAACACGAATAGGTCGGCTGATGCATAGTACTTCCTGGCTTCACTTGAGTGTCCTGTGAACACGACTCTATCACTGACGCCCAATTCAGCAGCGCGTCTCTCATAAGGTTGTCTTTTGTCGCCGCCGACTGCGACCAGTTTCACGTCCTTCGGCAGGTGTGGTAAGGCCTCGATTACGTGCCTCAGGCCCTTTCTCTTGAACTCCCATCCAACGAATAGTAGGACGATGTCGTTTTCATCGATTCCGTGCATTCTCCTGACGTCAGTCCTGTATAACTTCCTGTTCTCTGGTGTGAACTCCTCTATGTTGACACCGTTTGGTATCAGCCTAATGTACTCATCAGGGACCCCATAGTAATGTTGTACCTCCCTGAGGTTGCCCTTTGACAAGGCAATCAACTTCTTAAAGTTCCTGTGCGTTAGGTTGTACTTCTCTATTTGTAAGACGATGTTTGACGCGGGCTCGAAGGTCTTCAGCACCCTATACCCGAAGCCCCTCTCCCTCTTGAACTGTTCGACCGCAGCCTTATGGCAGCTTGGCGCCTTAAGTATGTTCTGGTAAAGCGACTCAGCCCCCTGACTGTGTATGATGTCGAATTTATGTTCCTTGTCGAGCTTCCTTGCGAACACCGTGTTCTTCACTGCATTGAGGCCGATTAGCATATAATACGGCCATCGTGGTATCGGGATCTTGTGGAATGTCACGCCGTCTATGTCGTGTTTCTGCCATGTAGTCAGGACGTGGACTTCATTGTCTTTCGCGAACCTTTCAGCCAGTTCGACAGCGTATTTCGCGACCGCGCCCTGCTTGAAAAAGCTTGCAGTCAGGAAAAGTATTTTCACCCCCCAGCCTCCTCCATGAAAATCTCATGCCATGTCTTAAAGCAGTGTAACAGCCCCCAAAGCCTACGACCGTTCTCGTATTCTGTGTCTTTCGCCCTGGATTTCATGTAATGTTCAAGCAACCTCATTGTATTGGCTTTCCTGAAGTACTCTGTTCTGTCAATGAACTTCAAGACATTATCGAAGTCTGCCTTCAGTTCCTCCTTCAGCCACGCATCGAATGGTATCTCGAACCCGTGTTTTTTCCGCCTGACTATGCTCTTTGGGAGAATGTCTTTCACAGCCTTCCTGAAGATCATCTTATCCTTGCCTGCAATGCCGACCTTCATATAGGATGGTATCGTGTAAGCGTGTTCCACGAGCAGTTGGTCCAAGAGCGGAGACCTAGCTTCTACAGAATGTGCCATCGTCATCTTATCTACCTTCATTAGGAAGTCCTCAGCAAGCCATGTCTTCACGTCAAGATAAAGTATCCTGTTCAGGAAATCATTGCCTTTCGACTCCTTTGCATGTGATATGTGGGGCTCAACAGTCAGCTCATATGGATTCGACTCGAAGATATCACGAGCTAGGACATCTTTCTTATACTCCTCTGTGAGCACCCTCGAGCCCCTGATGTACGTCCCCTTTAAGTCTCTCGCACTCCTGATAACATTTCTAACGTCCCTTGAGTCAGCCATGTTATCCATGAGGTCGCCGACGTGTTTATTGTCAGCAGCAAGGTTCAAAAGACGTGAAGTGAGCGGGATGTTGAATAGGAACTCCCGCTTTCTAACCCACCTGTACTTCGAATACCCCCCATACAGCTCATCGCCTCCGTCGCCTGTGAGATACACCGTCGCATGCTTCTTCGCGTATTTGCTCATAAGGTATGTCGGGACAATAGCATAGTCAGCAATCGGTTCGTCAATGTGCCATACAATATCCCTAAACGATTTCATCGCATCACCGCCAATCACGATTTCAGTATGCTCGGTGTTGAATTTTTCAGCGACTATGCGCGAGTAGGGTCGCTCGTCAAGTCCGCCCCATTCAAACCCGATGGATATAGTCTTCACAGTCTCTTCCCCTAGTCTAGAAGCCAAAGCCACAATGGTGCTGGAGTCAAGCCCGCCAGAGAGGTATACGCCAAGCGGGACGTCGCTCACCAGCCTCATAGCGACCGCATCCTCAAGGAGCATCATCATCCCAGATATGAACTGTCGTTCGCTCTTGGCCACATTACTCTCAAGGTCAATATCCCAATACTTTTCTAACATGACCCTACCTTCCCTCACAGTCATATGGTGTCCAGGCCTCAGCTTGTGCACCCCATCGAACATAGTCAGAGGTGCTGGGACGTACTGGTGGGTCATGTAGGCGTTCAAACCTTCCAATGAAACCTTCCTCACGAATCCAGGATACCTAAGCATCGCCTTTATCTCAGAGGCGAATATGAAATTGCCTTCCACTAGGGAGTAGTAAAGCGGCTTCTTCCCAAGTCTGTCCCTGGCCAGGAAAAGGCGTTCCCCCTTCCTGTCCCATATTGCGAATGCGAACATGCCTCTTAGTTTTTTCACGCAGTCTTTGCCGTATTCCTCGAAGCTGTGTATTATGACTTCCGTGTCTGTGTCGGTCCTGAACCTGTGTCCTTTGGCTTCTAGGTCTGCTCGCAGACTCTTGAAGTTGTATATCTCCCCGTTGTAGACTATCCATATGTCTCCGTCCTCGTTGCACATCGGCTGGCGGCCTCGTTCGCTCAGGTCTATGATGCTCAACCTAGTGTGGCCGAGGCTGATTCCCGCATCAGTGTATACTCCAGAATCATCCGGCCCACGATGCCTGAGAGATTCTCCCATCCTCTCAAGAAGTCCTCTGTCATCAACACCCAGTATGCCGAATATCCCGCACATTACCTAATGCACCCACCATAGACTTTGATTGTGTCGGCAACCATCTTCTCCCTGCTGAAGCCCTCCTCTATTGTCTTGCGTGCTGAACTTCCAAGTCGCCTTGCCAGTTTCTCATTTTCAAGGACTTCAATCAACCTATTAGCAAGCGTGTCAATGTCTTTAGGCTTGACCAGTAAACCGTTAACGCCGTCGGTGATTACTGACGGAATCCCCCCAATCTCAGAGGCTATTACCGGTTTCCCGCAGGCCATAGCCTCAAGTTCAATTAAAGGCAGACCCTCAACACGGATGGTAGGTATTATGAAAGCTTCACAGGCGTTGTAGTAGTCTGCCAATCCCTCGTGTTGGACCTTTCCCATGAATGTGACATTTTTTCCAAGTTTCAGTCTGATAGTCCGTTGTTCTAAACTCTTACGGTAAGGTCCGTCCCCGACTACTATGAGATGCGCGTTTGGAATCCTATCAACAAGCTTTGCGAGAGCCTCAATGAGGTACTGCACACCCTTCTGCCTGTGCAGGACCGAGACGCTAAGAATAATCCTCTCTCCTGGATACTCCCCCATAACCTTGCTAGCATACGATCTAAATACTGTAGTGTCAATGCCATTGTATATGGTTTTAACCGTGTCCTTGGCTATGTTGAATTCTTTTGGTATATCCTCACTGAGTTCCTTGCTTATAGCTATCACCGCCTCGCTTTCCTTTATGAATTCTTTTGTCCAGTAATAGTGGTTAAAGGTATGGAACAGAATTTTCGGAAATAGCATCAGACTGAAACCCTGGTTGATGATGCTTCGGATTTCGCTCAATGACGTTCCATGCATCGTCGTGATCAAAGGCACTCCCAGCCTCTTTTTGATTCCATCGCGCACGTAATAGAAGGCAGCTGTAGACTGGCTGTGTACGACGTCAAATTTCTTTTCCCTGTGTAGTTCTTCCAGTTTATTCAAGGCTTTCCTACCAAGTGGTTTCTTGCTTGTTGCATCGACGTCCGTATAATAGATTTCGACTCCGTCCACGGACTCATGCATAATCCCACTCGGGTGCCTGCTCGTTATGACTATAACCTCATGTCCGGATTTTGCTATACCTTTCGCCAAATCCATGGCGTGTATCTCCATCCCACCCAGAACGTGAGACGGCAACAGCATCGTGAACATGCAAACTCTCATTACAAATACGCGAGGATATTCGCTAGACTGCAGTCTAGCGAATGTGTGCGAGCATGGCTCGCCCACATTCCCTTTACTCGCTTGCACCTCCTACGTGTTTTCGACTGTTTGACATTTTAAGTGTTAATACTGACGCCTTTAAGATTCGGTCATTTATTTTATGCCGCTGAAACCTATGTCGTCCCTGAAGTTCTTCCTCCCAATATCGTCCTCCCTCCTCCTGTTAAGCTTTAGTTTGGAGTATCCTTCCCCCTCCAACCAACCCCTAACCTCGCCTTCGGTGTGGAAGTGCTCGTACTCTGGGCTCCACCAATCGAAGGTGTCAGCCCACCGCTCTTCCGGGTAAGGCCTCTTTGAAATGAAGAAGAAAAGCCTTCCCACCTGCAGCCTAAGCCATTCGTTACCTATACCCCTCACGAGCCCCCCCAGCGGAACCCCAACCCAAGAGAGCCTCCATAACATCCATATAGGCATCCGTGTAGTGAAGACCCTGATTACATTGTTTAAGAACATCGAAAGAGGACTCCTCTTACGGTAGACCCACACCGCTAGCAGGCCGCCTCTTTTCACCATCTTTGATATGCATTTGAACGCGCCTTTCGGGTCGGGTGTGTGGTGTAACACACCAATGCTATAAACGAAGTCGAATGTACCCTCCCTAAGTGGGATGTTGAAGAGGTCGGCTTGGACGACGTGCACCCTCCCGACCCCTCGTGTATTCTCATAAGCGCTTTCAACTGCCTGGCTTAAGTCCACGGCCACGATCTCTGCCCCATGTTTGGCGGCTACTAGGCTGTATCTGCCGTAGCCGCATCCTCCATCCAGGCACAATTTTCCTTTTAGGAATTTCTCGTCAACCCCTGTCTTATCGAAGAATATGGGGCTTTCTTCCATTTCGTTTATAATTTTGTACTTGGTCCACTGGAATCCAAAGCTCTTGCTGGTGCTCTCCTTAAACTTCTTGAACTCCTGGATGTCTCTATCGGATACTATTCCCTCCGGTAGTTTGTCTCTGTATCTCTCAGCAAAGGAAGGATGTTCCTTTAGGGTGTTGGGGAGAATTCTTGGAATCCCTCCGATAATGGGGTACCAGTTTCCGCAATTGCATGTGAGTAGCCCGTCGACAATCTCCTCCTTGTTATACAAAAATGGCGTGCACTTGAAATCTCCTTTGCAACTTGGGCAGGCCAAGAAATCAAGCAACCTACGGTCCATACTAACTACATGTATTGTGTATATAATATAAGCCTCTACAGGCTCCCTGGTGGCATTCCATCGATGTACATCCTCTGCCACAGTTCCAGTGTGATGAGGGCCCATATCTGGTGCCCCCTCCACAGGTTTTTTGGTTTTCCGAGGAGTGCTTGGACCTTATCGGGCCTAAGTATCCCTCGTCTTCTCACATTTTCCTTTGATAATATGTCATGCGCAAACTCGCGCAGTTCGTTGAGCATCCAGTGGTGCATCGGCACCCGGAATCCCTGCTTTTTGCGTGCAAGTATCTCCTTAGGTAGCCTATCCCTCATAAGCCTCTTGAGTATGTACTTGTCTGTGGAGCCCCTCAGCTTCATATGGGCTGGAAGCGACATGGTGTATTCGAGGAGTTTGTGGTCTAGGAGGGGTACGCGGCCCTCTATCGCCCACGCCATGCTAGTCTTATCAAGTTTCATGAGTAGGTCCTCTGGGACCCACGTCTTCAAGTCAACGTATTGTAAGCGGCTGAGGAACGTCGGCATGTTCCGTGCCCTGAAGCACTGGCGTACTGTGCTGAGGGAGTCGACGCTGGCGTTCGCCTTCTGGAACTCCCCAGTATAATACTCACCCCTCTCCTCCTCGTCTAGGACGTGGCCCTGACCCAAGTAGACCTTTTCCTCGTCTGCAGCTGAGATATACCTTAAGTATCTTTTACCTCGTGTGAATCCGGGGATATTTTTTATCGCGTATGGTATGACATTATCCTTCATCACAGGGGGCAGGATATTGCGCATGCGGTCGCCTACGTTGAGTAGTTTGTATGTTCTGTAGCCTGCGAATGCCTCGTCTCCGCCTTCGCCCGTGAGTACTACCGTCACCTTCCTTTTCGCCCGTTCAGACAGGAAATATGTCGGCACAGCCGCAGGGTCGCCGATGGGTTCATCCAGATGCCATATCACCAATGGAAGGGACTTCAGCGCATGATGGGAGTCGATAATGATCTCATGATGGTCTGTTCTATAGTGGTCTGCCACAGTCTTCGCGTATTTCACCTCATCAACGTCCTCGTACCCGAATCCTACGCTAAACGTCTTCACAGGTTCAGGCATCATCGACGTCATCATGTCAACCATTGTGCTTGAGTCAAGGCCGCCTGAGAGATAGGCGCCGAGTGACACGTCGCTCATCAGGCGCATCCTCACGCAATCCGAAAGTAGCGCATCAAGTTCTTTAAGGCACTGGCTTTCGCTGACATCATGCAGTTGAGCCTTAAGGTCCCAGTATTGGGTGACGTTGGTCTTGCCACCCTCGCGCACTAGCATGTGGCCTGGCTGTAGTTTCATCACCCCCTCAAGTGCAGTTTGCATTCCTGGGACATACTGGAGGGTGAGGTAATAGTGGATTGCCTTCTTGTTCAACGCCGGATTTAAGCCATCATACTCTAAAAGCGCCTTCACTTCCGAGGCGAACAGGAACGCTCCATCCTTTTCAAAGTAGTAGACTGGTTTTATGCCTAACCTGTCTCTTGCTAGGACGAGCCTCTTCTTGGACGCATCCCAGAGGGCGATTGCGAACATCCCCCTCAGGTGTTCGACAAAAAGTGGACCATGTTCCTCATACAGGTGCACGATGACCTCCGTGTCGGTGTTTGTCCTGAACTTGTGGCCTTCAGCCTCGAGTTCTCTCCTCAGTTCAAGGTAGTTGTAAATCTCCCCATTGTATATCGTGACCACATCACCTTCCTCGTTGAATATCGGCTGCTTCCCTGTTGAAAGGTCTATGATGGAAAGGCGCAGGTGGCCGAGCATCACGTCTGAATCATGGTATTCGCCGCAGTCATCTGGGCCCCTATGGTGGACTGTATCCATCATATCCCTGAGCAGTCCCCTGTCCTCAAAACCCATTATCCCCACAATACCACACACCGTCAATCACCAATCAACTCATCGTATATTCCTTCAAGCTTCGCAGCCTGTTTTTTAATGTTAAACTCCGATTCAACATGCTTCCTCCCCTCCACACCCATCTTATCACATAGGTTGGTGTTATCTATAAGCCTGATCATTGCACTGCCAAGGCTCTTAATATCCCTCTCCTCAACCACAATGCCCGTTTTACCCTCCAATACAAGCTCTGGTATCCCAGCGTGTCGTGTTGAGACAACTGGCATACCGGTTGCGGCGGCTTCCATAAGCACATTTGGTATCCCCTCCTTCTCTCCATCCGGTGTGGTGAATGATTGGAGCACGAAGATGTGGGATTTTAACATCTCTTCAATAACCTTATGATGCGGTAAAGCGCCGAACAAATCAACATCGTCTAAGACACGGAGCTCCTTAGCCCTCCGTTCAATAACATCCCTGTAGGGGCCTTCGCCGACAATCTTCAGCCGCGTATTAGGGCGGCTCTCATGTACTTGTGCGAATGCCTCGACTGCGTCTTGGACGCCCTTGTTTTCCGCCAGTCTTGCCACTGTCAGAAATACAGTCCTATCTGATGGTTGCCTCTTCACGTATTGGAATTCATCCAAGTTTATCCCAGAGTGGTGGACCATTACCTTACCCTCAGGGCAGCCCATCCTGACAAGGTCCTTTTTCATGTCATACGAGCGAGCTAGGAAAATGTCCCCCTCCTTGAATAGCAGGTCGTACATTCCCGGCTTCCTTGACGGGAAAAGTGACGCATCAATGCCCCTGAACGACGTAACAAGCGGGATAATATGCCTCCTCTTTAGGGAAAGCATTCTCAACCCGGTGGGGCCGTAATGGGCGTGCAAAAGCCTTACATCCTCCCGCTCTATTACCTGTGAGAAGTGCGGGCACCCTAGGTGAAAATGCAGGTATGCGCCGTTAATGAGATAGCTTATGGGATTCAAGTCCGAAATGCTTCGCAAACCAGCGTAAGGGAAAGACTCCAGGTTCTTTTTTTGCGCGCAGAACACCAAAACCCTGTAAGATGTGATGCTAGTTATCTCGTTGTATATGAATGTTTCCGTCAGCGGCAGGTACCTGAGCCTCACGTGCGCTATGGTCTCCATCTTGGTTAACTATCCTCCGGATATTTTAAAAGGAGCGACTAAAGACTAAACTGACATGAAAGTTGTTATACTCTGCGGTGGCCGCGGAACTCGGCTAAGGGAGGAGACAGAGTACAAGCCAAAGCCCCTGGTTGAGGTAGGCGGCAGGCCCCTACTCTGGCACCTAATGCACATCTATGCGAAATACGGGTTTAAAGAGTTTGTTCTGTGCCTCGGGTACAAGGGGAACTTGATCAAGGAGTATTTCCTTAATTACGATGCCATGAACAACGACTTCACAATACACCTTGGTGACCGGAAGGAGATTGCGGTGCACAGCATGCACCGCGAGCATGACTGGCGTGTAACCCTAGCTGACACCGACGAGGAGTCACTAACTGGCACAAGGATTAAGAAGATAGAAAAGTACATTGACAGCGACACGTTCATGTTAACATACGGAGATGGACTGGCAGACGTCGATATAAAAAAACTACTTGAATTCCACAAATCCCATGGGAAGATCGGGACCATCACTGGAGTGCACCCCTCATCACGCTTCGGTGAGATACAAGCCGAGGGGGGCAGGGTATTGTCCTTCCACGAGAAACCAAGTTCATTCTCAGGGCTTATAAACGGCGGATTCTTCGTCTTCGATAAAAAGTTCTTCAGGTACCTAGACCTGGAAAAGAATCAAGCCCTAGAGGCAAAGCCCCTCGTTGAACTATCACGTGAGGGTGAGCTTATGGTCTTCAAGCATGAGGGGTTCTGGCAATGCATGGACACCTACCGGGAGGTCGAGATTCTGAACAACTTATGGAACTCTGGAAAACCTCCCTGGAAAATCTGGTGAAATGCCTTTAACTTCTCTTTAAAACCCTTAACTGTTAAATAATTTAAAGTAAAATGGATGACAGGTTTTGGAGGGACAGAAATGTCTTCGTGACCGGTTGCACTGGCTTCCTCGGGTCGTGGCTTACGAAAGCATTGGTTGATCGAGGGGCTAATGTCACCGGACTTATTCGTGACTGGATTCCAAAATCCAACCTGGTACTGACCGGATACAACGAAAAGGTTAGTGTCGTGAGGGGAGCGGTCGAGGATTATCCACTACTGGAAAGAACGCTGAACGAATATGAAATAGATACAGTATTCCACCTGGCAGCTCAGACCATAGTAACAATAGCTAATAGGGGCCCGTTATCGACATTCGAGACCAACATAAAAGGAAGCTGGAGCCTGCTCGAGGCCAGTAGGAGGGCTCCTCTTGTCAGGCGCATCATATGCGCCTCAAGCGACAAGGCATACGGAAACCAGATACGGCTTCCCTACAGCGAGGACACACCTCTTGAGGGCAGGCATCCGTACGACGTCTCCAAGAGTTGCGAAGACCTAATCGCTAGATCATACTTCGAGACCTACGGCCTCCCGGTCTGCGTCACAAGGTGCGGGAACTTCTTTGGCGGCGGGGACTTGAATTTCAACAGGATCGTGCCCGGGACGATACGTTCTGTAAACTACGGTGAGAGGCCACTGATTCGAAGCGATGGAAAATCCACTAGGGATTACATATACATAGAGGACGCTGTAGAAGCCTATATGCTCTTGGCTGAGCGGATGGGCGACAAAAAAATCCACGGCGAGGCGTTAAACTTCAGCAACGAGAAGCCGATGACAGTCAAAGGGCTGGTGGAAAGGATAATCAAGATTATGGGAAGTGACCTCAGACCGGTAATACTGGACGAGGCATCCAACGAGATACGGCACCAGTACCTTTCTTCAAAAAAGGCGAGGAAAATTCTGAATTGGAAGCCACACTACGACTTTGAGGCGGGTATGAAAAGGACGATAGAATGGTATGTCGGATTCTTGAACGATGGGGTAGTCATCGGGGAGAAACACTGATGGACGAATGACTGTCCTCGCACGAAGACAACCCCCGGGAAGAATATTAAGGGATAATATACAAGTGTTGTGAAAGAAGATGATTAAAGTTAAAAGGCGGGAGACGTGTCGCATCTGTGGTTGCCATGACATGCGTAAGGTAATTAATTTTCCTGAATGCCCCCTAGTTGAGGATTTCAGGACAAAAAAGGATGTGGGTGGTGAATTCCTCTATCCTCTAACCATTTACGTGTGCGAAAGATGTAAGCAGATACAGACACTACACGATGTGGATGTGAGCGGCTACTATAAGGGTTTCATATACTCCGTCGCAAGTTCGCCTTTCGCCAGACAGTTCATGAAGAATTTAGCAGGCTCACTCTTTGAGAGATACAACCTGAAGAAGGGAGCGTCCGTCCTTGAGATAGGCAGCGGTGACGGTTTCCAGTTGTCTTGCTTCCAAGACATTGGGGCTAGGGTGTACGGTATAGAACCCTCCAAGCCTCTTGTTGATATAAGCTTGGAAAGGGGGGTCCCAGTCATACAAGCGCTTTTCTCCAATGATGTCCTTGACAGAATACCCAAAGAACTCTTCCCATTTCAGGTGGTCCTTCTGACCTACACATTCGACCACCTTACTGACCCCTTATCCTTCCTTGTCTCAATAAGAGATTTCATAGACCAGAAGAAGGGTCTTCTGGTACTTGAGGTGCACGATCTTCCGAAGATAATGGAACGAAGAGAGTACTGCCTTTTCGGTCACGAGCACCCATGCTATTTCAGCGTTGACACAATACGCAACGTCCTTGTTGAGGGTGGGTTCGAGCTTGTTGACTGCGAACTTCTACCTGAAAGCCAAAGACGCGGGAACTCGTTGCTTGTCGTGGCAAAGCCTGCCGCTGACCCACAAAAAACCCCGAAACACCTAATCTATCCCAAATTACAACGACTAGAAGCCTATGATGCGTTCGGGCATCAGGTGGAGAATAGCCTGTACAATTTTAGAAACCAGGTAATCGAAGATAAAAAAATAGGCACAACGTTCGCTGGATATGGGGCTGGAGGAAGGGGGGTTCTTACCCTGGCGATGACGGGTCTTAAGTCAGATGATATAGGATACCTATGCGACAAGAATGAGAAATTCTACGGGTACTACACTCCCAAGTCACATGTGCCGATAGTGCCGCTTGAACACGCGCTTGAGAACATGGTCGATAAAATGATCGTGTTTTCATACGGATACATGAAGGACATATCACAAGACATGTCAGGATTTACAAAAAGCGGGGGCATTCTGATACCCCTGCTGGAGCTACTCTAACATGCGTGCTCTGATCAGCGGCGGAACAGGTTTTGTGGGCTCTCATCTGGTTCGCCGACTGGTCGGTGACGGATGGGATGTCTCGATTCTGGTCAGACGGGAAAGCGATACTTGGAGGATAAAGGATGTCCTGCGTGACGTTGCCGTCGTATATGGGGACCTGAGGAAACTAAGCGACTGCGAAGAGAAGATAAAATCGCTGAAACCTGAAGCACTCTTCCATCTTGCATGGCATGGCGCGGGCTCTAACAAGGATGCTAACAACATTGGACAGGTGTTCGACAACATCGATGGGAGCCTTAAGCTTGTGAAGGCTTGCGGTGAAACTGGATGCAGCTGCATGGTTGGGCTAGGTTCGGTCCTTGAGTACGGTAACTACAGCATCCCCGTCAAAGAGGATGGTATAGCCACCCCAAAGACGCTATACGGAACAGCCAAATATGCAACAGGAGTTATCGCAGAGCGTTTATGTGCGCAATACGATATGAGATTCTCCTGGCTTAGGCTATTCTGGTCATACGGCCCAGCTGACATTGAGACCCGTATGATACCCTACGTGATAACGAGACTCCTTAAGGGTGAGACCCCCTCTCTGACTGAGGGGAGGCAGAAGTGGGACTACATCTATATTGACGACGCTGTGAACGCAGTGATTTCTGCAGCGGAAAATCAGAAGGCAAATGGATTCTTCAATCTCGGCTCTGGACAGGCTTATACAGTACGTCACGTCGCGGAAAAGGCAAGGGATCTCATTAACCCGAATCTGAAGCTTGGTTTGGGAAAGATACCCTACGCTCCCGGCCAGATTATGCACCTTGAGGCTGATATAAACTCCCTACGAACCGCGACAGGATGGAGTCCAAAAGTTGAGCTTGCCGATGGTTTGGCATCGACAATCTCATGGTATAAAAAACATATGGTGCGTTCATGAGCCTTAAGAGGAAGTCGTGTGACTCAAAAGCACTAGCCACGAGAGTGCGCGCGCATGCGCTCAACATGACACATAACGCCCGCGCCTCACACATCGGTTCGTCCCTTTCAGTCGCTGACATACTTACGGTACTTTACAGCAGAATACTCCGCATCGACCCGGCCAGACCAGACTGGCCCATGCGTGACAGGTTCATACTAAGCAAGGGACATGCTGCCGCAGCACTTTACGCAGTGCTTTCAGAGTCAGGATTCCTTCAGAAAAACTCCCTGAAGACCTACTGCCAGGATGACTCGGCGCTTGGCGGCCACGCATCAATGAAGGTTTCGGGTGTAGACTTTTCAACTGGTTCACTTGGACACGGTCTTGCGATAGGATCTGGGATGGCTCTTGCAGCCAAGCGGGATCGCTGCAGATACAGGGTTTTCGTTCTTTTAAGCGATGGCGAATGTAATGAGGGTTCAATCTGGGAGGCAGCAATGTTCGCTGCACACCACAGGTTGGATAATCTGACCGCTATTATAGACTATAACAAACTGCAGGCGTTTGGCCGAGTTGAGGATGTACTTGACCTTGAGCCTCTCGCTGAGAAATGGAAGTCCTTCGGATGGTCAACCCAAGAGATTGATGGCCACAATCACGTTAAGATAGAAGGCGCTCTGAGTCGCGTTCCTCTCAAATCAGGTAAACCAAGCTGTATAATAGCGCACACAGTTAAAGGCAAGGGTGTCTCTTTCATGGAAGACCAACTTGACTGGCATTACAAGTCGCCTGACATAAAACAACTAACCTCAGCACTCATCGAGCTTGGGGTACCCAATAATGATCTCCCACCTTGGGGACAACGAAGATGAAAAAACATGAACCAAAAACTTAACTCAAAAAAGGCTACAAGAGTGTACATGTGGCAGAATGGGCTTTGCATAACCTACTTGTTGATTTTCAGAAAGTTCCAGGAATTCCTTAAGGCGAATGGCTGGGAAATAGTCAACAAACCCGCCGATGCCGAGTGGATAGTGACCGGGGCATGCGGCAGCTTCCTACCAGTGATAGACGACTACCTCAGGCACATCGAGTCCTACCTCCGCGGAGGTAAGAAGGTCTTAGT
This sequence comes from Candidatus Altarchaeota archaeon, assembly GCA_043804895.1. Lineage (GTDB taxonomy): Archaea > Altiarchaeota > Altiarchaeia > IMC4 > SCGC-AAA252-I15 > JAHIYG01. The sequence goes on from JAZDIN010000025.1 coordinate 61,237, forward strand.
ATACGGCTGCCTGCCAAAAATTACTCCGGAAAGATACCATGAGTACGAAAAAAGGGCGAATCTTCTAATACCTCCGGAAAGGCCAGAGCTTATAGAGGAACTTATCCCAAATGCTAGGGTCAGATGGTCTGACATCCCAAACAATGGAGAGTTCAGGAGAGAAGACTACCGGAACTACGACCCCACGAGGAAGTATGTCCTAATACAATACGGTTGTAGCATAGAGTGCACATACTGCCCTCACGTGAAGGGTATAGGCAAGAACGTCAGCAGGTCTAAAAAGGAAGTGATAAATGAGGTCAATTCTATGCTAAACAACGGGGCCAAGACCATATTCCTTGAAGGCAGAGACATAGGGTCCTGGGGTATCGATCTCAAACAGCAAGACTCCTTCCCCAGCATTCTAGAGGAAATACTAACTCTGCCAGGCAACTTCGACGTCTACGTAAACCAATTTGGAGCTAACTGGGCAGTACACTACGGGAAAAGGCTATTCGAACTTTTTGAGAACCCGAAGATAAGGGACGTGCACATACCCATTCAGACGACAAGTGAACGGCTGTTGACGCTCATGGGACGTAACCCAAATGTTAAAAAACTCAGCCCACTCCTTAAGTCTTTGAGGGTGAACAGACCCAACCTCATGCTCAGGACCGACCTGATAATAGGTTTCCCGACCGAGACAGAGGAGGAACTCAATGACACCCTAGAGTTCGTAAAGGAACATTTTGATGAGGTCGCATGTCACGGTCTCGAGCTTCACCCTAACACCAAACTCATGGAGATGAAGCTGCCCTTCTTCGACCAATCCTTAATCGAAGAGCGCGTAGAACGCGCGAGAAAATACCTTGAGGAAAGCGGTGTGGTGGCCCACCGCGGAGGCCAGGTCTTCAAGACTATGGTCAAGCGTGAGAGGGTGATGAAAAAGAAGAGGGGGAGGACACATCTGTCAAGGGGTGGCATTAAGAAATGAGGCCCACATTTGCCAACACTCTTTACGACCTAGCTAAACGAGACAAAGGGGTCTACCTACTCACATCGGACGTAGGCTACTCAGTCTTCGAGAGGTTCATCGACGACCTACCCAAACAATACGTCAACGTCGGCATAGCTGAAGCCAATATGATTGGCATTTCCGCGGGCCTCGCGTCTTCTGGAAAGAAGGTTTTCGCCTACTCAATGTCGCATTTCCTAACCCTCCGGTGTTACGAGCAGATAAAACTTGACCTATGTTACCCAAAGCTCAACGTCAAGTTAATAGGTTCAGGAGGCGGTTTGACTTACGGCTCGCAGGGGCCAACTCACCAGTCGAATGAAGACATCTCGATAATGCGTTCCCTACCCAACATGTGCGTCATTTGCCCAGGAGATCCTATTGAGACAGGGTATGCAGTGAGAGAGGCGTTGAAACGAGGCGGACCTGTCTACATAAGGCTCAGTAAAAAAGATCCGATTGTGCACGCATCTGATGACATAGACTTCCGGATTGGTAAGGGCATCATCCTGAATAATGGTTCAGACCTTACACTCATATCTACTGGCAACATGCTAGCTACGGCAAAGGAAGTGTGCGAGAGGTTTCAAGCCGATGGAAAAAAGGTGTGTCTTGTGAGCATGCACACTATCAAACCTCTTGACATTAGGTTGGTCAAGGAACTTGCTGAGACAGGCAGACCGATGTTTTCGCTTGAAGAGCACAGCTTAGTGGGTGGATTGGGAGGTGCAATCTCAGAAGTTCTTGCGGAACTAGACTGCAAGGTCCCATTCCGGCGGATAGCCCTACCAGATGGTTTCTGCAACGTTATCGGAAGCCAAACCCACCTGCGGAGGAGTTACGGGCTAGACCCGGATAGTGTTTACAGGACTATCAGAGATATCCTATAATCAAAAGTTATTAAGGGGGGGCACAGAATCTATACCATGCCAGAAAGTGGATTCAAAGGTCCGATATTCTCGATAATCATCCCCTCATACAACGAAGAGGAAACATTGCCAATATCGATTCCCGATTTATTAAAGCATCTTGGAGAGGCGGAAATATCAGATTTTGAGCTCTTGATAGTAGATAATGGCTCCTTTGACAAAACAGGTGACGTAATACGCGAGCTAATGGGAAAAGACAGGAGGATAAGGTCCGTAAGGGTTCCTTTCAACCAGGGGTGGGGGTTAGGCGTGATGTCAGGGTGCTCTCAGGCGTTGGGCAGGTACGTCGTGTATATGTGCGCGGACCTGCAGGTGCCTCACAAAGCCCTGGTTGAGGTGTGCGAGAGGATTGCCAGGGAAGACTCTGACAAAGTTATCGTCAAGGTGAATAGGGTTGTTAGGGATGACGGGGTAGCCAGGGGGATATCATCCAACCTCTACAACCTTTTTATTAACCTCATGTTCCTTGGGGTTTCACCAGACGTTAACGGCACACCCAAGGCACTTTCCCTGAAGTTGTGGAGGCAGCTTGACGTGAGGAACAGGGGTTCGTTTACTGACACTGAGGTCTTGATTAAGGCTAAGAGGGCTAATGCGAGGATTATCGAGATAGAAACAGTTTCAGTTAAGAGGATATGTGGTTCGTCCACTGTTAGGATATCCCAACTTCCTTTTGAGATGTTTTTTGACGCCATCAAATTCAGGCTAAACATTACCTAGATGTCATAGACTGACTTGATGTCAATGTGATTGGTGTGGGCGTTAATATGGTAAGGAAAATCAATGTAACGGATCATTGGCTTGTACTGGTAGTATTCCTTTTGTCTATAGTCTACATTACGGGATACGATTTCTCACTCAACTCAAATGACCCGAATGAGCAATTACCCCTTATCAAGAGGGTATTGGATAAGGAGTATCTCACCAATGACTGGTATGTAAACAGCTCTCAGGCATTTTCTATACGGTCCTACTACACATACGTGGTCGCTTTTTTCCCCGAATTCATCGGGCTGGCTAATGTGTACTTCATACTCTACTTACTGTCCTATTCACTCACAATCTATGCTTCCTATCGCATATCCAAAATGATGCTAAAGGACAACCTTGCAACACTCCTAGTCATGTTCATGGTAATCTTCGGACCAAATGCTTCCCTTGGCAGCTTCAGACTAGTGGAATGGGAGTTCATACCAAGGTCGCTAGCTAACCCCCTGATACTCTTAGGGATATATTTCATCCTCAATGGTAGTTTGCCCGTTTCCGGATTCCTATTCGGCCTTGCAAGCATATTCCACCCGTCTATGGGCATACTAATGGGTGTGGTGTTCTTGACATACCTACTCTTTAATGCGCGAAGTATCGGGCTTCGTGAAGTCCTAAAATCATCGGCATGTTTTATAGTGGTCAGCCTCTTCGTCATAATCCCAACAATACTCCTGGGCTCATCGGTTTCAGACCCGGAGGCCATTGCCATATTTACTAAGGTGGTTAGTCCTCACATCTTCTTCCCCACATACTTCGGGTTAAATCAGTACCTAACGTTCATGTCACTTGCAGCTTTGGTCGCACTCGCAATAAAATATGGATCTAAGCTTGATAATACTAAGGCCGCATTTTCTTTGATTGCACTTATTTTAATGCTTGCATTAACTGGCGCATTTTTCACGGAAATCGTTCCATTGCCTTGGATTTACATATTCAACCTCTTCAGGCCAATGCAGTTCGCCTACCTATTTGGATTCATATTTGTCTCTGGTTTTCTGGCGCATGAAATTAATCGCTCGACAAGTCCGGTCAATCGGATAATCCCCCTCGCCGTTGCATCTTCATTTGCAGCATCTTATGTGATGTCTGCCACCACGATACTCTACCTTGTGTATGTTAAGTACCTCAGGAACAGGATAGAATCATTAGCCCCGAAAAAAGCATTGGTTGGAATAGTAGCTGTGTTAGTTCTAGCTACTGCATCCATTACCATATACCTGTTCCATCTAGAAGGGTCGTCCTTATATTTAAATTTGTCAAAGACATTGCGTCTTTTGGGCATATTTGTCTTTTTAGCATCTGCCTCTTCAAAGGTTATCGTATCGTACTCTAAACGTGTAATGGATGGGTACATAGAACATTTAATATCGATATTCATCGCCATGTTAGTACTATTCTCCGTATACCAGTCTGGTGGTCTAAGTACTGAAAGAATGCCGCGCGATCCAATGACAGCCAACCTTTATCAATGGGTAAAGGTCAATACACCCAAGGATGCGGTTTTTATAATACCCCCACACCTATATACATTCCGCATTGGAGCTTCTAGAGCGGTTTTCGCCGATTCATTTTCAAGGCCTTTCACTGATGAAGGTATTATCGACTGGAGCAGCAGAATGAAGCAGTTTGCAAAAAACTTCGACACGAGGTTAGGCTATGACCTCTCCAATGACTTGAAAGCTGGTTACAACTCAACAAACACCTTAGAATTTGAGCGTATTGGAAAAACGTACGGTGCGTCCTACGTACTTACTGAAAAACCGAAAGTGCTCGAAATTGATCCGGTATTTGAGAATGAAAAATACGTACTCTACAATCTAAGCCAATATTCAAACTAATCTGTAGACGCTGAATCTCTCGTTCTCCCAGACGAGTTCACCAACTCCTCCCAATTTTTCCTTGTCGACATCCCTCAGACTACCATCCGACTGGGTGAAAATATAATAACTGACGTTCTGTGCCCTGGCAGTCTCAACTATCCTGTCCCACCCCTCATACGGCGGTATAACCGCCAGTAGTCCTGTGTAGAAGTTGACGCGTTGACCGTCCTCTGACATTATGATACTCCCTTCAGGCACTGTCTCTCCAATCATATTCATCGCCTTAAGGTCAGGCCTTTCAGATATTCTTACGCCTGAGAGTAATGCAGTCTGAGCGACCATAGAAAGTACAATAACCGTTAAGAGTACACCCCTCCTCCCCACAATATATGCTGCTGCATATGCTAAAAATATTGGGGTTAAGGGGCTTAGGAAGTCCACGCTAACTCCGTCCGACTTCGGGTAGCCAGTCCACAATGGGCCCACAAAGCTGGAGAATGCTAGAACAAAAAACAGTAATGTGCCACTCACATGCCTTAGGTTGGATAGTATGTAAAGGATGGCGGCCGTGAAGGCCAATAAGCTAACTAGGTTCATAACAGAATTGCTCATAGTCCAAATAAACCCATACTCCTGCATCTTGTTCGGTGGCGGGACGTACGTTGTCACCATATTTATCAGCCGATACATCACGGCCTTCAATACCCCGAGAACACCGCCCCCCAACCTTTCAAGATAGGATGTTGGTGTTGGGGGGGTTAGTGACTGGTATTCATCCCACTTCGTCATGAACGGCACATACCTTGCCGTCGTATACAACGGATTGCCAAACAGGGTATAGTTTCTGACAAACCACGGTGTCAACACAACAATGAAAATCAAAGCAGCCATAATATTCTCCCTCGCGAATATCTGATACTTATTCCTTATGGCCTGATAAACGACCACTGCAATTATAAACCATACTGCCGTATAGTGCGTCAGATAAGCGAATGCGGCAGATAGTGCCGCATACGCACTGAAACCCCTACCCCTCACTGTGAAATAAACCATCATCGTTACGAAAAAAGAAACCATTACTCTCGGTTCAAGCTCTATAGAACGCGAGATAAGGAAAAAATTCACAGAAACCAGCAATCCACTTATCCACCCTACCTCATGATTGAACAGCCTAGTTGCCAGAAGATAAATACCTAATACCAGGAAAACCCCGAAGAATACATTAATTGAGACTGCTGAGGCGTAGTCTACTCCATTAAACACCATGCCAAGAGCGTGCAGAAAATCCTGAAGTGGTGGCCTATAATTGCCAGGAAACGGGAATCTAGTGTATGGTGTCCAGTAATTGTCTATAACATCAGTTGTGAACCATTCAGCGGTGAGGAAGCTTCTAGCATAAGAATAGTGGGCGTATGAGTCGCCGACAACGGGATTGGGGTTTAGTTCAAACAAAGCTACTCTCAAGGCCAATGCCAATACCAGTACCACAATAAACTTATCTAATCCACTGCTAACTCCTGCCGCCTCCCGACGTTTGAGCCCCTCTGGCCTCCACTTTCTTGCGGACAGATACACTACTACTGTGGCAAATGTAACCGCTCCCAACAGTGCATCGAACCCAAGCTGGACCCCAATGGCGTGAAGTACAAGGGCGCATGAACCGTACAAGAGGGTCGAAGCCAAGACTGCAGCACAGAACCGTTCGACAGCGTCAAGCCTCCTGTCAAGGCCAGACAGAACGTAACCGGGGGCATAAAAGAACACCACTGTCCTTAGAAATTCTATTATCATTGGTCTGCTAAGACTATTGTTAAGTAATATATTTATCCTCAATCCAACGGTTTTTAGCATACACTGACATAGCATAAACCATGGGTTCACCCGCAGGTAACGGCTGCCTAGTTGACCGAATCTTGAAGAAATGCGGGGCATTGGGCATTGTGGACTTGTGGGCTTCCACAGACAAGAAGTACATAGACCATCACGAGAATTTCCTGAACCTCACAGAGGAGGGGTACTCCGATGACCTCATAAAACATATGCGTGATGTCAGCGGACTTATTGGTGTGGACATAGGCTCCGGTGGCGGCGTGGTTGCAAATAGGCTGGCATCTTTGGGCGCGTCAGTCAATGTGATGGACATATCATTAAACGCTGTGAGGCATGCTACGTCATCTGGTCGCGTTCTTGGGGTTCAGGCTAATGTAGAGCATATGCCCTACAAGGATGATGCGTTCGATTTCTGTGTCTGCACGGATGTTGTGGAGCATGTGGTTGAATATCATCAGCTAGTTAGTGAGATACAAAGGGTATTAAAACGAAGTGGTGTGGCTTATCTAACAGTACCAAACGCGTACAGTTGCAAGAACTTACTTCTTGATCTCATATTTCCTATCCTCACAGGAGTATCTCGAAAGGTCACTGGCCACAAGCCTCAACTACCCTCCCGGGGCCATATAAACCTCTTCAGCAGGAAGAGCTTTGCAACCTTTTTGTCCGAGAGTGGTTTCATCATAGAGGCTGTTGAGGGCAGTAAGGTCAAGGATATCTCCAGGTACCGTCTTGTGGTGAATCCTCTATCAACTCTAGCTGGCTTTATCATACCCTCGATGGTGGTTGATGAGCTCATGTTCATGGTAACACCCGAATGATGCACCATGCTATCTCAGAGGTGTTACTCACAGGGCGCAGAAAAAAGGTTTTACCTTCGCCTACTCTTGTATGTCAACCTCAGCGCAAAAAGGCTCACATATCGTATTCCCATCCGGATTAAGTTGAACTTTGTCTTTCCGAATCGCCTGTTGAAATAGGTCGTTGGTATCTCGCCGAGTTTGTAACCGTTCATATGGGCTTTTATCGCAAACTCTGGGCTGATGGAAAAGTCGCCTGCCTCAGGCATGGCGTGGTCGAAGACCTCCCTTTGAAATCCCCTATAGGCATTTGTTATGTCATGTATAGGTATCCTAAAAATCAACCTAGCAAGCCTTGTGTAAGTGGAGCCGTAAATCGCCTTATCAGTTCCGAGTTCCCCCCTTGAGCCGCCCCTCATGTAACGGGAGGCCATCACCATGTCGTAGCCTCTGTCGAGTTTGCCGACCATCTCCCCTATTATGTCTAGTTTGTCTGACCTGTCTGCCATAACCCAGATTACGTACTCTCCTCTTGAGCTTCTTGTGCCTTCAATCAGGGCGTATCCCATGCCATTATCTCCCCTCCTCCTGTGGATACACCTTATCCTGGGATTACTCTTAACTAGTTTGTCGCATATTTCCGGTGTCTTGTCGCTGCTGTTGTCATCAACGATTACAATCTCCCAGTCATCATCTGAAATGACTCCCAATAAATTTTCAACAAGGGGTGTGAGGTTGTCATCCTCGTTGTAGGCTGGAATTATGACAGAATACTTCACCATTCTACTCACTTCTCGACGAGGTTCCTGTCCTCAAGCTCCTTCAGGGCATCTTGGCTTCTGTCTTCTGCCTCCTGTTTTGCGCCCCATTTCACCAGGTCTCTCATCCCGTCCTCGAACTTCACGTTCGGTTTGAAGCCTATCTTCCTTATCTTAGTGATGTCAGCGTAGCAGTGCCTTATGTCGCCTGCCCGGTATTTGTTCTTGATTTCAGGCTTGATTCTTTTGCCGTATAGCTTGGCAAATGTTTCGGCTATGTGCAACACAGTGACTGGTTTGCCTGTGCCGACGTTGAACATCTCATAATCTGCCTTCCTGCTATCCAACACCAGCATGTTGGCTGCGACGATGTCCCTAACATCTATAAAGTCCCGGCTCTGCAGCCCGTCCTCATAGATGACTGGGGGGTTGTCGTTTTTTATATTGGATTGGAATATCGCGCACACTCCAGTGTATGGATTGGAAAGTGACTGCCTTGGGCCATATACGTTGAAATACCTCAAGGCAACGGATGGTATGCCATATGCTTTCCCAACGGACAGGACCATCTCCTCCTGGTCGCGCTTGCTGACGGCGTAAACTGAAGTTGGCCTAAGCGGTTTATCCTCCGGTGTCGGGGTAGATATTGCCTCACAACCACAGCATGGGCATCTCATCTCCCACTCATGCGATTCAAGCTGCTTCTGCTGCCGGTAGTCTGGTATTATCCTTCCACATTTGCTGCACTCGTACACGCCTTCACCGTATATGCTCATGGAACTTGCCACAACAATCTTTTTTATGTCGTATTCTCCATTCACTATCTCGTCGAGGAGAAGTCCAGTGCCCCTGCAATTGACGTCAACATAATAGTCTATGAGGTACATGGACTGGCCTACCCCGACAGCCGATGCTTCGTGGAAGACGACATCAACATCTGATAAGGCGCGTTTTAGGTCGTCTCGGTTTCTAACGTCCCCCCCGATGAACTTGGCCTTCTGGTTCAAGTAATCTGGATTCTTCCGGTCTTTGCCATGGACTTGCGGGTCAAGGTTATCGAGTATCCTCACATCGTTTCCGCGTTTTATAAGTTCGTCGACTATGTGGCTTCCTATGAAGCCAGCGCCGCCAGTGACAAGAACAGAATGTTTCATATTAGGGCTAATATTATTTACTGGTTTTTATAAATGCCTTCCACCCACTCCACTGTCCCTTTGAGGCCGTCGTCGAACTTGACCTTAGGGGTCCAGTCCAACTCCCCCCTAGCCTTCGTAGTGTCCGAGGATGTGTGCTCTACGTCGCCTTTCTGGTCCTCTACGTACTTTATCCTCCCCTTACCCGTTAGTTCGATTATCCTCTCAGCCAACTCTTTCACTGTTATTGTCGTGCCTCCGCCTATGTTGTATGCGCCGCTACCCCTCGTCAAGGCAAGTGTCGTGGCCTCCACAGCGTCCGAGACATGGGTGAAGTCGCGGCTTTTGCTACCGTTCCCATAGACCTCCAATTCTCCGCCTGCAAGAGCCAACCTCGTGAACTTTGAAATCGCAAGGTCAGGCCTAATCCTCGGTCCGTACACGGTGAAATACCTCAGCGCAACATACTTCATACCATAAAGCTCCTCATAGACTCTGAAATAGTTTTCACATGCCAGTTTGCTGACACCATACGGTGATATTGGGGTTTTCGGGTGTTCCTCGTCGAAGGGCAGGTACTCGACCCTGCCGTATACTGATGAAGAAGAAGCGAAGACAGTCTTTTTCACATCCGAATCCCGCGTTGCCTCAAGCAGGTTCAGCGTTCCCGTGACATTGACTTCGTTGGTTTTCACAGGGTTGTCGACTGATGCCCTCACACCCGCTTGCGCAGCCTCATGAACCACGTAATCTGGTTCCTCCTGCGATACTACCCTCTTGAGCCTCTCCAAATCCCTTATATCTGCCTTAATCAGCTTGAACTCCCCAACTATAGGCCTGATGTTGTCTCTTTTTATTTTTTTGCTGTAGTAGTCGTCAAAGTTGTCAATGCAGGTCACATCATGCCCGTCTTTAACCAACCTCTCGCACAAGTGTGAACCTATGAAACCCGCCCCTCCAGTAACAAGAACCCTACTCATACTACGTACTTATCTAATGCGAGCCTTTATAAGACCGCTTTATCCACATCCTAATTAACACGCCCTCAAATAACTACCTGAAGTTAGGTGTCCAAAACGAGTCTAATACGTCGGATAACGCGGTTTATGGTGAATCTAAGGTATGTGCTGAAGGTTTGCAAGCCGCGACTCTATTTACGTCTGATAAAAACTTACATACTCATAGCCTTCGGCGCAAGACCGCTGCGTTACGTTGACTTCGCTCTTGATTACCGCTGCAACCTGAAGTGCGAGCACTGTTTCGCCACCGTATTGGAGAAGCCCAAGGGCGCTCGGAAGATGACACTCGAAGACTATCGCAGGGTCGCTGACGAGTGCATGAGTGAAGGGGCGATACAGTTCTCATTCCAAGGCGGCGAACCCCTCCTAATCAACAACCTGGCCGAAATAATAGCATGCTTCAAACCAGACTGGAACCTAATCTCTGTGACAACGAACGGAACACTCCTCAACGAGGATAGGCTAAAATACCTCAAGAAGGCAGGAGTCGACATACTGACTGTGAGCCTCGACAGCGGCATACCCGATGAGCACGACTCATTCAGAGGCCTCAAAGGAGCATTCGACAAGACTGTCTCAGGCATAGAGCTAGCATTGAAATCAGGCTTGAAAGTAACTGTCGGGACAGTGGTCTCTCACAGCAACCTCCGCTCCGATGGACTTAGGAAGCTATTAGAATGGGCTAAGGGCAGGAAACTCCTAGTGACACTCGCACTGGCCGTTCCAGCGGGACGGTGGCTTGACAACAAGGGCATACTCCTGACAGAGCAGGACATGACATATGTCCATAAGCTTTCGTCAGAAAGCCAGTTCATAACAACGGATATCGAAGCAAATTTCATATCATACGGGTGCGGGGCAGGGAAGGAGATACTTTACATCACCCCCTATGGTGATGTGTTCGTATGCCCGTTCATACACATAAGATTCGGCAACGTGTTCGAGGAGAGCATAAAGGCCATACGTGCAAGGGCGCTTAGGAACAAGTATCTAGACCACTACCACGACAAATGTCTCGCAGCACAGGACAGGGAATTCATCGAGAAATACCTCTCCAAGACGTTCGGACAAAAACAACTACCACTAGACTACAAAGAAGTCTTCAGTGATTAACATGGCAAAGGTCTTCGTCACAGGCGCTTCAGGGTTCATCGGCTCAAACCTTGTTCGTAGGCTTGTTGAAGACGGCCATGACGTCTCTGCCATGATGAATAGGCACCCCTACCATCCACTTCTTGAAGGCGTAAAGTTCGAACGCGTTGTCGGAAACCTAACTGAGCCGACCTCCTTCAGGGAGGCTCTTGCAGGATGCGACACCGTCTACCACTGCGCTGCGTTGATAACGTTCCGCGGAGGCTACAATGAACCCTACAAGGTCAACGTCGAGGGGACCCGTAATATCCTGGATGTTTCATTGGGTGCTAGAGTAAGGAGGTTCGTGTTCACCAGCGCATGCGTCACCCTAGGCATATCAAAGTCGCCGGATGTCGTGCTTGACGAGTCCTCCAAATTTGCGCCGCCGAAGTCCTGGGTCTACGCTAACACGAAGCACTTGGCTGAAGAGATGGTGATGTCCTACTCAAAGAAAGGAATGGATACAGTCTCTTTGAACCCTTCCACAGTATACGGTGCCGGAGACCATTCCCTAAACAGCGGGTTCACAATAAAGAAGGTTGCTGAAGGTAAGGCAATTTTCGCACCACCAGGCGGAACAAGCTATGTCTCAGTCAACGACGTCGTAGATGCTCACATCCTAGCCATGAACAAGGGAGTGTCTGGTGAGCGTTACATAATCTCAAGAGAGAACCTCACATATAAAGAACTCTTCAACCGTATAGCCGACGCAGTCAAATCCACCCGGGTTAAGTATGTGTTGCCAAAAATACTACGATATCCTGCATACTATCCCATGGTTGCTATTGAACAACTCATAACTCCCCCAATTCCATCACGCCTAATTGATGAGCTTTTCATCTTCAAATACTATAACAACCAAAAGGCCGTCCGTGAGCTTGTTTGGGCTCCAAAAGAGGATTTAGGCGCAGCAGTGCTTGAAGCCGTAGAATATTACAGAAAGTACAATTTGTTTTGACTGATTGAAATGGGGTGTTGGTATGTCTCTTAGGATATGTCTGGTGATGCCGAAGATAGATGACAACAACTTGACTCCGCCCCTTGGTCTCCTGTACATAGCCGCTGTGTTGGAAAAGGAAGGCCACACGGTAAAATACTTCGACGCCAGGATAGAAGGCGACGTCATAGGTAAGCTAAAGGAATTCAGGCCTGATGTCCTCGGCGTTACAGCAGTCACTCCGTCTTTTCTTTCAGCTGTGGAGATAGCGGAAAACGCAAAGAAGGCACTGCCAAAATTAAAGGTAGTGTTTGGCGGGCCGCATCCCTCAGCCCTACCTAAGGAGACCCTTGAATCTGGGCCGGTAGACTTTGTTGTGATAGGCGAGGGGGAGTATCCGATGCGGGATCTCTGCAGGCTACTTGGGGAGGGCGAGGATCCTTCAACGGTCGCGAATCTAGCCTACATGAAAGACAGAAGATACGTGCGAAACGCCAGAGTCAGAATACTCACCGAGGAGGAGTTGAATTCGCTACCCTTTCCAGCACTACACCTGCTTGATGTTGAGAGATACTTCACAGTGGACAAGTCGTATGGCGTGTTCCTCAAAGACCGCCGCAACCTGCCGATCATATCGAGCCGCGGATGCCCTAGTTCATGCACCTACTGTAGCAGGATGATGGGAGCAAAGTTCAGGGGTCGCACTCCAGAGAGCGTATTAGCTGAGATGGAGCATCTAATCAGGGACTTCAATGTGGGGGAAATACACATAGTCGATGACAATTTCACCCATGACCGTTCGAGGGCGATGAGGATACTAGATGGCATAATAGAGAGGAAATTCAACATAGCAATAAAGTTCCCCAATGGTATGCGTGCCGACAGGACCGACCCGGAGCTCTTCATGAAGATGAAGCTGGCCGGGGTGTACTCTATAGGATTCGGGATAGAATCTGGTTCTCCGAGGATTCTGGAGTTGATGAGAAAAGGTGTAAAAATAGAAAGGGTCGCCCAGGCCATAAGGGATGCGAAGGAAGCCGGCTTATTGGTCGGGGGGGCTTTCATCATAGGATACCCTGGAGAAAACAAGGAGAGCATACTGGAGACCATAAAATTCGCAACAAGCGTGCCGCTTGACACGGCAAGCATAGTGACTATTGTCCCGATGCCTGGCACAGAAGTCAGGAGGATATGCGAGGAGGGGGGGTATCTTACCGAAGACGCCAAGGACTGGAGCAAATATTTATTCATTAGAAACCGTCCATACAAGCTATTCGAAACAGAGCATCTCAGCTTCGAGGACATAAAGAAATACACTGACTTGTTCCACAAGCGATTCTATATGCGTCCAACATACGTTTTGAGGATGCTTAAGGTGCTGAACATAACCCAGATAATAAGGGGTGTGAAGACCGTATTCTTTCCCTTCCTTGACCATTAAACCGGTGCTACTGGAATATTATATGTCAAACAATATGTCTTAAGATGGCAACAGCCGACGACGTAAAGGATGCGAACAGGCGATTTTTCGACTTAGCAGCCGACGTCTACGAGGGTGTTGACAAACGGCGTGGCGATAAGGTTAGCAGATGGCTTGACGACGGCATAGGTGAGTTGAGTAAGAGAGCTACTGGTGGCGCGTTACTCGACATCGGATGCGGGACGGGATTTGTGATGCGAAAGTCAAATGGCAAGTTCAACCTCATAGTCGGCGTTGACATAAGCCCGAACATGCTAAAGCAGACTAATGTCGGTTATCCTGTCTGCGCTGACACCGATTACCTCCCATTCAAGGGCGGAGTCTTCGATGCCGCGGCGTCTGTGGCTGTGCTACATCACATACTCGACCACAAGTCTATGTTCCAAGAAGCGCAGAGGGTCCTCAGGAAAGGTGGTGTATTCTACAGCGACCATGACATAGACTCCGAGTTCGTTAAAAAGTTCGGCTGGCTTGTAAGGTTGAGGCGGAGATTCTGCGACAATAGCATAGCCTATCTCAGGGCTAAAAAAGACCTCACCAAGGAACTGTATGAGAAATCAGAGATACACCACGACGGAGTTGACTCCCCTCTGCTCAAGACTCAACTCCAAGATGCAGGATTCTCAAAAGTGAAAGTCAGATACCACTGGCTCGGCCTAAACACAGCCCTGAATGTTATACTATCACTTCCCCCCCTCAAATATCTGCCTCACGGATTCGCACCGAACGCATCATTTTGGGCTGTAAAATGAAGATACTCCTCATTAACCCGCCGAACTACCACATAGCCAAATCCTCCTCAGGCTGGGACATGGAAATAGACAACATCGGACTTTACCCCCCCATCGGCCTCATGTACATCGCTGCATACATGAGGAAGAACACAGACTATGAAATCAGGATTCTTGACACGCTAGTTGACAGATTAAGCTACGATGAGATAGGCGAACACGCCAGAAAATACAACCCAAACCTTGTGGGAGTAACCTCCTTCACCCTAACATTCTACGACGTTATGGAAACCATCAAATCCGTACGGAAGGCCTGCCCGGGGGCGCACATAAACGTCGGAGGCCCACACACTTTCCTCTGGTGGGAGGATACGATCAAGAAACCAGAAGTAGATTCAGTGCTCCTGGGTGAAGGTGAAGTTTCCTTCACCCAGCTTGCAGAAACGCTTGAAAGAAAAGGCGAACTGAAGGGTGTTAAAGGTATTGTACTTAAGGATGGCGACAAAATCATAAAGACCGGGAACGGTGAACTAATCAGGAATCTTGATGAACTGCCTTTCCCAGCATTTGATCTGGTCCCGTATAAGAGGTACAACTCCATCAATTCACGCGAAAAATCACTGGCAGTCATATTCAGCTCTAGGGGGTGTCCATTCCAATGCACATACTGCGACAAGACCAACTTCCTCTACAGGGGCAGGAGCGTCGAGAACATACTGGATGAGATGCAACAGTACTATTCTGCCGGAATCCGCGAGTTCCTCTTCTTCGACGACCTGTTCAACATAAACCCCAAAAAGGTCATCGACGTCTCGGAGGGGATAATGCGCCGCGGATTCAAGATACGCTGGACGTTCAGGGCTAGGGTGGACCAGGTCACAGACGAAATGGTGAAGGCAGCGAAAAAATCAGGGTGCACCCTAATATCATTCGGGGTCGAAGACTGCACAGACGAAGGCCTGCGGATGATAAAAAAGGGGATAACGACAGAGCAGGTACTGGAGGCGGTCGAGACTGCCAAAAAGCATGGCCTTGAGACGAGCACCAACTGGATTATTGGCCTCCCACGGCACAAGAGCGAGAAGGATGTGATGGAGCTTTTGGATTTCGCGAAGAAGGTCGATTCCACATATGCTGAATTCACCATACTAGTGCCCTATTACGGCACGCAAATATACTGGGAGGGTATAACGAAGGGGGTTATCAAGGCCGGCATATGGGAGGGTTTCGTTAGGAGTCCACAACCAGACTTCCTCCTGCCCATGTGGGAAGAACACCTAAGTCGTGAAAAACTAAGCGAACTATATCACAAATGCTACAAAGGCTACTACTGGAGGTCGAAATACGTGCTAAAAAGCCTCCTTAACACAAAAAACCTCAACGAACTATGCAAGAAAGCAATCGCAGCCATGAAGATACTGGGTGTGGCGTCAAAGAAAAAATGATAAAGAAAAAATACCTTGCATTAGTGAGCGTAGCACTAATACTCATAATAATCTACTCGAGCAATCCTTCATCTCTGGTCGAGAATATACTTAAGATTAAGGTTGAAGTCCTACCCAAACTTGCCGCCCTCCTTATCATCTCGATTTTCTTGAGGACATTAAAGTGGCAGTTTGTCTTGAACAAAACAAAAAGGGTCTCGTTTGCATCGCTCCTCCCCGTTAACCTATCTGGTGTGCTTTTGCGCGATACACTGCCTGCAAAGGTCGGTGAGCCACTTAAGGCGTTGCTTTTGAAGGATATCTTCAGCATACCAATCTCCAAGGGTATAGTATCTGTGGTGTGGGATCGACTCATTGACTTCATAGCGCTTGCATCGCTTACAGTCCTGTTTCTCGCATTAACTCTGGGAAATTTTGGAAGTAGCGGTGTCTTAGCAGGGTTGGGTGGAATTGCAATCGTACTTATTGCATGCGTTGTGGCCGTTTTCGGGCTGATTGATAAGAAAGTCGGAGCCATAGTCATAAAACCCTTCTCAAAAACCCTGTTCTTCAGGAGGTTTCTTACTGTAGATGCGGTGGATTCATTTTATTCGACCAGCGTAGGATTGACTAATGTTGTAATCAACTACATATTAACTCTTTTTTCAGTATGTGTGGAGGGCCTTATGTTCTATGTTGTGTTATTGTCGATGGGTGTTAACATTAATCCACTATACGTTGTATCTGCCTTTTCCTTCTCTGTAATCTGTGGTTCTGTCAGTTTCCTCCCAGCAGGCATAGGTTCACTTGAGGCGGTCTTCATATTGTCTCTGATGTACGACGGCGTAAACCAAAGTCAGGCTGCTGCTTGCATAATATCTGTCCGGTCATTCAGCATACTATCAATGTATCTACTTGGACTTCTATCCTCCACAGTATGTATAAAAAAAGGCTCCAGCTTAGAATCCTAGCTTCTCCTTCAAGATTAAGATAATGCCCTCAACCATGCCAACACCCATGGCTAGGCTTCTGTATATCATGAGTGGGAATACTAGGAGTGTCTCAGTTTTTTGAAATTTCTTAGATATTGTTATAGTGTAGTTGAGCATGAGCGCCAGGTAGAAGATGAGAAGGAGGATATATGGTGTGGTTAGTTGTGGCTCTACTACTACTGGCAACAGACTTAAAATAAGAACCCACACGAGCGGCGGTGTTATCATTAGCGTCGGATTCGCCAAGTTGTCTCCTTTGATGCCGTGCGGGTGTTTTATAAGTATCTGGAACCTGGACTTTGAGGTTTGGGATTGCTGCCTCCAGTATGATTTAAGGCCCGCCCTGTGGTAATGCCAGACCCTTGCTTTAGGGTTGAATTCTATCTTGTAGCCTGCCTCGTTGACCCTGTATCCTATGTCTACGTCGTAGCCTGTCCTGAACTGAGTGTCATAGCCCCCAACCTCTTCAAGTACTTTCCTCCTGTATGCTAGGTTGCTGTCCTGCGGCGAGAGGATGTATCTTGGGTATCTTGAGTATCTGTATTCCAGCTCGTATCCTATTAGTCTCTGGAGGATGTTCATACCATCCGGCGTTATCACATTCCCCGTGGCTCCGCCCACCGCGGAATCCTGGAAGGGCTTTAGTATCTCAGTCAGCCAGTCTTTCGCGACGACGCAGTCTGCATTGGTCACCGCAACCAAATCGGACTTAGCGGCCTTCCACCCGATGTTGATTGCGTTTCCAGCCCCGAGGACGCCACCCCCCTTCAGTATCGTCGTCTCTATCCTAAGGTGTTCCCTCTTGAACTTTCTCATAATCTCGAAAGTCTTGTCTGTGCTGCCGTCATCAATCAGAATCAATTCGAACCCATCTGGGAATTCCAACTCGGCTATCGACTTAAGGCACATCTCTAATGTGTCTTGCCCGTTCTTGCATGGTATCACAATGCTTGCCTTCACTTAAGCTGCCTCCTGATAAGCTGGTCTAAGAGTATGTTCTGGCTTCTTATGGAGTGTAGTATAAGGCCGATTGCTATGAACTGTATGCCAAGGATTATGAAGGAGAGGGATGCGATTAGGCTGAGCATCATCATCTGGCTGTATGGAGTCGACGTCAGTGAGAGAATCGATATTATGAGGCCAATTGTGAGGGACACTATCGACAGTATCGAGAACAGGAACATCGGCCTATAGTCCCTCAACAGGGTTATTATCGTCCATAGTATTATGAAGCCGTCACTGAAGGAGTCGAGCTTGGATTCGCTACCTTTCGGGCGGGACCTGTATCTTATCGGAACCTCCTTTATTCTGAAATTCTCTATTAGGGTCCTTATCGTCAGTTCAGTCTCTATCTCAAAGCCACTTGATATAAGGTTAAGGTGTTTGGCAAGGTTCCGGTTCAACACCCTGTATCCAGAGAGCACGTCCTCAAGTTTCATGCCGAAGGAAGTGTTTATCATGGTGACTATAGCCCAGTTGCCAAAGACATGGAGCCTCTTCATCGAATCCGATTCCTTGTCCCCAATCCTTGAGCCTACTGTCATGTCACATTCGCCGTCCAAGACTGGCTTTAGAAGATTCTTAACGTCCTCTGCAGGGTACGTGTCGTCCCCGTCAACAAATACGTAGTAGTCTGCATCGATGTTGTCAAGGGCGGATTTCATCACGAAACCCTTGCCTCTGCGCGTTTCAGTCAGGACCTTGGCCCCGGCTTTCTTTGCAGCCTCCACAGTCCCATCGGTTGAGTTGTTGTTGTAGACTATTATGTCGGCGTCTGGAATCTCCCTCCTGAAATCCTTCACCACCTTTCCTATACTCTTCTCCTCGTTCAAGGCCGGGATTATTACTGCTGTCCTCACCATTTTTTCCAAAACATCGCAGGCAACGCATACCTTGCCGCACTCAAAATGTGCTCCAATTCCCCGGGGTTCCTGAGGGTCCTCAGCATATACTTGGGTCTCAGGTAATAAGACCTGACGCCCCTTTTCGCCCACTCCCTGATTTCCTCGTTGCTCATGTGCGGGTAGCTAACTTCGCCGTTTTTTAGGCAGCCTCTTGAATTGAGCTCCGCATACATCGGGGCTGCCTTCGTGATTACTGGTATTGAGTACTGTATTGTCTCCACGTCAAGCGAATTAGCCCAATTTACCGTGTTTTTTATCGTCTCCTCCGTCTCTCCTGGCAGTCCGACTACGAAGTCTGCGTGTATCTCAAGGCCAGCTTTTTTAGCGTCTTTCGTGAACCTCTCCATAGTCTCCCTTGTAATGCCTTTCCTTATGTTTTTCAGTATCGTCGGGTCAGCGGATTCATACCCTACATGCAACACCCTACATCCCGCCTTCTTCATCTTCTCCATCGTCTCAAGCTTCAGGTCGCCTTTGGCGTAGCAGCCCCATGTCACATCCAGCTTTTGCCTTATCACCTCCTCAGAAATCTCATCAGCCCACCATCCTGGCAGCATGTCATCTTGGAAGAACTGCTCCTTAATCTGCGGGAGGTTCTCCTTCACCCATCTCATCTCCTCCACGACATTGCTGGCGCTCCTGTGCCTGTACACTCCGGCCTCAGTTAGGGTGTTAACCCACAGGCAGAAGGTGCACATACCCCACACGCACCCGCGGCCTGTGAACATGTCAATGAACGGGTGCTTTTGCGCCACGACATGGTAGTTCCTGAAGTCCAGGTTCCTGCTGTAGAATTCGGTCACGAATGGGAAACTGTCTAAGTCTCCCTCAGGAATAGGAGGCCTCGGCTTGTTCTTAACGATTTTTCCGTTCCTCCTCCACATCAACCCCTCGATTTCAGCCGAGTTTTTGCCTGCAGCCAGGTCCCGTATGGTGTAGTCGAACTCACCGTATGCGACGTAGTCTATCTCATCAGAGGAGTTCATGACAGCGTCCGTGTCAATCGTAACCCAAGGGCCTGCGTAGACGATTCTCGAGCCAGTCTGCGACTTTATCTCATCGGCCAGTTTGGAGTCGTCTTTGAGGCTTCTCGTCGAACTATACAGTAGCGTCAAATCAGGCGATAACTTCTTAGCCTTCTCAAGTACCTGTTCAGGCGTCAGGTTCTCTGGTGGGGCGTCGACAAGCTTGACATTATGTCCCTCACGTTCAAGCAGGGCTCCGCAGTATCCGAGCCATATGGGGTACCATTGCGTGCCTGAGATTGACACTCCTTCACATCGCGCGTTCCGCATGAAATACTTCACGTACGGCGGATTCAGTAACAAGACATCCATTGCTGTTCATCTCATGTTTGCCAGCATTTATCCCCTACCCTTGCTGTCGTACTCTATGTATGGCTTTATCCCCTTAAAGCGGTCGCATACTCTCATCTTAACCTTAGGATTTTGGCAACCCTTGAAAGGAACCCTAAGGCGAGGACTCTCGAATATCCTGGGCCTATGTTCATGTAGTTGAGCTTTGACTTTCCCTGCCTGCGGTCGACGTAGCTGATGGGTATCTCGCCTATTCTATAACCTTCTATCGTGGCTTTCACCACAAGTTCGGAGTGTATCTCAGGCCCCGTTGACTTCAGATTCAGGGATTCGAACGTTTTTTTGTGGAATCCCCTGTAGCCGCTTGTTATGTCAGCCACTTTGACACTGATGAGCGCTCTGGAGACTATGTTGTAGGTGCCTGATATAACATTCCTTGTGGTCCCCCTCTTGAGGTTACCCCCGCTCATGAACCTTGAACCAACTACCACATCATGCTCCTTCAAACTATTAACGAAGTTTGCTATCTCCTTTGGGTCATGGCTTAGGTCAGCATCCATGAAAACCACCAATTCGTTTGATGCAACGCCGACACCCTCCCTGAGTGCATTGCCGAGGCCATTTCTGACCTCTCTAGCAAGCACTTTAACATTCCCGTATACGGAGTTCATCTTCCGCGCCAGTTCTGGTGTCCCATCAGTTGATAAGTCGTCCACGACAATAACCTCACCATGTAAGCCTGCAGCATCGAAAATCCTCTCTACCCTTGGTATCAGCTCTTTTATGTTTTCAGCCTCGTTTATGGTCGGTATAACAACTGAAACTGAGTCCATATGTTCAACCGCCAGCCTCCTTTATCCTCCCTAACCCCTCTGCCATACTGGTTTTTGGTTTCCAACCTAATGCGCAGAGTTTTGTGTTGTCTGAGCGTATATCCTTACTCTCCTTCCTCAACTTAGCTGAATCCAGATTAACCTCTGGTCTGCGTCCGTATAATCCAGCCGCTGTCTTAACAACGTCGCCTAATTGCATGCTTTTTCCGCCGCCGACGTTGAAGATGTTTAATCCCCTGACTCGTTTTTCTATGAGTATCATGTATGCGTCCACTAGGTCGTCTACGTATAGAAAGTCCCTCTTAACTGTGATGTTTCCCAACTTGAGTTTATTGCCTTCTGAAAGCTGATTTAAAAGTGTGGGTATGAAAAAGTCGCCCGCCTGTCCTGGCCCGTAGATATTAAACTGTCGAAGTATTATGAAAAATCCTCCCCGTTCCTCGTGGAATACTCTTATTAGGTCTTCAGCAGCCTTTTTAGACCTACCGTAGCTGTTCGTCGGATTTGTTGGGTGTTTTTCGTCAACAGGCAGATACTTCGGTTCACCATAAACCTTCGAGGATGATGCGAAGATGTAATTCGCATTCTCGCACTTGGTATGGAACTTAAGCGTATTGTATGTTCCAATGACGTTTATATCGTACGTCTTAAGCAAATCTTCCTCTGCTTCGGGTATAAATGAAATTCCTGCAAGATGCACGACACAGTCTATGTCCAAGGGCAGGCTCCTGAAACTCCGGAAGTCCGATACATCAACACTGTGGTGTTCCACACCTGCCAATCCGGCACGCTTGATGTCGGCGCCGACAACTGCATACCCGCCCTCGACAAGGCGTTTGCACAGGTTGGCTCCTATGAATCCAGAGTAGCCGGTGACCAGAATGTTACCAGTCAATCCTACCCCACCATTTATCCTTGTTTTCTGCGTAGTATTTGATGGTCTCCTTAACACTTTCCCTTCTGTCATGCCGGGGTATCCATCCTGTCTCTCTCCTCATCTTCGTATAATCCACTCCAAGCCTCATCAAGTCGGTCTTACCTGGTCTGTACCTCACTTTATCCTCCCTCACCTTGACAGTACCCCAATACCCTTCCTCCTGTCCACATTCTATTATGAATTTGGCCCAGTCGCCAATGCTAATGTCCTTGCCGTAGCCGTAGGAGTATGTCTGCCCTGGCTTCCCTTTGAGTGTCGCGTAGATGTGTCCTCTCACGCCATCTAGGACGTAGGTGAAGTCTCTCGTAGGCTTAAGTGCCCCCAATAGCACCTCCTTCTTGTTCAGGGCCTGCGTTATAATTGTCCCTGTCACATACCTGGGACTCTGCCTTGGGCCGTAGTTGTTGAACATACGGGTTATAACCGTCGGCACGCCATAGGCGTTGTAGAAGTTCTTGCATAGGAAGTCTCCCGCGACTTTAGAGACTGCATAAGGGCTTTCGGGATTGATAGGGCTTCTCTCGTTGAATATGATTATGCCATCCTTGTTGAACGTGTACAGGTCTTTCATCTCCTCTACCATGTTGCCGAATTCTTCGCTCGTGCCTGCAAAGTCCATTTTCAACAGGTCAAGGTCCTCATCGACTACCGATTGTAGGATGTTTAGCGTCCCGATGGTGTTCGCTTGGAATGTCTCATAAGGGCGCTGCCAGCTTTCCCCTACGTGTGCCTGCGCCCCAAGGTGGAAGATTATCGGCTTGTCTTTTGCCTCAGCCTTGAGCCTCCTGATAGTCAACCTCACTGACAAGGGGTCGGCTAGGTCTCCTCTGTGCACCTTGACTTTCCTCAGGAGATGCCCGATGTTCTTCATCTCCCCGCTTGATGTCGCCCTAATGAACACATGAACGTCGCTTCCGTATTCAACAAGCTTCTCTGTCAGGTGGCTTCCCATGAAGCCGTCAGCTCCCGTCACAAGGATCGTCCTATCCCTCAACTCCCCCACAAGCCTGTCTTCCATAACCAAGATATTATTTTCCCCCGTTAAAATATAGCGGATAGGGAATACTTTGGAATTTCGGTTTTCCCTATCCAATATATCTAATAATCCTGGGGTTTGGTGAATTCTATTCTATGAAAGTTTAATTCTCAGGATTATTCGCTATAGCCAAAGTTCACTGGCCAAATCCTATGAGGGTGACACCCAGGATGATGAACGCTATCCCTGCCCACTTTAATGTAGTCATCCTCTCCCCAAGGTATTTTTGTGAGAGTACGCACACCCAGATGTAGCCTGTTGAGACAAGCGGGAAGAGCACCGAAAGTTCACCGCCTTTTATGCCGATGACGTAGAAAACCGTGGATGACCCGTATATCAGCACTCCCTTCATCAGGTCGAAGTTCGTCAATATGGACTTGATGTTGGGTTTCAGCTTTCCTGCTCCTTTCTTGAAGTAGAGCGAGCCAAACGAGCCAACGAATGCTGCAAGCAAGACCATAGCTGCAGCCCACGCCTCTGTCATTTACCCCCCTCCGTGCTGCCGTAACCTATCAGGATGACTCCAACGACTATCGAGAATATCCCCGCCCATTTCAGGGGGTTCATGCTGTCTGTTGCGAAGAACATCGGTGACATGATTGCTACCCAGATGAAGTTCATAGCATATATCGGGTAAAGCACAGACAGCTCACCGTACTTTAATGAGACTACAAGTATCGCGGCGCTGAGGCCGTAGAGACAGTAACCGATTATTAGTGGTATGTTCGTTGCTACTGACATTATGTCAAGTACTGTGCTGTTTACTCCGGTCTTGATGAGTATCTGACCTGACGCTGCGAACAATGTGGATAGGAACACCAGCCCCATAGCCCATCGTCTAGTCTTCATCCCAAACCCAGCCTATATCTGTACAACCTATACAGGTGTCTGAGGTAGTTTATGTACTCCCCTAAGTTCAGTTTGCTTTCGCCAACCCTGCGGTCGCGGAAAATGTAAGGCACCTCAACGACTCTCCCATACTTCCCCTTTACCAATATCTCAAGCCCAATCTTGAAGCCGACTGCATCCAACTTTACACCCTCAATAACCTCCCTTCTGAGGAAGAAATATCCTGACATGCAGTCTCTCACACCAGTTAGAGGTCTTGCAAGCATTTTCGCCCCCCTTGAGGTGAGTCGCCTCATAATAGGCCAGTTCTCGACTCCTCCTCCTTCAATGTATCGGCTTGCGAACACCATCCCCGCATCCCCATTCAGGATTGGCTGTATAAGTTTCGGAATAAGTCTCGGGGGGTGGCTGAAGTCAGCGTCCATGACACCGATTATCTCACCTGATGATGCATTGAGCCCGTCAAGTATAGCCGAAGACAATCCCAGCTTACCTTTCCTGTGGATGACCTTAATCCCGTATGTGACAGCTAGCTGGTCCGCCAACTCCCCCGTCCCATCCGGGCTTCCATCATCTACCACGACGACTTCGACATCTGCATTCGAGAGTATGTCCTCTACAAGCCCCTTAAGGTTCTTCACTTCATTGTATGTTGGCACGACGACTGAAGCACGCATTTTTATGGTTAATGCATATAATTAGTGGAATATATTCGGTTTTGAGGTGGTTTCAGGTGAAATTCTTCATAGACACAGCCAATGTGGATGAGATAAGGACTGCCAAGTCCTGGGGCATACTAGACGGGGTCACAACCAATCCGACGCTACTTGCTAAGGAGGAATGCGACTTCAAGACAGCAGCAAAGGAGATACTATCCCTCGTCGAAGGCCCAGTAAGCCTTGAGGCGGTAAGCGCAGACGCTGAGGGGATGGTGAAGGAGGCCAGGGAACTCTCCAAGCTCGGCAAAAACGTCGTGGTTAAGATACCCATGACCCCCGAGGGGATTAAGGCAGTGCAGAAACTAAGTTCAGAGGGAGTGAAGACGAATGTCACGCTCCTCTTCAGCGCCAACCAAGCCCTCATAGCTGCGAAAGCAGGGGCAACCTACGTAAGCCCGTTCATAGGCCGCCTTGACGACCAAGGATGGGATGGTGTTCAACTCATAGCCGACATTCTTGAAATATACTCAAACTTTGGGTTCAAGACCGAGGTCATAGCTGCGAGCATCAGGGACCCGGTTCATGTGGCAGACTGCGCGAGGCTCGGCTGCCATGTCGCGACAGTGCCCTTCGGAGTCCTAAAGAAGATGTTCACACACTCTCTCACTGACGTCGGAGTACAGAAGTTCCTTGAGGACTGGAAGAAGGTCGAAGGCAGGTGCAAAAAATAGGATGGACAGAATATCAAAGGAGATTGAGGAAAGCGTTGTAGTGAAGAGAACGCTCAAAGTAAAGGACATCGAGGAAGCAACCAAGCTGATAGTGGACGCACTCAAATCAAAGCGCAAGATTCTCCTTTGCGGAAACGGTGGAAGCGCCGCTGACTGCCAGCACATCGCAGGCGAATTCGTAGGCAGGTTCAAGAAGGAGCGGCAGGCCCTGCCTGCAATAGCGCTCTCGACTGACACGTCAATCCTCACCGCCCTCACCAACGACTACGGCGGAGACATAATATTCTCACGGCAGGTCGAGGCCCTCGGGAATGAGGGGGATGTGTTGGTTGCGATATCAACCAGTGGAACCTCCTCCAACATACTCAAAGCAGTCGAGGCAGGAAGGAAGAAGGGGATGAAGGTCGTCGGATTCACAGGAGCCAAAGGCCAGAAACTGAAAAGCCTCTCAGACGCCTGTATCATGGTCGGCTCAGACGACACCCCACGGATACAGGAAGCCCACATCACCGCAGCACACATAATATGCGGACTGGTCGAGGAAAAAGTTGGTAACTAAAAAGTAGAGAATTATGCGTCTTTCTCGAGAAACTTAAAAAATTAAGGCAGGGCCATATTTCTTTATAAAGTCCCATATTCTACCAATGGCTTCAGATTACAGGCAGCAGATGCCGACACCGCTTTCTGAGATTAGGACGACCAAGGACGTAAGGATACCAAAAGACATACTGAATCAGGTCATCGGCCAGCCTAAGGCTGTGAAGAAGGTGAGACTTGCGATAATGCAAAGACGCCACCTTCTCCTCGTCGGTCCGCCGGGGGTGGGGAAGAGTATGCTCGCCCAAGGTCTTGCAGTGCACCTTCCCAAGTCGACTGAGCAAATCAATGTAGTGCATAATCCTCAGAACATGAACAAACCCTACGTCGAGGTCGTGAAAAACAAGAGCGACGAGAAGATAGTCGACCCCACCGAGATACCGGCGTACGTCGCAGAACAGCTCGGATTCAAGTGCCCGGTGTGCGGCGCGTTCGGGAAGTACAACGTGAACATATGCGGCAAATGCGGGGAGGACAAGTTCAAGCGAATAACAAGGAAGGACGAGATAAGGGCCTCCTGCTACGGGGCAGACGGCATCGAGCACTCGATACTCTACGAGAGGAAGGGTTTAATGGTCGCCATAACCGGGCAGGACCCCGATGCTGCTGTCAAAGACAAAGACAAGGTCAAAAGGCACACGATAGTACCCCTGGTCAGGAAGAATTTCGTGCACGCGACGGGCGCGAGCGAAGTAGAGCTTTTGGGCGACGTCAGGCACGACCCATACGGCATGCACCCTGAGATAGGGACTCCGGCGTACATTCGAGTCGTACCAGGGGCAATACACGAGGCCCATGAGGGTGTGCTGTTCATAGACGAACTCCCGCACCTCGGGGAGATACAGAACTACATATTGACTGCTATGCAGGAGCGGAAGTTCCCGATAACAGGACGGAATCCGCAATCCGGGGGGGCGTCGATCAAAGTCGATGACGTGCCTTGCGACTTCGTCTTCGTCGCGGCGTGCAACATAAAGGACGTACAGAACATACTGCCGCCTCTGCGCTCAAGGATACTCGGCAACGGCTATGAGATACTGCTTGAGACCTCCATGGACGACAACGAAGTCAATCAATCCTACCTGGCGCAGTTCATGGCGCAGGAGATTGTGAAAGACGGGAAGATACCGCATGCGACAAGGGAGTCCGTGGAGGCTGTGATAGAGGAGGCTAGGAAGAGGGCGAGGATAATAGACGACAAACGCAACTCCCTGACCTTGCGCCTCAGGGACCTGGGCGGCGTGATACGGCTTGCCGGAGACCTCGCGCATGATGAGGGTTCGAAGCTGATCGAGCTCAAACACATAGTCTCGGCAATCGAAGAGTCGAAGCCCATAGAATACCAGCTGCAGGAGAGGTACGGCAGCGTCTGGAAGGGCATAGAGAAAGACCAGGTAATAAATCCAGAGTACGGCAAGATAGGGTCAAGCTACCAATAGAGATGATACATTACACAGACGTCGAAAAGACCTACAGGCAGGAGAGGACAAGTCCGTTACTCCAGAGGATACCGCGCGACTTCTACGCCGAGGCGAGGAAACTCGCCCAAAGCCCAGAGGTCGGCGCCTACAGGGAAACAGTGCTTGAGCACCTGAAGAAGACATACTACCTTCGCGCGAACAAGATAATACACTACGCAGGCCGTGCCGCGGATGACACCAAACCCCCAGAGAACATACTACTAGAGGAACTACCCCTATATGAAAGGATATTGCAGGCTGTTAACGATAACAAAGCACTCATAGTCGACAAGCCCCCAGAGCCTGAAATAGAGAAGAAACCGACAATCCGCGTCAGGATGAAACACGCGCTCCCAGCCATAATCGGCTCAGACTCTAAGGAATACGGGCCCTTCAAGGAGGATGACGTCGTCGAACTACCGAAGGACAGCGCAAACCTACTCATAGAACGGGAAGTCGCTGAAAGCGCGTGAAAGCGCTTTTATAGGATGTCTGCATATTATATTGCTACCGATGAAAATCCCGGACAAAATCAGGACCAACTGTCCCTCATGCAACAAGCACACCGTCCACGCCGTGAAGGTGAACCGAAAGGGCAAGGAGAGGAGCATGAACATGGGAAGGCGCAAATACAAGGCAGTGAAGGCCGGGTACGGTGGAAGTCCGAGAACCCCGAAGAAACCCTGCTTCAAGATAGGTAAAAGGACTGTACTAATACTCGAATGCTCAGTGTGCAAGAAAAAGCACCAGAGGGCGTATGCCGCAAGAACCAAGAGGGCGGTGGAGGTCGGAGGATGATGGAAAATAAGACTAAAAGCAGGTTCCTTAAGGTGAAATGTAACGACTGCGGAAACGAACAGGTCATATTCGGCGCGGCAGCCTCAAGCATAAAATGCCTTGTCTGCGAGAAGCCGATGGCCGAAAGCACTGGCGGGAAGACAAAAGTCAAGACGCAGATACTCTCCGTGGTTGACAAGGACCTTTAACTCTAATGGCCTACGAATTCCTGGAGCACACGGCTGACCTGAAGATTAGGGCGACAGGCAAGACCCTTCCTGAAGCGTTAAGCGAGTCCGCCAAAGCCCTCTTCGAGGCGATAGCATCCAACAGCAAAATAGCCCCCACCCTCGAGAGGGAACTCACCATAAAAGTCAACAAACCAGAGATACTCGTCCACGACTTCCTCAGCCAGCTAATCTACCTGTTCTCGACAGAACACCTGCTCTTCAGCGAATTCAACCTAGACCTCAAGGAATCCATAGGATACAAGCTCACAGCCAAACTGAAAGGCGAAAAATACGACCCCAAAAAACACAAACTCGTGAAGGAAGTGAAGGCCGCAACATACCATGAGATGAAAGTTGAGGAAGGTAAAAATGGCTGGACGATAGAAGTCATATGCGATACCTAATTCTATTTTTTAACGTCTGCGACCACTATCATTGTGATGAACAGGCTCATCCTGACGCTGTTGGTGGTTGTTTTGTCCTTGAGTGCCTGCATATCTCAAAGTCCCACGTGCGTTGCACCATACATTTCTGTCGCCGGCTCATGCTGTCTTGACGAGAACGCTGACGGCATATGCGACCGGGATAAGCCAGTATGCCGCAGGCCGTACTCTCTTGTTGGTTTGTCATGCTGTCTTGATGAGAACGCTGACGGCATCTGCGACTCAGACAGGCCTGTGACGACCACATCCATAATGACGACTTCGACTGTGGCTGCAACGACGTCGACTACCAGGCCCACCTTCAGGACTACTTCGACTACCACCCTGCTTGATGTAGAGTGTATGAGTTTCGAGGACTGCTCCTCATCTGATGGCGTACAATGCGACGACGACGGCCGCGTGGTTCTAATTCACTATACTCCAACGTCCTGTTCTGGCGGAAAATGCATCTACAGGAGCAGCCGGGACATAGCCGCCATCCACTGCTACGACTGGGAGCAGTGCGTCAGCGGGGTCGGTTGTGTCAGGAAGACTGACGTGACCTCCACGTCGACGACCTTGGCGCCGGATATACTGGTGCAATCACAGTTCCAGAAAATCCTCGACAGGGTCATTGAACGGAAGTCTGAGATTGCAGCTTCGATGGCCTCAACGACAACAACACTACAGCCGTGCGTCGACCCCGACGGCGGGAAGAAATACGACATAAGGAGCGTGAACGTCTCAGGCTACTTCGACTACAACAAAACCCAAGTCCTAAGCGGAAGCGAATACTGTTGGGACAACCTCAAACTAGTGGAATTCTATTGCGAAAAAACAGCTGGCGTGGAAAGCCTGGAGTCAGTGGTATACGACTGCACAAGCCGTTGCATAGACGGCCGATGCTGCAGCAGCGAAGGCCGGACGTGTGAGAGCTGGAGGGACTGCTGCAGTGGCTTATGCCAGGCCGTGGGTATGGCAAATTACTGCATAGCGACTTGATAGGTACATTTAACCGAATACTGTTCAATATTATTCTGCTATGGGCGGATTCGTAAAGACTAACGGCGGGATCTGGGTGCCACCTAACACTCTAGGACTTGATTCTGCAATCGGAACTGAGGAGGTGAAGGAGGCTGGAGAAGGCAAGGGAATAAAGAATTTAAGACAACTCCAGATGACAGTGTTTAGGGAATTAAAGCGTCTGAAGGATGATAAGCCGGATGCGGTGGCAGCGGCTTTGCGCGGCATACTGTTTAAGGATTCATTTACGCTTAGATGGGAATTGGTAGGCAAGGCTCCACTGGCAGTGGCAAGGAGCCTGGAACTGCCAGAAGGCACACAATTAGATGTTTACCAAGAACAGCAGAGGCATAACCTCCAAGACATGCTGGTTTGTAAGGTCCCAGACGCTGTGGCCCCCACACTGGAACGTGATGACTCAGACGCTGCATGGGAACTCAGGGATAAGATGATGAAGGGGCGAATATATTCGAATGTGCTTAGGAGCCTAATCGGAGTCGGTTCAAAGCGTGCGGAGAAACTCTTGGATGCGTTGAAAGATAAGGAACCAGAGGCTGTGATTGCGACCCGTAAGGGCGTGTTCACAGACCATGCGAAGAAACTCAGAATCGAGATGAAGGAAAGCTTCCCCGGGCCGGTGGCATTAAGCCTTGAAGGAGACGATTCAGAATTTTCGCGGAGCCTCTTGGATGAGTTGAAGGGTAAAGTGCCGTGGCAGACTGTTTACAGCCGCAGGCGAGTGTCCAGCGAACATGCGGACAATCTTAGGAAGGCGGGTATATTCGACAACTCCCATGCCGTGGCGGAGAGCTTGGATGGAGTACACACAGACCAAGCCTATGATCTCATGGAGATGCTGTTAATCAAGGAACCCATGCTCATTGCCATCCGGTTGCGCAGGGATAACTCAGAGCGGGCGCAGGAAATCAGAAATAAGATAGAGAAGCGCGCTTATTCGGATCTTATTCTGGCTGTGAGCCTTGGGGGGGTAACCACGGAAGAGGCGCAGGACATGAGGGAGAGGATTTTAAGACGTGAATCAAAAGCCAACTCCCAGGCGTATCTGGATTTAGCCGAAAAAGAGAATAAACGGATTGAGCCTCTGCTCAACATTGAAGAAGGCAAAGGCGACATAGACAATGAAAAAGGCGATAAGCGGCTTTTCGTTCATGGTGGTTCAACACTTAATAAGAGTTTGTTGAAAGAATTATACTCCGACAATTCATTATTTCGCAACGGTGTTGGGTTAGATTTGGACAGGTTGGATAGGGGGTGGAACGACTTGAATAAGAAGGAAATCCTGCTACAGTCTGTTGTCGTCCGTGGTTTGGAGGGAGTATTCACAGAAAGGGCGCAGAAAATCAGAAGAATGCTCCTGGCTATTATGCCTGGAGAGGTGGCTGAGAGTCTAAGCGGCTCACCACCTCAATATAAGCTGGAACTTGCGGAACTGCTGTTGTACTTCAAAGATGACCCATACGTTCTCGCCTCCCTGTTGAAGTAATAAATCTAACTTTTCCCCTGCTCTAGGCCAGCTTCTTTAATCCTGTACAGCCATCAGATAATCGATTACACAACCACTTGGAATCTGGCGGGCGGCTCACTTGTGAGTTCCTCACCCGCCCGCCGGACGCCCAAGTATATAACCTCCACCTTCCTATCCTCTCCATGGCAAATGAAAACGAGCCTAAGAGGCTGTTCAGAAGCCGCGAAAACAGGATACTCGGTGGAGTACTCGGCGGAGTAGGCGAATACCTGAACACAGACCCGGTGGCTGTCAGAGTAGCCTATGTCATAGCGGCGCTACTAACCGGCGTAGGCCCCCTACTTGTCGGCTATGTCATACTGTGGTTCATAATACCTGAGCGGAAATAATACTACCTGGATTTTCTTATCCACTCCTTGCCGGTGTTCACAAGCTCATCTAATCTCTTCCGCGTCTTCGCCTCAGCAGTTATCCTGACGTAATCCTCGGTGCCGGAAGGTCTGATGAGCACCCAACCGTAGTCGTATCCGACTCTTATGCCGTCGACGTCCGTGTAATCGAGTGTCTTGAGGTCCCTCCTCAGGTTGGCCATCACCTTCTCTTTCTCATCTATCCGGCAGGGTATCTTAACACGTTCCATAGGATACGATGGTATTTCGGTAACAGTCTCGTAGAAATCGCCGTCAGCGACCATCCGAACTGCCTTCGCCACGGTCGCAACCCCGTCAGGGAAGATGTGGATGTCAGGGAAGATGTATGTCCCGCTTGGTTCGCCTCCGAATCCTGCTTTGTTCCTCCTTATCCCCTCCGCGACTGCGACGTCGCCGACCGCGACCCTGATGACCTTCCTACAGTACTCCTCAACCCTCATCGAGGCGTCCACTGTCGTAACGACCTTGTCATACTGCGACGCCAGGGCAGTCAGGAACGTGTCCCACTCGATTAGACTGCCGTCAGGGCCTATGGCGCATGTCCTGTCCGCGTCCCCGTCATGGGCGAATCCGATGTCGACCTTATTTTTTCCGACAATCCTGCAGGTATCCTTAAGGTTCTCCGCAGTCGGCTCAAGGGGGTGGGGGAATACGCCGTCGCAGTTGTCATTCACAACCTTCGTCTCACAACCCATCCTATCAAGCAGCCTAGGCGTCACGACGCTTCCAGCCCCGCCTGCGCAGTCCAGAAGCACCTTCACTCCATCAGCATCCTTCACCCTCTTCCGTATCAACTCAATATGTCTTCTGACGTAATCGGCGTCTTTAACGCTGCCTCGACCATTCTTGAATTTTCCCGCAATAAAATTCTCCTCAACCTTTCCCTCGTCACCTGGCTTGAAGGCTCCCTCCTTGTTGAAGAACTTGAACCCGTTGTATTCCGGCGGATTATGGGATGCAGTCACGACTACCCCCACACCTAACTTGGCAGTCGCGACCCCGACTGTCGGAGTCGGCACAACACCCAGTCGGACAACATTCCTCCCGCTAGATAACACTCCTGATATGAACGCATCCTGAAGTCTCGGGCCGGACTTCCGCGTGTCCCTGCCGACTGCCACGTCAGATTTGATGCAGGAGCCGAGGGCCCTGCCGAGGTCAGATGCGAACCCGTCGGTGAGCTCCCCCTCCCTCCTGCGTATTCCTGATGTTCCGAACAAACCTGACATCTTTTGGGTTATAAGATAGTCTGTCCCGTTATTTAATATAAGATGGTAAAGGAGCATGAAAAGCCTGATGAAACACTCACAAGAATGTTAGGCTTAACTCCAAAGAATAAGGGCGAGTTATCCTATGCGCGCGAATGGGAACCAGGCCTTAAGGCGGGCATAGATGACCTAATAGCTGACATTAAAAGGCGCAGTGAACTCCCTCTCCATGAGGAAGCGCGTATCCGGAAAACAGCCGAGCTCGTAATGGATGCGCATAAGTTCCAGACGAGGAAGGATGATATTACTCCATATTTCATGCACCAGCTCGATGTCACCAAAAAGTTAGTCAACCTTTTCGGCGTAACAGACCCGCTTGTGATACAAGTGTCCCTGCTCCATGACACCCGTGAGGACCAGGTGGAGATATATGACAAGCTCATGGACGAGTTATACCCTGACTTGTCAGGAGAGGATAAGGCCAAACATCTCAGCCTCATACACCTTGGCGTAAGACTGCTTTCAAAGCTGAAGGAGCCCAAGTACACGGAACAGTACGCTCACCTACCCGAGCCTGAGCGTAAGGCGAAACTACTTGACGAATATTTCGAGCGCATGGTCAACCCACACGCATTCTACGACAAGGAGAAGACATCCGATGACCTTGCATATTCACCGTACGACGACGTTTTCATACGCAAAATGCAACTTGTGAAGTTGTCTGATATCCTCTCCAACACAGGTGATTTGATTCATCTCTTCAGGCCTGGTTTGGAATTAAGCGAGTCCGCGACTAATCACCCCGGACGCTTCTTCCCAGAGGTCGTCGGCGTAGCCATCCCCAACTTTGTCGAAGCTTCCAAGCAACTAACAGACCTTGACAAAAAAAAGTTCTATGACGAGCTAGTGTATAATATGGGAAAGTATTCTAACCTCGATTTGGATGATTATCCGAATGCCACCCCTCTGAAGGAGGCGGTGCAGAAGGAGCTCAGGGACTGGAAACTGAATGAGTTGAAGGTGAAATACTCCACTGCGATATAACCAGTCTACTTCAACAGGGCGAGCCTCGCCAGTAGTGCCTCAAGTTGTATTCGTTCGTTCGCGCCTTCCACCAGGGTGAAGTTCGCCTCCCCGACGAGGTCTATTATCCTCACCTTCACCTTGTCGTCTGCGTCGAGGTTCATGGCCTCCCGGTTCATCTGCAGGAGTATGTCTTCGCCGCTGAGGCCTACGTTCAGCATCAGTTTGTCGAGGAGGTTTCTGGCGTCCAGGAACTTCCCATCCAAAGCTAGCTTGAGTATCGTCTTTATGTCCTCAGGCCTCGCCCTTGTGGTTATCGCATACACGTTCTCCTCGTTGACAGCGCCTAAGGCGGCGGCGCTCTGGAGTATGTTTATGGCCTTTCTCATGTCTCCTTCGCTGACGTAGACTATCGCCTCAAGGCCGTTCTGGTCGTGTTTTATGTTCTCGTGTTTCAATATCTTCTCCAGGTACTTCTTCACCGACTCCTTCGTGAGTCTGGTGAACCTGAACACCGCGCACCTGCTTTGTATCGGCTCGATTATCTTCGATGAATAGTTGCATGACAGTATGAACCTGCACGTTGCGGTGTACTGTTCCATCGTCCTCCTCAGGGCGTTTTGGGCGTCGCTTGTCAGCGAGTCTGACTCGTCCAGGAATATTATCTTATACTCCCCCATCAGCGGCTTCGTCCTTGCGAAATCCTTTATCTTGTTCCTGACGACGTCAATGCCACGCTCATCAGAGGCGTTCAACTCCAGGAAATCATGGCTTATGTCGCCGAATAGTTCCCTTGCAATGCACATCGCAGCCGTCGTCTTCCCGACGCCTGCAGGCCCTGCGAACATCAGATGAGGCATGCTCTTAGCCTTCACATAAGCCTCCAGACGGCCTACTATCCCCTCCTGGCCGGCTATCTCCGAAAGTCTCTTAGGCCGGTACTTCTCAGTCCAAGGCAGGTCCATATCCCTAATTAATGGTCATGGTAGTTAAAGAACATTCTATCCTGTTTTTTAATTTAGGTGAATAATACTTTCCATGCCAATGAAACCCAGAAGGAGGGGGCTCGTTGGCCTGGATACTCTCATACTTTTTATCGCAATCCTACTGGCGGTGTCAGTCGCAGCTTATGCCCTCATATCAACCACCAACACGCTTTCAGTGCGCAACCAGAGGGAGGTGGCAGAGAAGTCCAAGAATATACAAAAGCCAATAATAATAGAGTCTGTCAGGGGTTTGGACAATAATGATGACAAACGTATGGATGAGTTGGTGTTTTCAATGAGGCTTCAGGAGAGCAGCGAACCAATCAACCTTAACAGCACGATCGTGATCATAAACTCTAGGACCTTAAACTGCACCAGCCTCGAATATGAAGACGGCTTATCGGACGGCTGTCACTTCACGATATTTTACGGGAAGCGCGGACGCGACTATAGTTACCCCTATCTGAACATTGGCGACCTCGTCGAGATACACTATAATGGTTCAGGCATTCAACCAGGCGTCGACGACTCGCATGCAAGCATGATACTCCTCCCCCCACACGGGTACGGGACTAATGTGAAAGTCGATATCCCCTCCAGATTCTACAAAAGGAACACGGTCATATGGCCGCTAAAAGACTGATTTGAGTTTTTTACCTGGTTTCTCAGAATATATCCTCCTAAAATCAAATACCGCACCCTTAAGGGTGCGGTATGACTTACAATGTGGCCGAGACAAATGTCTCGGACACACACCGGAGGCTAAGAGCCTCCGATGTGATACGCTCAAAATGCCAAATACTCAAACAAGTAAAGGAGGTGCATATGCAAGAGTGGAATTCGTCGTAATTCCTCTGCGACATAAATGTTGCAGTATCCTTGCGAGTTTGTAATGGTTGTCGAATCTGTGAGTGACTTTGATCCGAAGGCTCTTGAGGAGCGCATACTCGAGTATTGGCGCAAGAACAAGGTGATGGAGGAGACCCTGAAGCCCCGGAAGGGCGAACTATTCTCCTTCCTTGAGGGCCCTCCGACAGCCAACGCTTCACCAGCGCTACACCACGTGGAGGTGCGCACATTCAAGGACCTCATCAACCGATTCAACTTCATGCTCGGATGCTCTGTGCCAAGGAAAGCGGGGTGGGACTGCCATGGCCTCCCGGTGGAAGTGCAGGTTGAAAAGGAACTTAAGCTCAACAGCAAGAAGGAGATAGTGAAGTACGGGGTTGACAGATTCGTTGACATGTGCCGGCAGAGCGTCTTCAGCCACATCAAGGAGTGGGATGCGCTCACTGAGAGGATGGCGTACTGGGTCGACTTGGAGAACCCGTATGTCACAATGGACAACGAATACATAGAGAGCGTCTGGTGGAGCATAAAGAAGCTATGGGACAATAAAATGCTGTACGAGGGCGACCGGGTGGTGCCATTGTGCCCGCGATGCGGCACGCCGTTATCGTCTCACGAGGTCGCCTTAGGATATCAGACGGTTAAAGAGGAGACAGTCATCGTTTCATTCCGGGCTAAAGGAAGGGATTTCGGCATTCTAGCATGGACTACCACTCCGTGGACACTACTTAGCAACGTAGCACTAGCAGTCCACCCTGATGTGACATACGTTGTGATAAAATACAACGGCGAAAAGTACGTTCTCGGCAAAGACCTCGCTGAAAAAAGGTTCCCCGAGGCGGAGATTGTCGGGAAGATGAAAGGCAAAGACCTCGTTGGAGTGGAATATCACCCTCTCTTCAACCACTTCATAGGAAAACTGGATAAGCCAGCCTGGAGGGTGATATCAGGCGACTTCGTTACAACCGAAGAGGGTACTGGGATAGTCCATATTGCTCCAGCCTTCGGTGAGGACGACTACAACGTTGGTGTCAAAAATGGCATGCCTGTGATAAACCCGGTTGACGTTGAGGGCAAGTTCACATCAGACGTGCCTGAGCTCGCCGGGACCTTCGTCAAGGACGCTGACCCCAAGATAATAGGATGGCTTGACGAGATGGGCCTCCTGATAGCGCACTACCCATACGAGCACGAGTACCCCTTCTGTTGGAGGTGTAAGACGCCGCTACTCTACTATTCGATGAAGTCTTGGTTCATCAAAGTCAGCCAGTGTGTGCCGAAGCTTGTTGAACAGAACAATAAGGTAAAATGGTATCCTGAAACGATAGGTTCAGGTCGTTTCGGCAACTGGGTTGAGAACGCCAGGGACTGGAGCCTAAGCCGCAACCGATTCTGGGGGACTCCTCTGCCCATATGGCAATGCCATTGCGGGCAGGCTAAGGTCATCGGCTCAAGGCAGGAGCTTGAGGAGAACGCAACAACCAAGATGAAGCCTGAAATGGACCTACACAGACCCCACGTGGACGAAGTCAAACTACGGTGCAAATGCGGCGGGGAAATGAAAAGAGTAGAATACGTCATAGACTGCTGGTACGACTCCGGCGCTGCAACATTCGCTCAGTTCCACTACCCCTTCGAAAACAAAGAACTGTTCGAAAAAAGCTTCCCCTACGACTTCATATGCGAGGCCACAGATCAAACGAGAGGTGGGTTCTACACGCTTCTTGTCATCTCTGCACTGATTTTCGATAAACCTGCGTATAAGAGCTGCGTCGTAGGCGGCCTCCTACTTGACGACAAGGGGGAGAAGATGAGCAAGAGCAACAAGAATATTATAGACCCCTGGCAGCTGTTCAACACGTTCGGCGCCGATGCAGTGAGGCTTCAGATGTGCTCAACCGCCCCATGGAACTCCAAGAGGTTCGGGCAAGACAGCATGAACGAGTCAGTGATACCTATGCTCCGTACACTCTGGAACTGCTACTCGTTCACAGCCCGCTATATGCTCCTTGACGGCTTCGACCCCAAAGAGAACAAACTGGATGAAAGGTACCTTTCTCTCGAGGACAAGTGGGTGCTAGCAGCAGCAGACTCCATGGTAAGCTCAGTAACAGAATCCCTCACACTACACGAATACCACCACGCCCTAGCGAGGATTTACAATTTCATAGTCGAGGACCTCTCTCGCTGGTACATCAAGATAATACGGGACAGGCTCTGGCTAGAGGATAAGGAAGGCAGAATCAACCCATCCAAAAAGGCAGCCTACATGACCTTGACCGCAGTGTTCGAGAAGGTCTGTCTCACAATGGCTCCGCTTGCGCCTTTCACAAGCGAGGAGATATTCCTGAATCTCGTCAGAAAAGAAGGCAATAGCATACACCACATGAGCTGGCCTAAGCCGAAGAAGCCTGATGAGAGAATCCTCAGGGAGATGAAGATAGTCCGCGCGATATTCGAGGCAGGCAGCAAATGCCGCCAGGATGCGAAGATAAAGCTGCGCTACCCGATAAGGAAGGTCACGGTCTCAGGCGACGCCCACATAAAAGGGGCAGTGGAAGAACTTAGTGGGATAATAACAAAGCAGCTCAACTGCAAGGAAGTGGAGTTCGTCTCAACCCTCCCTGAAATCAGCTACGCCGCTGTGCCTGACTTCAAAATCATAGGCCCGAAGCTAGGGAAAGACGCAGGCCGTGTAGCGCAGCTGATAAAGTCGAATCCGATGGAAGCCAAGAAGATAAAGGAGTCTAAGAAGTCTGGGAAAATAGGCGACACCGAAGTTGAGCCTGAGATGGTTTCTGAGATAAAACTCATAATATCAGAGAAGTACGCTGCAGCCAACTTCACCCACGGCCAATCAGCTGGAATAGTCCTCATAGAAACAGCCAGGGACAAAAGCCTCCAGAACGAAGCCCTAGCAAGGGACCTGATAAGGAACATCCAGGAGTTGAGGAAGAAGAACAACCTAAACGAGCTGCAGAGAATCAAAGTCAAGGTCTCAAAGACCCGGGAAGTGGAAGAAATGCTCACAGAATTCAAGGACATCATCCTCAGGGAAGTGAGAGGAGACTCCATAGAACTGTCAAAAGACATAAAATCACCCGAATGCCTGAAATACGAGGGCGAGACGGTCTGCTACGAGATAGCCTACTAAGAGACCTTTTTTATACCCTAAATACCTACTATATATTCCGCTTTAAGATGAAAGGTTCCCACGGTATCAGACGGAGGACTAGGCAGTTGAGTGTCAAGCCCAGGATGAAGGGGAAGGTCAGCATACGCTCTAGACTCCAGAAGTTCCAGGACGCAGATACCGTTTCCATACGGATAAACCCGGCATACCAGGCCATACCGCATCCCCGATTCAACGGCCGCACTGGGAAGGTCGTTGGCACACAGGGGAGGGCGTATTTGATTGCAATCGTTGACGGAACTAAGCCGAAGCGCATTCTGGTGACTCCGGAGCATCTGAGGAGGATGGGGTAATGAACGTCTTAGAAGAGAAGCCGGTCGCTCTCACTGATGTTTCCGCGATACTGAAGGAGAAGGATAAGGACTACACCGAGCGTGGCACAGAGTTGACGTACGAGCAGAAGCGTGCGTTCGAGCATGCGCAGAAGTTCAGCAAGGTCAGCGTCAAGGACGCTCAGGAGATGTCAGCAAAGCTAGCGGAACTTGGCATAACACTGAGCGACGATAGGATAGTCAAGATAATAGACCTGATGCCGAAGTCAGTCGATGACATCAGGGCGATTTTCGCAAAGGAGCGCTTCAAATACTCGGAAGAGGAGATCAAGAAGATTACTGACGTAGTTGATCAGTACCGTTAAGGGGTGGTTCCTGTGAAAAAAGACGACTATGCTCGAGTCCTAGATTACCTACCCAAAGGGAAATCAGACGTGCCGCCGCACAAGAGAAAGCCATTAGTGCAGGCCATAGGCGACAAATACTTCTCTCTTCTGGAGCTTTCCCCAAGGGAAGGTAAATTGTTCGAGCTTGGGGAGAGGATTTACATAGGTGATGAGGCGAGGGACAAGGTGGACCACATCGAGCGTAGGATAAAGTACGATTGGCTGACGCCTACTGCGAAGTCCGAGCTGCCGCACGTCCTCAAGGACATGGTCATGTCGTCTGAGAAGGAGTTCATGGAGTTCTACAACACCGCCGGCACGATAAGCACCAGACAGCACAAGCTCGAAACCCTACCGAAGATAGGCAGGAGGCACAGGGAGGACATACTCGCTGAGAGGGAGTTAAAGCCTTTCGAAAGCTTCGACGACATGAGGAAGAGGCTGAGCAACGTTCCGGATCCAGCTAAAGTCCTGATAGACAAGATAGTCGAGGAGCTGAAGGGAGATTCGAAATACTGTCTGTTCACCACCATCCTTGAGGAGACGCCAAGAAGGCGCTGAGATTCTTTAACCCACGCGGATATAGTTGAGGGCATAACTCTTTAGACTCCATATGGTATATATCCGGTTTTGTGCCCTCAAATATATGCGACAGCCTATGGCTGTCGAATGTGTCTGAGACGTACGTCTCAGCCACATATTCGAGAGCATAGAACCCAAGTCAAGAAGGTTATGCTCTCGACTATAATCCTCACCATGCCACTCCCAATCTGCGCAGGTTGCGCCAAAAGTCGATTCTTGTGTAAAGACTGCCAGACCAGACTCGATACCGGTATAGTGAATGTGTTAGATGTTGAGGCGTCACGGGTCTTCCACGAGCTCTTCGGCATCGAAGGCAATCTCATAAAAGCGGTGGACACTGAAAACCAGGCCATAATACTCGTGAAATCCACAGACGTCGGAAGGGTCATCGGAAAAGGCGGAGCAAACATCAAGACACTTTCAGAAAGGCTGAAAAGGCATGTCAAAATAGTCGGTGAC
Source organism: Candidatus Altarchaeota archaeon (assembly GCA_043804895.1). Taxonomy (GTDB): domain Archaea; phylum Altiarchaeota; class Altiarchaeia; order IMC4; family SCGC-AAA252-I15; genus JAHIYG01. The sequence goes on from JAZDIN010000025.1 coordinate 101,635, forward strand.
GGCAGCTTCAAGGAGATGGCTGAGGCGTTACTCGCTCCGGCCAGGGTGAGGGGCATAAACGAGGTCTTCCAGCCTGACGGGGGCAAGACCATAAGAGTAAGGATTGACTCCAGCGACCGAGACCGGCTTAGGATGGGATTGGATGACATGCGGAAGCTCATGTCAGCTGCTACGAAAGAGAGGGTGGAGCTGGCATTCGATTAAAATATGCTTAATCAATATAGTAGAAGACATGAGAAGCCACTACTCAGACGAGGTCACGAGGGACCTTGACGGAAAAAACGTAGTCGTCGCAGGCTGGGTTCACGAGGTAAGGGACCTCGGCAAGCTAAAGTTCATAGTCCTCAGGGACAGGGGCGGGTTCATACAAGTCACAGCCAAGGAAGGAAAGACAGACCACAGCATACTCGAACAGTACAAGACCCTAAGCAAGGAGTCAGTCATCGAAGTCGAGGGCACTGTGAGAGCAGACCAAAAAGCCCCCCGGGGTGTTGAAGTCAACCCGACAAGGCTCACAGTGATAGCAGCATCACTCTCCCCGCTTCCCATGGACGTCACAGGCAAGGTTGACGCTGACTTGGACACCAGACTCAACAACCGTTTCATGGACGTGCGAAGACCCCGCACCCAGGCGATATTCAAGATAAGAGCTAAGGTTCAGGAGGCGTTCAGGGAATTCTTCCTAAGCCGCGGATTCGTGGAAATAAATCCCCCAAGCATCATCGCAGCGGCAAGCGAAGGCGGGACGAACCTGTTCCCGATAACATACTTCGAGCGGGAGGCGTTCCTGTGCCAGAGCCCCCAACTCTACAAGCAGATGATGATGGCCACCGGCCTCGACAAAGTCTTCATCACAGCCCCGGTATTCAGGGCCGAACCCCACAGCACCCCGCGTCACCTGAACGAGATATACCAGATGGACATAGAGAAGGCGTTCATCAATGACGAGGAGGACGTGATAGTCGAGTTGGAGGGCGCTGTGCACCATATACTCTCCAAAGTAAGTTTTGATTGCACTGGAGAACTAGCCACACTAGAGCGTGCAATCGAAGTCCCGAAGCTTCCGTTCAAGAGACTCACATACGACGAATGCCTGAAAATGCTCGCAGAAAACGGAGTGAAACTCCAGTGGGGTGATGACATACCCCCTGAAGGCGAGCGCAAACTCCACGAGCTCTTAAAGGACCCGTTCTTCATCAAAAAGTGGCCGACCAAAATCAGGGCATTCTACTCACGGCCAACAGACGAGAACCAGAAAATCTGCGGCGCATTCGACCTGGACTACATGGGCATGGAAATGGCATCAGGAGCCCAGCGGATACACGACCACCAACAGCTTGTGCAAGCCCTACTAGATCGCGGCCTAGACCCTGAAAACTTCGAATTCTACCTGAAAGCCTTCAGGTACGGGATGCCACCCCACGGCGGATGGAGCATCGGAGCAGAGAGAATCACACAAGCCATATGCGGCCTACAGAATATCAGGGAATGCGTCCTATACCCAAGAGACAGGAACAGGATAGAACCATAAGGCCACTATGGACGGAATGATAGTGTTCTCAGCGATAGTCTTCCTCTCCTCAGCCTTTTCCACGGTCGTTGGCTTCGGAGCCGTCACACTCGGCATACCCCTACTATCCCTCGTCATGGACGTTCGCTCCGCAGTCGCCATCATGACCGTAGCCGCATTATTCCTCCTCCTCTCGAAGGCCTGGATATTCAGGAAGGAGATAGACTACAAGATAGGAAAACAACTAGCCCTGCCGTCGATACCGGGAGCCATCATCGGCGCATACCTCCTCGGAGTCGTAGACGCCTTCTGGATAAAAAAAGCACTCGGCCTATTCGTGCTATTATACGTCCTACTATCACTCCGCGGCGCACTGGACAAGGTTCGCATAGGCAGAAAAATGACTGCATTAGCCAGCTTCATATACGGCCTCTCATCGGGGATAATCGGCAGCGGCGAACTCATCAGCGCACCACTCCTCCTCTCGCTCGGCCTCAGGAGAGGTAGATTCATAGGCACGTTCTCTTTCGTCGCCCTGGCTATAATGCCGTTCAAGATAATCCTCTACATGCAAAGCGGCATACTCAACCACTCGCAAACCAGCACCCTACTCATACTAACCCTAGCATCAATAGCTGGTGTCCTCGCAGGCCGGAAACTCATAGACTACGTCCAAGCGGAAATGTTCAAAAAAATAGTACTGGCGACGCTGTTCGTGATATCCCTGATGCTGCTTGCGAACTAGGATTTGGCACTACTGACCAACGCATCAACACTAAACATCACACATGCAGCAACACCCAAACCTAATACCCCCTCAAGGAATCCGAATGTTGGTAATATGTTAGTTCTGAATAGGAATATTGAGGCCTCACCCATTATTATCGAGGTCATGCATGCCCATTTGCTGGTGTTCGGCCTGTATAGTGCTGCGTAGAATGTTGGGAATAGGACTACGAGGCCTGAGAATGTGGTGTTCACGAGTGTTGCGAATATCCCTTCCTTAGCGTTGAATCCGAACACTACGAAAACGACGGCGAACAATGTGAGACCAACCGTTATGAGCCTGCTTTTCAACACTTCACCCTTCAACTTAAGGTCTCTTGAAAGCATCGTTGAGAGGGCGAGGAGTTGTGAGTCTGCGGTGGACATCAAAGCGGCCAATGCCCCTAACATGACGATTGTGTAAACCCAATCCGGAGCATAGGTTCTGACCATCTCAGGCAGTATGGAGTCTGCGCTGGCGACCTTAAGGTCTGTAGCATTAGCCCATACGCCAATCAAAACCGGAACAAGGAATAGGAACGAAACCACAAACGGGTAGAGTATCATGGACGTCTTCAGAGATTTCTCAGTCTTGGCTGTGTAGAATCTCGTGAACAGGTGAGGGAACATGGGGTCTACGAACATCCAAAGTAGCATGAACGAAAGCCAAAGCTGCGGCGTGAAATAATCCATCCCACCTGGGCGGTCGAAGAGTTCAGGCTTAGAGTGGAACGCATTCACCCCAGCGTTCTCGAAACCCCCTAAGCCTGCTGAGACGAAGTACACAGCCAACGCCATCGCCGAGAGCATGAAGACGCCTTGTATGACGTCAGTCCAGATGCTTCCGCGCATACCACCTGAAAGAATGTATGCCATGATAATCAACATCACGAGGCAGGCTCCGGTTGTCACATCAAATCCGACCGCACTGTTTAGTATAATCCCTGCTCCAATAGCCTGCACTCCCAAATAAGGCAGGGTGTAAACCACCATCACAAAAAGGACGAGCAATCCCAATGCCCTGCTTTTGAAGGTCTTCTCAATCAACTCAGAGGGGGTTACGAAACCATGTTCCTTGCCAAGCTGCCACACCCGCCTTCCGATGACATAGAACATCACAGGCATCAAAGCCGTGCCGACTCCCATAATCCCATACTGGCCGAAGCCGTACTTGTACGCCGCCCCCGCGAACCCGAGGAAGAAGAAGGCCGAGAAGTTAGTCGCAGCCAGGCTGATGAACATGAGTATTGGGGTGACGTTTCTGCTTGCCAGGAAATAGTCTTCGCTCGTGCCTTTCGTAATCCTGCCTGCGACGTAGCCTGCTGTAAGAAGCAGCAGGAAGTAGCCTATGACAAGAACATACATTGGCACCTTAGTCCCTCCAGTACTTCACAGAGAACAGGAAATAGTAAACCCCCAACATCAGGTTCAACAAAAAGAACACAACCACCCAGTAAGGGAGGCCGAAGATAAGAGGTGTCGCCTTACCCCAGTTCCAAAAGTCCAGGGAAAGCGTTAGAACCGCAACAAAACCCAAAACCCAAGGCAAAGCTCTTCTCATCATAAAAAAGCTTTTTCCTGGAATATGCGGCTGGAAACAGCTTCAAAAAAACAATGCCCTTGAATATAATGGTTTCGGATATTTAAATGAATCCTCATATTCCTTTCCATGGTTAGTGAGGTTCATGCGGCCCATATCTTGGTGAAGAGTCAGGATGAGGCTCAGGCGGTTTTGAATGATTTGAAGTCTGGTAAGAAGAGTTTCCCTGAGTTGGCTCAGGAGAAGTCTCAATGTCCGTCGAAGAGGAAGGCCGGCGACCTAGGATGGTTCGGCCGCGGTAGGATGGTTAAGGAGTTCGAGACTGCCGCGTTCGGCCTCAAGAAGGGGGAGATTTCAGCTCCGGTGCGGACCGAGTTCGGCTGGCATATAATAAAGGTGCTGGAGACCAGGTAATTACCTGCTGTAGTAGTATTCTCCGCTTGTTTTCTGTTCGCGGTCTTTCACAGACCCTGGTTTGTTTGCTCTCGGCCTTCCAGTGTCTGGGTCGCGTCTGAATGTGACGTCCATCTGTTTGAGGAACATGTTCATCCCGTCGCGCATTTCAACTGGTTTGTGGGCTTTTCCTATCTTGCCTGATTCTCCTTCGAATATGAGAAGCTCGTCTGATAGGTAGTCGATGAGTAGTATGTCGTGTTCGACGACAATCACCGCGACTTTGTTGTCGTATCCGAAGCTGTGGAGGTATTTAGCAAGAGAAAGCCTCTCCTCAACGTCAAGGTAAGCTGATGGTTCATCGAGCATGTAGATGTCAGCCTCTTTTGACAGGCAGTCTGCTATGGTGACTCTCTGCAGTTCCCCGCCGGATAGCTCGTTCAGCTTTTTGGTAAGGAGATGGGTTACCCTGAACCTCTGCAGGAGTTCGCCCTTTATGTGCAGCGACGCAACCACTTCGTCCTTAGCCTGTATGTACTGCGGCTTATACGAGACCTTCAACTCCATATTCACTTCAGTGTTGTCTGGTTTCTCAACCCCCGTCAGCATCTTCACGAACGTTGTCTTACCAGTTGCATTAGGCCCTAGTATGCCCAGAATCTCAGGTGTCTTGATAGTTCCCGGGTCGATTATAAGGCTGAACTGGCCGTAGTCTTTCTTAAGTTGGGGGTATTCCACCAGCGTCTTCATCTTCCTAGTTGATGAAGGCGGTTTAATGTCGAACTTTATCTCATCCCTGAATCTCATATTCTCACTCCTCAGGAATCCGTTCAGGTACTCGTTTATCCCGACGCGGGTGGACATGACGTTGCTGATCATCCCATACGCTCCGGTCTCGCCGAATATAACGTGTATGCTCTCGCTCAGGTAGTCGAGGACGACAAGGTCGTGTTCGACGACGAATATCCTCCTCCCCTCAAGCTCGCGTATCGCTTTAGCGGCGTTCAGCCTCTCCCTCACGTCAAGGTAGCTTGAGGGCTCATCGATTAGGTATATGTCAGCGTCCTTCGAAAGGCACGCAGCCAACGCTATCCTCTGCAGTTCCCCCCCGCTCACGGATTTGATGTCCTTCTCGACTGTGTTCTCAAGGTTAAGTTTAATGACTAACTCGTCAACGACTTTGCGTTCGTCTGACTTTTTCAGTATGTCCTTTACCTTACCGCTCACAACCCTGGGTATCGCCTCCACATACTGCGGCTTGTAGGAGGTCTTTACCCTTTTCTCGCCAAGTCTCTTCAGGTAGTCGTGCATCTCAGAGCCTTTGTAACGCTCCAAGACGTCGTCCCACGTCGCTTCTCCTCCGAGGTTCGGTTGCAGTTCGCCTGAGAGTATCTTCAACGCCGTCGACTTTCCTATGCCGTTGCACCCGACAATCCCTGCCACACCCACCTTCGGGGTTGGCAGGTTGAAAAGCCTGAACCCGTTCACGCCATACTGGTGTACGGGCTCGTCTAAGGCTTCTGGGAGGTTTATTATCCTGATGGCATCGTAGGGGCATTTTTTGACGCAGATTCCGCATCCAGTGCATAGTTGTTCGCTGATTACCGGTTTTTTTTGTATCCTCGTTGACTGTGATGCACTCTCCTCCAGTCCTGTTGACCGGACACATCCTAATGCAAAGGAAGTTGCAGTCTTTGGGTTTGCACCTGTCCTTATCGTGTACTGCTATCCTCATCTTACTAACTCATCTCCGTCTGAGGGGCTAAGCGAACGTAGTGAGCGCAGGCCCCTCCTTCGTGAACCTCCCTCAAAACAGCTCGGCTGTTTTGGGGCGCCGGTTGGCCTAAGCCAACCGTGCGTAGTAAGGTTCTTCTCATCTTATCACTCCTCTGAGTTCTGTTAGGTCTTCTATGACCGAGTAGCCTCCTTTCGTATGTATTCTCTCACGGTCTATTAATACGGCGTTCATGCCTGCGTTCAAGGCGCCTTCCACGTCCATCCTCACGTTGTCTCCGACCATCCAACAGTCCCTGCAATCCAAATCAAGGCTCTCCAATGCCATCTCGTATATTAGGGGATCGGGTTTAGCGACGCCTGCTTCGCATGACATTATTATGGAATCAAAGTGTCCGCTTACTTTCCCTCTCGCGTATTCTGCCCCGCCTTTGTCTGTGTTGGAAATCAAACCCAACTTGAAGTCGTGCCGTAAGTCCTCCAGCACAGCCTCCGCCTCAGGGAAGTACTCTGCCTCCTTAAGCCTGCTCTCCCACACGCCCATGGCCTCGGCTATTATGTCTGGGGAGTATCCTACTCTCTTCTCATCGCACAGTCTCCTGAAGAGCTCCTCCAACTCGTATCCTGAATCGACGAATAAAGTCTCCTCCATCTCATCCATTAACTCGAGATAATCCAACTTACCTTTCAGCCCAAGAAGCCTGACTATCTCATCGACCATACCCTTAGTCGGACAGTACATCAGCGTGTTCCACAGGTCGAAGAAAACACCCTCAGCCATATCTCATATTATGCCGCGTAAGAATAAGTTTAAAGTCTCCCAGTCCACGGGCCTTGGGTTGCCTCGTGTCGAGCCTGACAGTCCGAGCTCCACCATCCCCCCTATGTCATCAGCCTTTACTCCGACGTCCCTGAGGAAATCCGGCACACTCAGCGCAGCCTTAATCTCCTCCACCTTGAGTATCAGTTCTTGGGCATCTTTAAGCCTACAGTGTCTTGCGAGCTGGTCATACTTACCCTTCTCATACCCTAGGTTGAGTCTCATCACATGGGGGAGGACGACGCCACATGCTAGGCCGTGGGGCGTGTCGGCAGCCTTCCAGAGGGAATAGGAGAGTCCGTGCGCTAGTCCCGCTCCCGCATGGGTTATGCCGAAGCCAGCCATCAGGCTCCCCAACATCATGGCCTCCCTTGCTTCCATGTCGCTGTCGTCATCGTAGGCTCTGACGATGTTATCCAACACGAGTTTAGCTGCCTCCATGCACAGTACATCAGGCATCGGCTGGCTCATCTTTGAAGTCAAAGCCTCTATTGCATGTGTGAGCGCATCCAACCCAGATGATGCTGTCACCTCCTTCGGCATCGTGACAGTCAGTTGCGGATCGTCCAAGGCCGCGCTCGGGTACATGTGCCTGCTTCTGAAGCTCTTCTTAACCATCCTACTCCTGTCCGAGAGCACAGCCACCTCGGTGACTTCGCTGCCTGTGCCGGCGGTCGTGGGGATGGCAATGACAGGCGGCCCAGCTTTCATAATACCTTTGCCTCTGATATACTCGACAGCCTTGCCCCCATTGGCCGATACGACAGATGCTGCTTTCGCGACGTCAAGGGGGCTTCCACCGCCAAGACCCAGGATAACATCAACATCCGAGGTCGCATAAACTGCTTTATCCACAGTCTCAACCGACGGGTCGCTCTCAACGTCATCGAAGACTGTAATCTCCTTACCGTCAAGTAACTCTTTTATCCTATCGATTACTCCCCTCTTCCAGGCTGCGCTTTTGCCTGTCACAATCAAAACCCTCTTAGCTTCCAGTCCCTCAACGACAGGCTTGACGTCCTCTAGGACGCCGCAGCCGAAGCGGACTTCAGTCGGCATGTAATATCTGAATGAAGCAGCCATCATAGGTTATTCAAAAAAGACAGGTTAATATCCTCAATCGAGTTGACGACCACGTCAGCCTTGCTTAGGTCCTGGCCGTGGGTGTTCGGGCTTTTCACAGCAGCGACCTTCATACCAGCGGCCTTTCCAGCGAGTATTCCGGCTTCAGCGTCCTCAATGACGACACATTCTTTTGGATTCACGTTAAGCCTTTGGGCAGCAAGCTGGAATGGCTCCGGATTCGGTTTTCCTTCAGCGCAGCAGTCTCCTGAGACAATCACGTCGAACTCCAATAACAACCCGACCTCCTCAAGGCTTGTATTCACCCTCTCAAGCGGGCTTGAAGACACCACTGCAGTCCTGATATCCGCATCCTCCAACTCGCCAATCAAATCCAGAACCCCTGGCATAGGCTTAAGTTTACCCCTAATCATCTTCGCGAACAGTCTGTTCTTCTTCTTCACCACATCCATCGGGTCTACCTTCAATCCACGCGCCTCAATAGCGGCCCTGTAGTTCTCCACCGTCCTCCTGCCGAACACAAGATTCCTCTCCTTTGCCGTCTGCACAATCCCAACCGACTTCAACACAGCGTCAGAGGCCTCCCTACTGAAAGTCTCGCTGTCAACCAACACACCATCCAAATCAAAGAGGACAGCCTTAATCATCTCCAACCTCTGACGACGTCCAATACGCCCATGAGGGTACTAACTGATGCATCTGGGGTAATACTCATTCCCTTTTCCTCCAGGTCGTATGGAAGCCACTTAATTCCAAGAGCTGCATATATTGTCCTCATTCCAAGGGTCTTCGCTCCCAATAGGTCATCCTTCACCTCGTCTGAGACGAAGACACATTCATTAGGCTTCACCTTCAACTCATCCACCACCTCCATATAAATCTTCGCATCCGGTTTCCTCACGCCAACCTCGTTCGACAAACCGAATGAGTCGAAGAACACATCCAAACCAGAATCATTTAACAATTCCCTCGTCCCCTCCCCACAGTTGGAAACCAAACCCAACAACAGGCCTTCATGCTTTAGAGCAGACAGGAGTTCTTTCGCGCCGTCATATGCCTTTGCATTTGCTACGAAGGCATTTTGTAACATCCTGCTAAATTCCTGTAGGTTCCTCCCATCAACGCCTAAGTCTAACAGTATCCTGCGATTGCCTTCAAGCCTGCTCATCCTCCCAGTCGTAGTCTCATAATGGTATTTTTTCCTAGCATTCCTGTACTCACCTAAACTGAGCTCAGGTTTCGAAGACCTGAGAAAATCCAATACCCCCCCTTCACTCCTTACACTGCCCTCAGGGTCGGAATAAATCAGTGTATTCCATAAATCGAACAACACAGCTTTAATCATCTTCTAAAAGAACATCTTATAAACTTTTTTTATGTCATCTCCTGTTCCGATTTGGCCGTGGCCTGGGTAGAGTTTCTCTATTCCGCGTTCCTCGGAGAGTTGCATCAGCTTCTTAAGCGACTCCTCCAGCTCGTAGATGCTTCCTCCCTTGCAGTCGGTCCTGCCGACTCCATCTGAAAAGACCGTATCGCCTGAGAACAGGCTCTTACTTTCAGGCTCGTAAAGGCAGATGCTCCCTCTCGTATGCCCTGGGGTGTGAATGACCTCCAAACTGGCGCCGCCAAGGTCGACGATATCGCCGTCGGAAAGCATCCTATCAACCTTATGTTTTACTGCAGGGCTTCCGAATAGGCTGGCAAGCTGGAGGCTGTCGTCGCCGGATTCTAGGGCAATAGCATCTAAGCCATGGCATAAGGCCGAAACACTGCCAGATTCAAGTACCCTAGGATTGGCGCCGACGTGGTCGAAATGGCAGTGGGTATTTATTAACACATCCATGCCTATACTATACTCAACTTTGTGGTTTAACACCCTCGCATGGTCGATTCCAGGGTCGATTACGCAAACCTTGTCTGAAACGACAAGAAAGGCATTAGACTCCACGGAATCCGAAAGGAGGCTGCGAATCACAGGTAAATATATAGCCCAAGTCTATATATGATGACATGACCCGCCGTCACAAGACGGTATAGTCGGGCCCTAAAAGCCCTTGACGCGACTGTTTGGTGGTCAAGCCAGAATAAAGGTAACCAGTAAACAACGTCACACAATGCCGAGGTGGCAGAGTCCGGTTTAACGCGCGGGCCTTGAAATCACATATAGACGAGTGAGCCCGTGTCCCCCCTGGGACGCTTGAGTTCGAATCTCAACCTCGGCGAGCCGTCTCGTCAGCTCGCGACGAGACGAATATTGTGGAGTCTTCGACTCCACAGTATGCATCATAGGCTCGACGAGGTTAGCAAGGTCAGAGGCCTTGCGTTAACCTCGGCGAACCACAGTAGAGTGCCAAGCTACTCGGCGAGCCGAAGAAAAAACCAATAAAAATTTACGATTAAAATGCCTTTGATGATGGAGGAGGAGAAGGGTAAGAAAAAGAAGAAGCCTGAGAAGAAGGAGGTTAAGGACCACAGGCCGAAGCCTCCGGAGGCTGTGGCCGGTGTTGACAAGGATTTCGTCCACTTGGTCCGGCTTGCAGGCGTTGTAGTCAACGGAAGCCTTACCATCCCCAAGGCTCTTATGAAAGTCAGGGGTATCGGGCCGAGGGTTGCTGAGACTATCATAATCCACCTGGGTTTCCCTGCTGACACTAAAGTCGGAAGCCTGAAAGAACCTCAGATAGCTGAGATAGAGAAGAAGCTTGAGGGGTTGAACACCATGCTCCCGACTTGGATGCTCAACAGGCGGAAGGACTTTGTCACAGGCGTTGACTTCCACAAAATAGGCCCAGAGCTTGACATACAAAGGCGTGAGGACATAAACCGCGAGAAGAAGATAAGGTCCTATAGGGGTATCAGGCACAGTCTCGACCTGCCTGTTAGAGGACAGCGCACAAGATCATCATTCAGGACTGGCTCGACAATTGGCGTAAGCCGTAAGAAGGCTGCCGCTTCAGTGTCTGCCAAACCGGAGAAAGGTAAGCAATAATGGGAACACCGAGAAAACAACGCAGGAAGTACGCAAGACCAAGCCACCCGTGGAAGATGGTGAGGATAACAGAAGAGAAGGAACTCTGCGTAAAATACGGTCTAAAGAACAAGAAGGAGGTTTGGAAGATCAGAAGCCAGCTCGGAAGGATACGAGAGCAGGCTAAGAGGCTCATGGCCCAAGCAGGCCTCGAGTCTGAGAAGCAGAAGAAAGATTTAATAGCGAAATTGAACTCATGGGGCATAAAGGTGGGAAGCATCGACGATGTGCTCGGCCTCGGCGCTGAGAGCATCCTAGAGCGGAGGCTCGAGACGGTCGTCTACCGCAAAGGCCTTACAAACACACCCAAACAGGCTAGACAGTTCATAACACACAATCACGTTTACGTCGGCAACCACAAGGTCAGCATCCCAAGCTATATCGTATTAGCTTCGGAAGAAGACACTGTTAGGTTGTCTGATGAAATAAAGGTTGAGAAAAGTGCCGCAGAAGAAGTCAAAGAAGGAGGATAAGGCCCCCGAGGTTAAGGAGGAGGCGGAAAAGAAGGAGCAGCTAGCGGAGCCTAAGGAAGAGCCTAAACAAAAACCAGCTGAAGAAGCTAAGGTTGAGGAGAAGGTAAAATCCAAAAAACCCGGAATGTGGGGAATAATGAACCTATACTCATCAAAAAACAACACAATCCTGCACGTGACAGACATAACAGGAGCAGAGACTGTTGCCATGAAATCAGGCGGTATGATAGTCAAATCAGACCGTGAGGAAGGATCGCCATATGCTGCAATGCAAGCCGCCATACAGGTTGCTGAAGCCATAAAAGAAAAAGGCTACTCAGGCGTACACATCCGGGTCAGAGCCCCAGGAGGCCACAGCGGACCACGATACCCCGGCAAAGGCGCCCAAGCAGCCATACGCGCAATATCACGCTCAGGAATAAGGATAGGCCGCATCGAGGATGTGACGCCGATACCGCACGACGGGTGCAGGCCAAAAGGCGGAAAGAGAGGTCGCAGGGTATGATAAAAATAGCAAATTACGAACAGGAGGGCAATATTGCAAAGTTTGACATCTCAGGGATAGACGTGAAGACGCTGAACACCTTCAGGCGCACGATAATATCCGCTGTTCCAGTGATGGCCATAGAACATGTCACATTCTACAACAACTCATCCATACTCAACGACGAAGCATTAGGTCACAGGCTAGGCCTAATTCCAATCTCAACAGACCTGAAAACCTACACAATGCGGAGTGATTGCTCATGCAAAGAGAAGGGATGCGGCAAATGCGTGTGCAAGCTGACCCTGGACGTGACAGGGCCTAAGACAGTGTACTCAGGAGAATTGCAGACAAAAGACGAAAACATCAAACCAGTGCACGAGAAGATCCCCCTAGGCAAGCTGATGGTAGACCAGAAGATAAAACTCGAAGCAGACGCAATCCTAGGCCTTGGCAGCGAACACGTCAAATGGCAGCCAGGCATCGCATCATACGAGATGAAAGACAAAAACACATTCCAAGTCACAGTGGAATCATACGGTCAACTCCCAGTTGAAGAACTAATCAAAACCGCATTCGAGGTGGTAGACGCCAAAATAAAAGAAATCAAAGACAAACTCACATAAAAAAACGCGGGGGTGCCCGAGTCCGGTCAAACATACCAGCCCCCCCAAAAGCGGGGACGTATGGGCTAAAGGGGCACGGTTGAGGGCCGTGTGGCAAGGCCTGCGCGAGTTCGAAGCTCGTCCCCCGCAAGGAGCCTTTTTTCTTTCTTGAAAAGAAAGAAAAGCGGAAACCAAAGGTTTCCGATTGCAGCGAACCTACTGGTTCGCCGCAAAAAACGCTCGCGAAAAAAGAAAGAATCGAGCGGTCAAAGACCACTCAGAACGCATAACACAAAAAAGGAAAGAGCGAAGGAGGGTAGGGTTGATAAGGGCGGGAACGTAGTTCCTGCCCTTATGTTCGAAGGCTCGTCCCCCGCAAGAACCTTTTTCTTTTTTAGAAAAAAGAAAAAGGTTCACGAAAAAGAAAAATAATTAAACAAGTAAGATGGTTCGGACAGTAGAGTTCCGGGATCCAGGAAGGCTGGAGTTGATTAAGACGCTGGAGAGCGCGTCAAAGGAGAATGAGTCCAGCCTATGGTCTCAGGTTGCTGAGGAGCTTTGCAGGGTCCGCAGGAACAGGCGTGAAGTTAACATACACAAGATAGAGAAGCACACCAAGGACGGGGAGATCATCCTCATCCCTGGCAAGGTGTTGGGTGACGGCAGCCTAAGCCACAAGGTCGACGTCGCAGCGTTCAGGTTCACAGAAGGCGCAGTCAAGAAAATCAAGGCTGCGGGCGGGAAGACGATGAGCATACTCGAGCTTGTCGGTTCAAACCCTAAGGGGTCGAAAGTGAGGTTGATTGGCTAAGATGGCACTTGTGATAGATGCTGAAAGGCAGGTTCTTGGCAGGATGGCATCAGAGGCCGCGAAGAAGGCGCTCATGGGTGAGGAGGTGTTCATAGTTAACGCCGACAAGGCCTACGTCTCAGGAAACATGGGGGGCGTGTTTAAACAGAATCTCGAAAAGCTTGAAATCAAAAACAAGGGTAACTTCAACAAGGGTCCCTACCACCCGAAGCGCCCTGATCATTACGTCCGCAAGGCGATACGGGGGATGCTGCCTTGGAAGAGGACTCGTGGGAGGGATGCTTACAGGCGGGTCAGGGTCTACATCGGAGTTCCAGAGGAGATGTTCAGAGAAAACAACTTGACGATGCCGAAGAAGGAAGTGCCTAAGAAGAAGTTGAGGAGGAAGGTCACAGTGGCTGAGATATGCAAGTACATTGGAGGTAGTTGGTGATGGGCACCGTAGTCACAGGAAAAAGGAAGGAGTCCATTGCAAGGGCTAACATCTACGCTGGTAACGGAGTTTTCAGGATAAACTCGATGCTGTTTGAAAACTATATGCCGCGCATGGCAAGGGAGCGAATAAGGCAGGCCATTATTTTGGCAGACGGCATAGTTGACATGAGTAAAGTTAACATAGATATAATATCCTCAGGCGGCGGCGTCATGGGCCAGTCGGACGCGATAGCCTCCGCGATCGCGAGGGGATTGGTTGTGTACGCCAAGAGCGACCAGCTACATGACGTCTACGTGAAATATGATCGTACATTGATAGCCGGAGACCACAGGCAGACTGAGGTGCACAAACCAAGCCAGTCAAGCAAAGGTCCCAGGCACAAGAGGCAGAAGTCATACAGGTGATACCATGATTATACCAGTGCGTTGTTTCAGTTGCGGAAAGCCAGTAGCACAGGACTGGGAGGAGTATGTCGAGCGCACGAAGAAGGGAGAGACTGCAGGTAAGGTATTGGATTCCCTCGGGCATTCCCGCTACTGCTGCAGGCGCATGTTCATCACTCATAGCGACGTAATCGACGAAGTGATGAAGCACAAGAGGTTTTAAGGTGGACTACGAGAGATTCGAGAAGGCAAGGATAATCGGCGCGAGAGCGCTTCAGATCAAGATGGGCGCGCCGGTGCTTGTCACCGTCAAAGGCGACCTATCGGCCTTGGAGATATCCAAGCTAGAGTTCGAAAAGGACGTCATACCGATAACAGTGAAGAGAAAATGACAGAGCAAGAGGAGAATCAGGAAGCAGGAGAGAGGCTTTTGGTCTCATTGGACGATTACCTGTCCAACGGAGTCCATGTAGGCCTCAAATATAAGTCAGCTGACATGCGACCGTTCATCTACAAGATACGCCCAGACAAGCTTTGCGTTTTTGACGTCCAGAAGATTGATGAACGCCTCAGGCTTGCGGCGAAGTTCATCTCATCATACAAGCCAGAGGAGGTCTTGGTAGTCTCAAACCGCGTTTACGGGAGGGCGCCCATTAGGCACTTCTCTAATGCTCTTGGTTTCAAGTACGTCGATGACAGGTTCGTGTCAGGGACGCTGACTAATCCGAGTATCGAAACCTATGCTGAGCCGAAACTTCTGGTTGTAACAGACCCTACTGCGGACCAGCAGGCGGTGAAGGAGGCTAAGGACGCCGGGTTGACTGTCGTTGCGATATGCGACACCAACACAAGGGCTAAGGATATCGACTTCATCATTCCCAGCAACAACAAGGGCAAGAACGCCCTTGCGTTTGTGTATTGGATCCTGACTCGGGAGATACTGCGCCTTAGGGGTATTGACACATTCGACGCTCCACTTGAAAACTACATTAGCAAGGCAGAACCCCAACCCTACCTGATTCTACTGCAGGAGAGGGCGAAGCTTAAGAGGCAGAAGAAACGCAAGAGGAGAACGTAGTCGTAAGCTAACCAACGTCAAACGATTTCCCTGAGCTTATCCATTGTTATCGGTTTAACGTGGTGTATGTTCTCCCCGCTCGAGGTAACGTTGAACATCTGTGTTTTGCTGTGGGATGCCAATTCCTCTATTATCTTCTTACCCACCCTAAGGTTCCTCGGCTTCTTCACAGGGTCATAGTTACCAGAATACACTCCTATGACGCTCCCGAAATCCATGCCAGCCAACACTATAAGGGAGGGTCTGAAGTGTTCAACGATGTATACTGCCCTATCCCCGTCCGTGAACCCTCCGAAGTTGTGCACCTTCTCAGTCGGCACCGATTGAGTGGTGCCATAGACGACTCCCTTAAGAAGCGGCATGACTCTGACGATGACCCTCATGTTCCCCGAATGTGCGTGCACCATCGTTATACACCCATAATGGTTCGCCTTAAGTATCGACGGCAGGTCCCCGTCCAAGTCAGTGACATTGACATGTGGGATTATGTTATACTGTAAGAGGGCCTTCGCCGCCCCATCAACTGCCACGCACACGCACCTCAGGTGTATGCCGGCCTCCCATATCTTGTTAAGGTCGTTTTCAAGGCTAGGGCCGCATCCGAATATTATCACGGGTCTGCCGTTGATCAACGTCTCAAGCTTCTTGGGGTCCTCTCTCTTTATCATCTTGTCGAGAATCAGCGTGGCTTTGCTGTCCTCTGCCATGTTAAGGTCTAGGGATCTTACGACTTCAAGGTACTTATGGCTCCACGGCATCCTACCACCCTATCGAGGATTCGGCATAGTATTGTGCCATCGCATCCTCTGACGAATCCGAGTTGATGCCTCGCCTTTGGGGTGAGGTCATTCATTTAATGCATCTGAAGTCGTAGATAAATACACCGTGACAGTATCTGACCAGCGTTTCATGGTTGATGATGGCTTATTAGATGAGATTGTGGGCTACGGAGAGCTCAGGAGCGGCGATGTTGTTCTGGAGGTGGGGGCTGGTGAGGGGGAGTTGACAGAAAAGATTGCAGTGCAGGCTAAGGTGACTGCTGTGGAGAATGACCACAGATTGTACCGTGTCCTTGAGAGGAGATTCAAGGGGGATAGCAGGGTCTTCCTACTCCATGGTGACGCCTTGCGAGTCGAATATCCACCCCATAACAAGATAATCTCTAACATACCTTACAGCATAAGCAGGAAGCTTGTGGAGCGATTCATCCTCAATGGCTTCGATACTGCAGTCCTTGTAGTCCAGTCAGAGTTCGCAAAGAAACTTGGCGCGAAGCCTCTATATGGAAACTACAGGATGGTCTCGGTCCTTGCCCAAAGCACATGCGACGTTGAAGTACTCCGGGGGATACCAGCCGACTCATTCCATCCGAAACCTAATGTATCAAGCTCAGTTGTCAGGTTAAAGCAAGTCTGGAGGCCGCCCGAGGGATATCTAACGTTCTTGAACCGTCTTTTCAGCCTCAAAAACAAGAAAATACGCAATATAATGGAGGTTCCGGGGGCATACCTGCAAAAGCGTCCATGTGAGATGACTCCTCAGGAGATATTGGGCCTATACAGATGTTTTTAATGCGTTTTCATTATACTTATTCTACAGGTGATTCGGATGGTGAAGAGGATAAGAGGGACTAAACTCCTAAAAGAAGGATTCGCAAAGATGGTTAAGCGCGGCGTCGTCATGGACGTCACAAACGCGCAGCAGGCAGCTATTGCAGAGGATGCAGGCGCCTGCGCAGTGATGGCGTTGGAGCGTGTCCCAGCCGACATACGAGCGGCAGGCGGCGTAGCCAGGATGGCAGACCCAGTCAAGATTCTTGAGATAATGGATGTTGTCACCATCCCTGTGATGGCTAAATGCCGCATAGGGCATTTCGTGGAGGCTCAAGTCCTGCAGGATTTGGGGGTTGACATGATAGACGAGAGCGAGGTGTTGACTCCTGCTGACGAACACAACCACGTTGACAAGAAGAAGTTCACAGTACCTTTCGTCTGCGGATGCAGGAACCTCGGAGAGGCCTTAAGGAGGGTGAGTGAAGGCGCAGCGATGATACGGACTAAGGGTGAGGCGGGCACAGGAAACATCGTTGAGGCTGTTAGGCACATGCGTGCTGTAATCAGCGAGATAAATAAGATAAAATCCATGAGCGAGGACGAACTTTACGCGGAGGCTAAGGAGCTGATTGCGCCCGTCGAGCTTGTGAGGGAAGTCAAGAGGCAGGGGAGGATGCCAGTCGTCAACTTCAGCGCGGGTGGAATCGCAACACCGGCGGACGCGGCGTTGATGATGCAGCTTGGCGCAGACGGTAACTTCGTAGGGTCAGGGATATTCAAAAGCCAGAAGCCTGAGCTCATGGCCAAGGCGATAGTGGAGGCTACTTTACACTTCGACAAACCTGACGTGATAGTGGAGGTCAGTAAAGGTCTTGGAAGCGCCATGCCGGGCTTTGAGATTTCCAGCCTGAAGGAGCGCCTGCAGGAAAGGGGTGTCTGATGCTAGTCAGGGACGCAATGTCCAAGGACCCATTAATCGTGCGACCAGACGATAACGCCCTTAATGTGGGCAATATCATGGATGCTAAAAGCATCGGAGTAGCCGTGGTAATCGAAGATGGCGAGTTCAGGGGAATACTGAGTAAAGAGACATTTGTAACAAACCTGGGCAAACTCTGTGACAGGCCTATAGAGTCGTTTGTCGTCTCAGATCTCATGGAGTCTGACATATACTCTGTGAACGAAGACGATGACCTGATGGAGGCGATTAACCTCCTCCTAGTGCAGAAGAGTATAGTGGACATCCTGCCAGTCCTTTCGGAAGGCAGGGTCACCGGACTCCTATCGAAGACTAACATGACAAAGGTCTTCTTGGATAAAATGGTTGGGAGGTACAAGGTGGCTGACCTCATGCACTACGATCCTGTGACCGTCTTCGATTACACGCCGTTGACTGAAGTCATCGACGAGATGAAGAACATGGCAGTCAAGAGGGTGCTGGTACTCTCAGGCGACAATCTCGTGGGTATAATATCCATCCGCGACCTTAGCCTTGCTCTCTTCAGACAGAAGAAGCTGTGCAACACGGTCGACCCAACCTCTTCGCTTACCGTAGCCGACATAATGACGCGCAAACTCACGACGATAAGTCGAAAAGCCGATGCCGCGGAGGCTGCGAAGGTTATGGTGGAAAGGAACATAGGTGGCGTGCCTGTCATCGACGGCAGGCTTGACGGCATAATAACCCGATCAGACCTCCTCAAAGGCTATCAGATAGCGTTCTCCCAGGAAAAGCGCTAGTAGATTAATAAAGCTGTCCAGCATTATATCCTCTCATGGACGTCGGGGTGTTGGACGTGCAGGGGGACGTCACAGAACACGTGGCTGCCCTCATGAAGGCCTCTGATTCCTTAGGACTTAAAATCCACGTTCACAGGGTTAAGACTCCCCAAGACATAAAGGCTATGTCAGCTCTCGTGCTTCCGGGGGGTGAGAGCACTACAGTCGGTAGGTTGATGGAAAGATACGGGATGGATTCAGCCCTCAGGGACGTCGCCTCGGAGGTTCCGATACTCGGCACATGCGCTGGCATGGTGATGTTCTCATCAGAAGGCGGCAACATGAAGGAAGGCCAGAAGCTTCTTGGCTTATTTGATGCGAGGGTGGAAAGGAACGCATATGGTCGCCAGCGGGAAAGTTTCGAGGCCGAATTGGATATCCCTGTTCTGGGGAAAAAGTCTTTTCCTGGCATTTTCATACGGGCGCCGGCGCTGGAGAGGGTGTGGGGCCGGTGCAGGGTCCTGTGCAGGCATGATGGGAAGATTGTCCTGGTGCAACAGGATAACATACTAGCTTGCGCATTCCACCCCGAACTCACAGAAGACATGAGGTTGCATGAGTATTTCTTGGAGATGATATGACATGCCACTCGTAGACTTCGACACAGTCTCGGACGAGATTGAGGATGCTGGGAGCATCAGGGTCATGCAGGCTCTCATACGCTCAAGCCTCTACCATGGCGCGGACAACAGGCCAGCAATGCTGATACTCTCAGACAAGACACTATTTTACGGTGGAGGCGAAGCGGACGGCGGCAGATTCCGTCGAGTGCCTGTGCAAAGCATTACACGTCTGGCGAAGGTTGGTCTTCTCATCTGGGAGTGTGTTGAACTGAAGCACATGGAAATCGAAGGGGAACGGAAAATGTACATCTGCCCGTTCACAGGCCAGCCTGGCAGGCCTAGGAAGGATTACGAGTCGATGGAGCAACTGTTAAAACTAAAAGAAAATGGATGAGAGAATATTCAGGACTAAGTTCGGGTGGATGGTAGTGGCTGCTACTGAAAAAGGGATATGTCGTGTCGCGCTTCCTGTAAAGGGAAAGATTAAAGCCACGAAAGGGGTTAGGATCAAGTTCCCCTCTCAGCTTAGGTCAGACATGATAAAGTACTTCAGGGGCGGGCGGGTGGATTTTAAAAGATACCCGGCAGACTTGACAAGATGCACAAGGTTCCAGAAGCTCGTACTGTCCTGTGTGAGGAAGATACCCTACGGGACTACGATGACATACTCTGAGGTAGCTAGGAAAATAGGAAAACCGAAGGCAGCACGCGCGGTCGGCGGGGCATTGAATGCGAATCCGCTGCCGCTATTAATCCCTTGCCACAGGGTCACGGCAGCCAAAGGACTCGGCGGCTTCGCATGCGGGGCTGGAATGAAAAAAAGGATGCTTGAAATGGAGGGTGTCATATGAAGGTAGGCGCTATGAACAACCCGCACAAGAACCTCCTTGAGGAGGCTAAGATGCTAAAAAAATACGGGCTCGAGTACATGGAACTCACCATAGAAGCTCCAGAGGCTACACCAGAGAAGGTAGCTGAGAAAAGGGAGCAACTTCTGGATGTCGGCCTACCCCTCACGGGCCACATGCCATGGTTCTTCCAGATAACCTCCCCCTACAAGAGCATCAGAAACGCTATGGTGTGCGAGGCTGTGAGGGTCATAGAGGCAGCAGCAGCCCTTAACATGCCTTATGTGACAGTGCACCCCGATTTTCTGAAACTCCACAGGAAGATGGAAGAGATAGTGCCTATTACAGTACAATCCCTCATCGAAATCATGGATTCAGCATCTGAACATGGCATACAATTGTGTTTCGAGAACTTTGAGAGGAAACACATGCCAGAGGACGAGCTTGCGAAGATATTCGACGCACTCCCAAAACTCGGCTTCACGCTGGATGTCGGCCACGCCTTCATGGGCGAGGCAGGCACAGACTATGTGGCCAAGCTCATAACAAGATTCTCCACCCGCCTGAGGAACGTCCACATACACGACAACTTCGGAGTCAACGACGACCACCTGCCACTTGGGGCCGGGAAGCTCGACTACAAGGCGGCAGTGAAGGAGTTGAAGAAGGCAGGCTACGATGGGAACCTCACACTGGAGATACACTCCCACGACAGAGACTACATACAGGTGAGTAAGGAGAAACTGATGAAGCTAATCTAATATCTAGCTTTCCTGATGACATTAACAGCGTGGGCAACACAGCATGCCAGCAGATAAGCGGTGACTATTAAGTACGGCGTCTTCCAAAGGTAGTCTGTAACTGTTTCAAAAGGATCGTTTCCCCCGACAAAAGGCGCAACCACAAGGAAGGTTCCGCCAAAGGGCGCCCACATATTCGTGTAACCCAATATGCACGATTCCTGGCCGCTGCACTCGGCCGGCCCACCGAACACCGGGATGTTCGTTACCGGCACAGGCAAAAGGAAAAACAGGATGGCTGCTAGTAATATCCTTGTTTTTGTCGGCCTGATGAGTCCCCTTAAGTTCATGTTTCACTAGTTAGGCACAAAGTGGCGGAGTTAGGGTGTTACGGTCACCCAAATACTTCCTAATGAACGAGGTGTGAATGCTCAGCTACTGTGTTTTATCTCTCGCTTTATCAGCTAGTTCGTTGTTTGGGTCTAAATTTAGCGCAAGGCGAAGCAAGGCCCTACCATCTTTCATATCCGGGATAGTATGAGAAGTTTTCTCAAACATTAGGAGACCTAAGTGGTAAAGGGTTGGAGCAATTGCGATGTTATTGCCTTTACCCTGCTTTTCGTATAACGCTTTCGCAGCCTTAAGCGATTCTATAGCGTCTGATTCTGTCTGCATCATTCTTTCATCACCTTTAGGCAAATTACTTAACAACTCTTTAAAGAAAACCCCCCTCTGATGGAAGATAGCTGGGTTCCCTGGGTCAATTTTAACCGCTTCTTCAAAATCCTTAGCCGCAAGATTAAAAAAGCCTTCACGCTCATTTCCCTCCGACATTTGCGCTAATCTCATTCGCGCATTACCCACACCACTCTTTGACAAAGCCAAAAGTGGATTATTCCCTTGAAGTCTCTCATATGAATCTTCCCCCCACTTTATTGCCTCCTTATACTCCCCTCTAGCCCCCTCCAACACGCCACCCGCACGTTTATCCTTTTTACCCTCAAACAATAATCCCATCCTCCTATTAGCCTCGCCAAGCCTGAAGTGTGCGTTGCTAGCCTTAAGGGTGTTGAGTCCACGGTCTCCTTCGAATTCAGGCGAGTCTGGACTCACAGCCCTTTGGAAAGTATCTGCCGCCCCCTTTAGCCTTTCAATAGTCTCATTTATTGTCGCAATCTTGGATGAGTAATCATCAGGCAGTTTCATAGGTTGAAGCTGTTGTGTTGCTTCTCTTAGAACATCAGGCGTTATTGGTATTTGAGCGTCCGGAGGATTTTGATTCAACACCATAGTATATCATTGGAGGATACTTCTTTATAAGTTCCCTAGAGCGGGAATATGAAATCCACGATTAACTTAATCGTTCTCGCATACTCCGTACTCTGGGAATGTTTTGAAGAAGACTGATGATGTCAGCCCGGCTGCGGTGGAGAGTATGAATGATAGGACGAGCCTGAACGCCAGGAAGGCAGGGGAGAAGAAAGAAAACTCGAGAGAGGCTCGCAGCGGCCCAATCATTGTCTGGCCGAAGAGGAATGCAGTTATGGAATCGCTTGATGCGCCTTTCTTTTTGAGGGTGCATACAAGTGGGTACATGCTCTGTATTGGGCCTGGAGTCAATATGCCAACAGCAGCTGCGAAGGGTATGTTTCCGCCCCCTGACCCCATTCGCCTGACGACCAGGTCATCCCTAATCCAACTCACCAATAGGCCTGCTAGGAAGACGGTGACGATGAATATTGGTGCGATACCGATGAAGGAATCGACTGAGGATTCTAGCCCTTCGGAGGATCTCACAGGGTCTGTGGCGTGTAGGAAGAGGCCTAACACTACGAGAGCACCGAGCGCGGCAATTTCCAACTTAGAGCTTTTTTCCATCTTATTTGAACATTATTGAATCCGGTACCATCATGTAGGTGACGTATCCTGCGACGACGGACATGAGGAATGAGAGGAACACCCTAAAAATGAAATACCTCCACCCGAGCATCTTAGGCTCTAAAAGAACGCAGGACGGGTCAACAAGGCTGTAGGCTGTTAGGAATGTGACAACGACCCCAACATTAACCCCCATCATCGCAAGGCCGGCCGCGAATGGGTATATTGTATAACGCTGCCCTGGGAACAGCATTCCTACGATGCACACCGCAGGTATCGTCAGAATCATGTTCCCCCCCCCGGTGAGGTGATGCAACAAGCTGGATGGCATGAAGGCGAGGAACACCCCCGCTAACCAGACTCCGACCACAAGGTGGGGTGCGGTGTCCCAGAGCATGCGCAGCGAACGCCCGACGGACTCAAGAGTCCTACCTCGGTTCTTCAGGTAAGACAGAAGGTAGCCTCCAACCATAACAACTGTGAAGGTCGCAAGTATGGTGTTCAACGGAAATCACCTTCCTGCTATTATCTTTATCACGTCGCCGCCTTTCAGCTTATGGTCTTTCCCGACCTTCATCTTGGTTCTGCAGTCTATTGCTCCTATGAACTTGCTCCCGATGTCTGTGTGAATCTTGTACGCTAGGTCGAGTGCGGTGGAGTCCCTTGGCATCATGTAACTGTCAGGGAGCACGTTGCCTTTGCCGTCCGCTAACTTGTTCTCGTTCTCCACAGGATATACTGTGATAAGGTTCAGTGTCTCGTAGACAGCCTTGTTCAGCGTCTCTTGCGCCCCACTGGCGCCATAGACCTTCAGAATCCTCTCATTGATAAAGTCGAGGGCCTTTCTCTTCTTCTCGTCTGGTTCTCCTTTCACTTTGAAGCTTCCGTCGCCTGGCACGTACTCTATGACTCCCCCTCTGTCTGCCTCCCTCAACGCCAGCTCAGCCTCGGCGCATACTGGCACCATATCGTATTTCTCCTTCAGCCTCTCGTAGTTCGCCTTACCCTGGTCTATCTTGTTAGCAGCGATTATTATCGGCTTAGAAATCTCCCTCAACCTTACAGCGAACCTCTCGCATTCCTCGTCAGTCCAGTCAGACTTGCCTGTAAGGTCAGACTCCTCAAGGGCCCTTTTTATATGGTACTCCGTGACCCCGAGGCCGGAGAGCACACCGACAAGCTCCTCAACCAGCTTCTTGCTCTCATACTTCACCTTGTTCTTCACCTTAGACCAGTTTCGTTTCACGATAGCCGCGAACCACAAGTCGACCTCCTCAACGAGGAAGGCAATGTCGCTCTCAGGGTCATGACCCTCAGCGGCCTCACCAACCTCGTTAGTCTTCCCTGATATGTCCACGACGTGTATTAGGACGTCCGCCTGCCTGAGGTCGTCCAGGAACTGGTTGCCCAGGCCCTTGCCCTCATGGGCTCCTGGCACGAGTCCTGCGACGTCTATTAGCTTCACCGGTGTGAACCTGACGCCGCTGCGGCATATGGAATTTCTCGGGTTACATCTTAGGTTGTAGTCCCTGCAAGGGCAGTTTGACCTCACATATCCCACGCCGATGTTCGCCTTTATGGTCGTGAACGGGAAATTCGCGATTTCAGCATCAGCTAATGTCAGCGCCTTAAAGAATGTGCTCTTGCCGACGTTAGGCTTGCCGACGACGCCTACTTCCATGTCCGATACACCACCATTATTGCGGCTCCTGCTATGAGCATTATCGCCGCCGATATCATGAACGAGGCCATAACATCCCTCTTAGGGAGCTTAGAGTAGTAAACTCCCCCAGTTGTCGTTCCTGATGCGACGTCCCTGTCGTTCATGGAAAGTGCGCTGGCCTTGCCGTCAGTCTCATAATACCACCTTATCGTGCCGCCACTACCGTACATTGTGACTCTGTTGTCCCTGGTTGAGGCCAGTACATAATCCCCTCTCGATTCGATTGCTATGACGCTTTCCGTGGTGTTCACCCTCCACAACAGCTCTCCGTCTGGTGTGAATCTCATAAGCTGCTTTTCTCTCGTCCCAACGGTTACATTTACGTCAGCGTCGATTGCACTTATATACTCGCTCATGTTCCTCTCCCACATGACGTTGCCGTTAGGGCTATATGCGTATACCCCCCCCTCATCCATACCGACCACTATCCTATCCCTCGTTATCGCCGAGGCTCCTATGTACCCTGATATGTCCAGGTTCCTGCGGACCTTCCCCTCATTGTCTAATATGTAGACCTGGCGGTCTGAGACTGCGACTTCCATGTCATCAAATAGGCGGACGTTCGTCACATAGCTTCCGATAAGGTGCTTCCACTTGAACGTCCCGTTCACGTCCAGCATGTAGACGAATCCGTCCATGGACCCACAGAGTATTCCATCCTTGTTCGCGTCAATAGCGCTGTCATAGCCGACGTAACCTGGTATCCGCCTCTCCCATAACATCCTCCCAGTGCTGGTGTCTAAAAGAACCAACGCCCCGTCTGAAGAGGCTGCTATTGTGTTATTCCAGACCTTTATAGCTGTCACACTTCCGCCTGTCGGGTGAAACCACAACTGCCTCTTGTTATAGTCTATGGAATAGACTCCGTTCTCGGCACCCACTAAAATGGTGTTGTTGAGCGTCTTTATCGAGTTTACCTTGCCTGGGACATGCTGGCTCCAAAGCGGGGTCTGTTTGTAAACGCTCGTGGCACTAACAGTTTCAATGCAAATCAGTGCTATCAGAACTAACAACCCCCTCCTCATGATTACCTATTTCAGTATCCTTGCTTATTACTGGAGTGGCGCAGCCTATACCCATTGTAAAATAAGGGGTAAGCCACCCCCTTTAAGGTGGCTTAACTGAGTGTGACTCAGCAGGTCCCTTCGAGATTCTTCACGCCATCGAACTCTATCCCGTTTATCCCGTGCTGTACGTCATCGTATGTGAACGACACCGCCAGGCTGTAGGGTCCGCTCACGCAGGCGTTAATGTCCTTAGACACCACGCTAGTCTTCCCTGGCGTGATTGTGACATTAGCCCCTCCATCTCCGATGACCGTCTGGTCGCCCACGGTCATCTGCGTCACCTTTATAGTATAATCTAGATTGTTTCTTAGTACGAAGTCAGATGATGCTCCACTAGGTTTCATGTTCCAGTTAAGCATCCCGATGTCTGAGCCCCTCCAATAGGCCTTGGACGCCTGCGATGACGCTCCACCGCCTATGTCTATGAAGCCACCCAAGACTGTCACCACTATCAGGGCCACTATAACGACCACTGCGAGTATGACAAGATATTCTGTTGATAACTGTCCTCTATTTTCCATATTACACCTCATCAAACTTATTATATCCTATTAGTCTTACCCTATTAAAACTCAGCTTAGAAGATGTTGTACGCCGTACCTTACGACATAGAATATCGTAAGGGTCAGCGGAACCATCATAAAGGCGTATTTGAGGCCGTATTTCTCCTCCCCCTTCACTATCACGCCGATGAGCATGCTGGCTATGAAGGATGTGACGGTTATTGTGACCACCGACACGTTCACGAGGAATTCCGGGCTGAAGGATTCGCTCACCATCAGTCCAAGGCCCATCTCCTCCGCTTTTTGGGTGTCGAATGCGCTTTTCATGGCATTCAGCCTTTCAGTGAAGTGTATGCTTATGTTAAAAAGCACAGGGGCCCCAACCATTATTGTCACCAGTATGAGGACAGTGTACGTTCGAGTGCTTGATAGGAGCTCCTTCCTGAGCATTATGTTATCGCTTATATCCCTTGCAGTGTCCTCCAGTATCCTCGCGAGGTGCCCCCCTGATTCTATGGCGCGAACGAAAAGCTTTATTGACCGCTCAAGTGCAGGGAGTTTGATGCTCCTGCTGATGTCCCTCAGAGCCTCTGAGAAGGATTCAGTTCCAAGGGCTCTCGTGGTCGCCCGATCTATCTCATCCTTCAGTAGGCCGAATTCGTCTCTGGCGGAGAGTTTCATGGCCTGGAATGGGGTCATACCAGCGCGGATGTTGGAGCTCATAAGTTGTAGGGCGCTTGGTAGGCACTCTTCCACTGTTTCCGCTCGTTTCTCTGCTATGAAGAACGGTATAGAGTTTGCTCCGATAAGGTATATTAGGAAGGCTAGTGCTGAAAGTGTCGTGAAGATGAGCTGGTTGCCGTATCTGCCGAGTGAGAACATAACAGCCGCGACTACGATGGCGAAGAAGAGGGACTGGCCGAGCCACACTTCTGCGTCGACCTTAAGGCCTGAGTACTTTATCATCTCCCTCATGCTCTCGACGGTCTTTCTTGGGAACAGCCTGGACAGGCTTATGAACACCCTCCTCATATGTACACCACCGGTCTTCTGCTTTTTATGATCTCCATCAGGGCGAGCTGTATGGAGAAGCATACTGGGAGTATCATGTAGAAAACCCTTGGTCCGAGGTCGACTCCCATGAAGGGGCCGAGCACTATTACAAGGGTAGTGGCGATGGTTGGTATGACGACTGCGAATAGCATGTAAATCAACACCATGAGGTTAAGCTCCTGCGCATAGTTTCGTATCTTGTTCTTGCGGTCCTGTGTCATGTCCTTGACCAGTTCCCTGAGAACCCCCTCAACACTTGAACCGCTCCTCATGGAGTTCACTATCTGCCACACGCTGTTCTTGAGGTGTTCGCTCTTAGTTTTGACTGCGAGGTCCCTGAGGGCCTCTTCAACAGGGACTCCGACGTTCACCTTCCCTATCACCTTGCTGAATTCCTTGGAAACCTCACCGTAGCCTGACTCTGCCACACCGCTCAGGGCGCTGTAGATTGACGCTCCGCTTGAGACCTCAAGAAGCATGTCCTTGAGTGCGTAGATGAGGTCGCGCTCCATAAGTTCGGCCTTCTCTCCGGCGAGAATTCTCGGGTAGGATAGGAGGACCAGTGCAAAGAGCACGGCTATGAGGCTGCCTGTTATGACTGACAGACTCACTGTCCGTTGGGTATCTGCTTTTAACATTACCAGGACGGCTGATATGAGGATCGCTGTCAGCGCGCCGGTTACGATGGAGCAGAGTATAGAGGCTGCAACGTACTCGTCCGCTTCCACCTCCAGGTTGGTTTCAGCCAGGTCGACCCTTATGCCGGGGTAGAGTTTCACAAGTTTGCTTGTGAATCCCCTCCACCCTCGTGTCAGGGTTATGGCATTCTCGAGAGGTATGATCATCAGCGGAACGTTCCTCATTTTTGTCTTACCTTCTCAAGCAGTTTTTTCGGATTCTTGTAGTACTCGTCCATGATTTCGCCGACTCCGTCAAGGTTTTTGATGTTTTTATCGACCATCCACTGGAGCACATCCTCCTTCTCCTTCAGGTCTTTTTGCATGTCCTCCCTACTCATGCCTGTGTGGAGGCTGAGTTCGTCCATTATCCTCTTGCTTTCGTTCACTTTCACGAACTGTTTTGTCCTCGAGTTCCACCTGTAGAGGTAGTTGAGCTCGAACTCCCTGCCTGTTTCGCCCGGTATGACCTCAGCCATCTCAAAGACCCTCCTGTCCCCCTTGCGCCTGTCCCTGTATACGACGAGCATCAGGTGGAGCGCCTCTATCTCGCTTGCTGGTATCTCTATCGGAGGTTCAATAAGTCTCCTTTTCAGGTTTTCGACTGTGTCAGCGTGTATCGTGGAGTAGACTGAGTGTCCGGTGTGCATCGCCTCAAACAGCACCTCGGCTTCCCTTCGTCTTCGGATTTCCCCGAAAACTACCCTATCGGGGCGCATCCTCAAGGATGTGACTATCAGGTCTAGCATGCTTACCTCCCCCTTCCCCTCTGGGTTCGCTCCCCGTGTCGTTAGCGGCACCCAGTTCCATCTCAGGTACTTCGGCAGGTTTAGTTCGCGGGTGTCCTCGATTGTTATAACCCGTTGTGTCGGCTGTATGAGCGAGCAGAGGCAGTTGAGCATGCTCGTCTTCCCAGAGGCGGTCCCGCCGCCGACTATCACGTTCAGCTCATACTGGAAGCACATCCAAAGGAATGCTGCCATCTCCTTATTCAGCGTCTGGGTTTCAGGGCTTATGTAGTGGGTTATCGTCCAAGGCTGCCTCGCGAATTTCCTTATCGTTATGGTGTTGCCGAAGTTCGATATCGGGAATAATGTCGCGTTCACCCTGTCCCCGCTCAGAAGGTGGGCGTCCATTATAGGGTCAAGGTTTGTTATGTCCTTCTCCACCTTCCTGCCTATCTGTGACGCGAAGTTGTACACACTCCTCTCATCATCCAGGGTTATGTTAGTCTTCAGCCACCCGAACCTCTTGTGGTATACCGTCACAGGGATGTGGCTCGTGTTCACGCACACCTCCTCAAGCCAGTCATCGTACATCAGAAGCTCTATATCCCCCAGGCCGAACATGTTGTGTAGCATCATACCTGCGAGTATTTTCACGTCCTCCTGTGTAACGTCCAGGTTCTCCTTTATTATTCTCCCTGATTTGCTGTAGAACCTATCCTTCAGCTCGAGCATCCTCTTTTGGTCTGATATGTCATCAGCGCTTATTTTTATCGTGGTGCTTAGCTCTCCTGCGAATGACTTGAGCATAGCCTTCGTTCCCTCGCCGACCTTAGGGGTTTCGACATCGTAGAGCGGCATGGACTCATCCTCTAAAGAGATTATCCTCACTTTGGCAGGTACCTCGTCCGATGTTATATCATAGGAGTCCAAGACGTTGCCCTCAGTCGGCATTTCCTCGCATGTCCTCACACCCTTCTTTGCTGTAATCATCGGTGGCGCATACGGATTTGCAGGGTATTCGAGTTTCAAAAGACCTTCAAGCCTTTTCACTATCTCCTCAACACCGGCTTCACTCAACCCAAGAACCCGTGCAGTGTCAGCGACGCTCAAGCCATTGCAGCCTTCGGCCAATTCCAAGATGTAGTCCGCGCTAGTGTGTATGACTCTACACTTCCTCCGCATCTCCATGAGCCGTTTGGTCACCCTATACTTGAGTATCTGAAGATGGTTGGCGGTTATGAGGGAATCTCTCATGAAACGCCTCCTGACCTCGACAAGTTTTTCCTTCGCAAGGTCGGATGCAAGCTCTATGACGGCCTCCTTCGAGACCTTAAGCTCTGAGGCAGCCTTCCCGACGCTCACAACGCCTTTCCTTTCAATAAGCTCGAGCATGTCATCACGGCTTGCAGTGTGTTTGGCCTTTGATGTGGAGACTAATTCAGTCTTGCCTAGGAAATGTTTTTTTATACTCAACACCCCCTCGACATCCAGCTCCTTGGCAGCGGACACTATCTCCTTCTCGTCTGCCTTGACGCTTTCCTTGATAAAATCAATATCCCCTCTGCCCGCCTGACCAACGACTTCGGCGAGCCTCTCCTTAACCTCCGCGGCCTTCTTAGCCTTCGCAGCCTTCTTCTTTAGACCCATTACTCTACACCGTATCTGTCAAGCACCTTTCGGTACAGTTCGTAATCCTTTGTCTTTGAGAACATGTCCACGACGTTTGCTGGCAGTTCTCCCAGGAGTTCATCCACTATGGCCAGCACTCTCTTCACGTCTTGGTCGATCGGTTTTTCGCCGAGAAATGCTTTCACGCCTTTATTTTCCATCTGACGCCACCCCCTCGCTTAATCTAGTGTATGACTTCGCGCTGTCCGAGTCTGCGCGGTAGTGTATGATTGGAGTCCCATGTGATGATGCCTCACTTAATGTTGCGTCTCTGTTAATCATTGTGTCGTATAATATGTCGCCGTACGTTTCCCTTATACTCTTGGCAGTCTCCACACATAGCTCGTTCCCCGCCTCGTAGCTTGTTATGAGTATCCCCTCAACGTAAAGTTTTTTGTTGACTTCCGCAAGGAGTTTCATAGTCTCCATCAGCTTCTCAATGCTCTTCAGCGCGAACTGGTCGCACTGCACTGGGACTATTATAGAGTCTGCGGCTGCGAGGGCGTTCATGGAAAGCAGGCTCAGCGAAGGAGGGCAGTCAACGACTATGAACCTGTATGTATCCTTCAACTCATCAACAACCTCCTTCAGCCTGTAAACTCCCTCAGTGCCCATTAACTCAACCTCTGCTCCTGCGAGATTAAGCTCAGAAGGTATCAAATCTAGATTTGGGTATTTGGTGTTGTAGACTGCGTCCTTCACAGTCACCGAACCAACCAATACGCCGTACACTGTGGCCTTAGGTTCCACACCAAGGACCGATGTGGCGTTAGCCTGCGGGTCTAAGTCAACTATTAGGGTCCTGTGGCCTGCCTGCGCAAGGCATGCTGAGAGGTTCACTGTCGTTATCGTCTTGCCAACGCCGCCTTTCAGGTTGATTACAGCTATTGTCTTGCATTTGCTCCTAGGGCAGTCGCTTCTAATCTTTAGAATCCTATGTTCGCGGAAAAGCGGCTTTCTGATTCTGACGCAGCCTTTCCTCTGGAGCCTAAGTGCGACCTCAAGTATCCTGGCATTATCCCTGACCTTCAAGGCCTTCGCCAGTTCGCTGACCTTAACCTCCCCCTCAGGGAGCGCCTTAAACAGGTTAACCTCAGAAAGCATTTTAACCTATTATTCCATCTGGCCGTATATTAATTCCCTATCAGAGTAGTCTGCTGCAGCAGCAGGTGTCCTCGCTGGGTCCTCCGGTGCAGTACACGTCCCCTTCTGCCTCGTGTGTTTCGTTGATTGTGCACTGTTGCTGATTCTGCCTGCAAGTCCCTCCCAAGTAGCCTTGGCCTATGCAGTAGCCGTTGCACGTCATGGTGGTGGTCGTCGT
This sequence comes from Candidatus Altarchaeota archaeon, assembly GCA_043804895.1. Classification (GTDB taxonomy): domain Archaea; phylum Altiarchaeota; class Altiarchaeia; order IMC4; family SCGC-AAA252-I15; genus JAHIYG01. Next base: position 132,879 of record JAZDIN010000025.1, read on the forward strand.
TGTGCTGGTCGAAGTTGTCGTGGTGGTCGTACTAGCCGTCGTGGTTGTCGTGGTGGTTGTTGTTGTGCTCGTGCTTGTCGTCGTAGTTCCTGTGCTGCCGGTAGTCGTAGTTGTGCTGGTGGTTGTCGTGATTGTCGTTCCAGTCGTGCTCGTCGTCGTTGACGTCGTTTCAGGTGGTGAGGATTCAGCCTCCTCACTTGTCGGGGGCGTCAGCCATATGTTATCCTCTCTGTCGATTGTGTCTCCCACGCTGACCACCGCGTTGGTTCTCACGCCGACAGAGTCTCCAGCACCAAGCCTTACAGTCGTTTCGATGTCGGGCGTGATGTTACCTGCTATTTTCACTACAATTGAGCCATTTCTCTCCACACCGTCTATCGTGTTGTTGCCCAACTTGATAGTCACCTTAGAGTCCTGGAGGTTCACCTCCAAGGTCGACAGCATTGAACGCGACACCGCATACTCCCTGTAGTAGCCGCCGTTAGGGAATGTCGCATTCAGCCTAACATTCAGGCTTCCGGCTGCAGTATCCTCTGTCACGTTCACGAAGTTCTTGTCAGCTGATATTAGGAGGTCGTAGCCTTCTACTCCAAGAGCATCTCCGGATGCATTATACACCCTAATCTCCCCCTTTTCGTACGTGGGGTAGCCGTAGACGAGGCCTGTCGGGGGCATGCTGAAGTATGAGTCTCCGATGTCAAGCTTCACCTCCGAATTTAATCTATCAGAATACGCTTCCACAAAGTCCTTGTACCTTGATGTCAACGCAATACCGTCCTCAAGAGGGAACCGGTCCAGAAACAGGACCTCCCTCCCACTAGGGCCTTCACTCACCCGCGCCTCCACACCCCACAGGGTCTCCAAGTCAGTGCGTATGTCATCGAATATGCCCCTCGTCTTCTCAGAGTTGATATCTGCCCGCTGGGTCTGGGTGGCATAGAATTCGGCTAGTGTCAGCACTGTGAGGGCCATCATCAGCGTCATTATAGAGAATATTATCCCCTTCCTCACTTCAACCACACTCGCATCTGAGCTGAATAGAATTTTGAATCTGAGATGAAAGTCCGTCTGCCTACGGTGTAGAAGTCGGTTACCTCGCACTCGGTCTCGTCTGTGTAGACTAGGTTGTCGGTCTCGTTCATGACGTTAAGCTGCAGGCACACGTTTTGGGGGGCGTTCGACTTAAGATTCTCCCACCCTGCCAAGTCGTTCCTGACTATCCTGTCCAAGGTTCGGGTCTCCTCAGCCACAGCGAGCAAATCCCCTGTAAGCTGGTACAGATGCTCCCTCGTCTCATGCCCCTTAGGCTCCAACAACATGTACATTGCCGTGGCCAGCACTAACGTCGTTATCACAACCGCCATAGTCGCATCCAACGTGAACAAGCCTGTCATATCACACCGTCATATACGTTTCGTTAGCGTAATAAAGTGAGACGCTCACCTCAGCCATGCTGCCGTTCAAGACTGCATACCTACTCAACGTCGACCTACCACCCTCCGGAGGCCGTCCCATCGCATACAATGGAGTCTTGTTTCCAGACTCCAAGTCCTTGATTGTTATGTAAACATCCTCCTTACTCAGCCCTAAAATGGCCCTTAACGATTCATACTCCAGCGTTGATGCCCTCTGCATCTTCGCTGGGTCCAGCACGTTATCCTTAAGAGCGAATCCTATGCTCCTGACTGTGTCGGGGTTGACTTCGCCCATATCATGCCAGTTTTGCGGGTCCCCCGGAGTCTTCACCAGAAGCTCCGAGACGTCAAGGAGTCTGTCATCCAATGTCCTCTTATCCTGGAATAGCCCAAGCTTTGTTATCGCACTAGTCCACACCTCCCAAACTGAAACCAATATGAACACAACCAGCATGAATGCCACCACAAGGTCGAGTCCTGACGTCTGCCCCCTACTCCTCATTTTCAAGCTGTATCGTCCCTCCTACATTCCTTATCCTGATGTTTTTACCGCTGAAGTCCGCAATGTCAGTGCTTATGTTCGCGGCGAGAGTCCTTGTCGAATAATAGCGCCGCTGCCCTACGTCGTAGGTCAGGAGTATGGAGCGCGGATATACCCTAAGCGTGTACTCGCCGCCCTTCAGCGCCCCAGGCAGCCGGTGGGTGCGGGATGCGTTGTTGCCTGCAAGGTACACAGAATTCATCCTAACCGCGAAATCATCCAGAATCGTCCTAGCCTCTGAAGCACCCATAACATCAAAAGCCTGCTCCTGCTGACTGAAGGCCGCGTTCAAAAGGAGGACAAACATGACCAATGCCACACCCAGCGTAACCATGAAATCGAAGCTCATCTGGCCTTTCATTGGCACGTCCAGCACCCCGGGTTGTTGCCACATTGTGAGGGTACGCATGTCCTTGGGAGGCGGCACGTCTTGCATATTCCATTCTTCGGATTAGGGTTGCAGCAGAGTGTTTGGCTTGCGTAGTCGCCGCACCTGGTGCATGGAGTGAGCGTGGTTGTCGTGGTGCTCGTCGTCGTTGTGGTGGTCGTCGTCGGAACCATCCTATAGGCTAGGGTGTATGAACCATAGTTTGTTCCGACTCCAGAGACTTGCAGGTAATATGTTCCCGTCGAAGTGAACCTGTAGTTTATCTTCGACTGGAGGCCGCACGCGTTGTTGTTGGATGCCAGAAGAATCCTCTGGCTGTTTAAGAGGCACAGGTATGAGTCGTAGTTGCCGCTTCCGCCGTCGTCTGGGCACATTGAGAAGTTGTAGTATCCTACTGTGTTTATTATAACGTCATACCGTTTAGTGTCAGTGCCAGATGTCAGGGCATCAGATACCGTCTGCCAGCTTTGCGTCGGTGTCAGTGTACCCCTGTTGCTGGTTGCTGACCTGCCGTTGCAGATTGTGGTTAAAAGGGTTGTAGTCGTAGTCGTCGTTGTCGTTGTTGATGTAGACGTCGTCGTGCTAGTGCTGGTCGTCGTTGTAGTGGTTGTCGTAGTCGTTGTTGTAATCGACATCGTTGTGCTGGTGCTCGTCGTCGTAGTGCCGGTTGACGTGGTCGTTGTGGTCGTAGGTCCTGATGCAATTACGTTCACGCTCACCTGCGTTGTGTCGCTTGTTCCCTTTCCGTCGTCTGCGGTGAATGACCCGGAATACGCTCCTGGTGTGGTGCCTGACGGCACAGTCACGTTCGCCTTCCTGTTTGCACACTCTGTCGGGCTTAGGGACGATATTGTGGCGCCGTTCGGGTATGTTACCCATCCGCTGAATTCACCAGAGGCTGTGATTGTGATGTCATATAACACGCTTTCGCCGCTGTTGCAGACCATCAGGTCCTGCTCCCGCCAGCTGCCTGCCTCTATGGTCGGATTCCATTCGTCAGGATACATCGTCAGCGAACTTCTGGCCAGCACCAGTATCGCAACGTCAACCCAATGGGTCTCAGAATTGTTCACCAACAGTCTAGCGTAGTGATATCCTTTCGGTGTTGACTCTCCGGGGCTTGCTGTCACTGTAAAGTTCCTTGACTCGTACTCCCCTATCACCGCATCCTCCGGCACAACCCCGAGAATGTCAGAGCCAACGGCCGTGACATGGACGTTTTCAGACTCGTTGCCAAAGTTCGTCACAGTCAACGTTCTCTGGTCCTCTTCACCCGCGTAGACATTAAACGTCAGCTTCTCAGGCTCTACCCTAATATCCGACTCACCGAAGATCACGCATCCGCCGCTGCTTCTGATTGTAATCCACTGTCCGCCTGCTTCCTCCGGTATGTACCCGGTCAGGCAGGCGCTTGAGACCTCGACGATATCCTGTATCCTACCCCCCAAATCCATCCTGTACCTCAGGTGGCTGCCTGAGACCTCGGACGATTCTACCCTACCTGGCACTGTCACAAAAATCCTTGTGGAGGCACCCTCGCCCTGACTGTAAACATAGTCCGCCGCATCTACCATGCTCTTGAGCGCGCCCCTAGCCTTCACGTTATCCAAGCTCATCTGGGAACTCTGATACTCCTCCTGAGCCATGAAGAACGTTATGACGAAGACGACCAGCACCACTGAGAATATTACCAAAAATTCAAAGGAAGCCTGAGCCTTCATCGATTAATAATTAGCATGGCTAAATAATACCACCAATGGAATTGGACGAGATTAGGGAAGCGGACAGGGAAATCAACTCATTCATAGCGTTCAATGAATCTCACCCAACAGCCAAAGGATCGCTTGCCGACTTAACAGTTGCAGTCAAATCCAACATCTGCGTCGAAGGCCTACTGACGAGTGCTGCATCCAAGACGCTCGAGAACTACTCAGCACCGTACGATGCGACAGTCATCGAACGCCTGAAGGCTGCGGGCATCACAATCGCCGGAATGGCGAACATGGACGAGTTTGCGTGCGGCGCATCGGGGGAGACGTCATACTATGGGCCGACGCAAAACCCTGCCGCGATGGGGCGGATACCTGGCGGGTCATCCAGCGGCTCGGCAGCCGCCGTCGCCGCCGGCTTCGTTGACTGCGCCCTAGGCTCAGACACCGGCGGCAGCATACGAAACCCTGCCTCGCACTCTGGCGTCGTCGGATACAAACCCACATACGGCCTCGTCTCAAGATACGGCCTAATAGACCTGGCGATGAGCCTCGACCAGATAGGCCCCTTGGGGAGGGATGTGAGGACGTGCGCTAGGGTCTTGGATGTAATCGCAGGCTATGACAGCCGCGACGCGACTTCGTTGAACGTCCAAGTCGGAGGATTCACTGAGAAACTTAACCCGAAAATCAAGGGTATGCGGCTTGGGTACGCGAAGGAATTCGACAGTCTCGTAGCTGATAAAGGAATACTCACGGTTGTTAGGTCGGCAATCGACAGGCTGTCCTCAGCCGGTGCCGAGATAGTCGATGTTACTCTCCCCAACCTGGAGCTTTCAATACCCACATACTACCTAAACGTATACGTTGAATTCTACAGCGCCACGCGCAGATACGACGGCAGAAGATACGGACACAGGATAGAAGAGGCATGCGGCGAGGAAGTCCTCAGGAGGATACTCCTCGGCAAATACATCAGCCAGAAGGAATACTCCGGAAGATACTATCGCAAGGCCCTTCAGGCCCGCTCCCTCATAAGAGGCGACATGCAATCGGCCTTGAAGGATGTTGACGTCCTCGTCGGCCCCGTAGTGCCTAAGCTGCCTCACAAGGTCGGGACCAAAATAGACGACCCCCTTGTCATGTACGCATACGACATGTTCACCATACCAGCAAACCTAGCAGGTCTTCCAGCCGGAAGCGTCCCAGCAGGCAAAATCGACGGGATGCCCACAGGCCTCCACGTCGTCGGGAAACCCCTCGAAGACCAGAAAGTCCTGAACGTCATGCACGCCCTCGAGAAGAACTGACAGTTCCACTATCTCTTATACCTCGCACATTAATATCTACCATGGTGTTGGAGAGTTTCGTCGTCCCTGAAAGTTGGGAGCAGCATCCAAAGAGGATGCTAATCATCGGCTTCGTCTACTCTACTGTCGGAATCTTCCTAGGTATGTGGGTTTTCGGCAAGTATGCGAGCCTCGCTGGCATATTCCTCACGACGATACCCCTCGTCGTCGTCATGTACCGTGCCATAAATTGTGAGGAGGAGAAGGACTTGAAGATATGCAAGGAGTACCTGCTGATGAAGGAGCACATGCACATACTATGGTTCTTCCTCTACCTCTTCATCGGAATAGTCCTCTCATACTGTTTCTGGTTCACATTCCTCCCACCCCTCTTCATCAGCAGCCTCTTCAACTCCCAGGTGGAGACGATAAACTCCATAGGGGACAAAGTCACCGTAGGCCTGGCAATCTCACCGCAGGAGAAGCTGACGGTCATAATAGCGAACAACATACGCGTCTGGGCCTTCTGCATACTATTCTCCTTAATCTACGGTGCTGGCGCAATATTCATCCTCACATGGAACGCATCAGTCCTCGGTGTGGCGATGGGCGACGTCATCAGAAGGGGCTTACAAGACCTCGGCCAATACGGCCACAGCAGCTTGGTGGTCAAGTATTTCGCTGTCCTGCCGTTTGGTCTGATGTACCTAGTCCATGGACTGCCTGAGATGGCAAGTTACTTCCTTGGCGCCCTTGCCGGTGGCATAATATCAGTGGCTGCGGTATGCCACCATTACAAGTCCCCGGAGTTTTGGAGGATACTCAGGGACTCCCTAGACCTCACGATACTCTCGTTCATAATACTTGTCCTGGCTGCGTGCGTCGAGGTTTATATTACCCCCCTACTATTATAGGAATATTTGGGTGCTGTAATGGACTCCTCAACTACCCTACGCTTCTGTATTCTAATGATACTCGCATCAACTCTCATATACTCTGTTTCAGCACAAACGTCAGAAGTCACGGTCCGTATCATCAACAGCCAGCCTAAGGTTCTAGGGTTATACGCCAATCCCATTGTGAAGCCGAGTCAGACCGAGATAATATGGTGTGCCTCGACGCTGGAGGACCTCAACAGCTTCAAGGATTTAACGTCACAGAAGGCTTTCATAGTTGCCTCATCAGGCGTAAAAAAATATCCTGACCTCTCCTATTCAGAGCAGACTGCCATAAGCAGGGGCTTTTTCCTCACAGGTTTCGTACTGGACTCAACCGCCCCCGAGGGTGTGTGGTCGTGTGAGGTTGAATGTTCAGACACCGCAGGCGACAGGGCATCAAACCAGACGCCCTTCACAGTATTTCAAGCATCCTGCGGCAATGGCGTGCAGGACGCCGGCGAGGAGAAGACAGACTGCGGGGGAGGGTGCATGCCATGCGCGTGCAAGAACGGCGTCAAAGACGATGAGGAAGCCGGAGTAGACTGCGGCGGGCAATGCAAGTACTGCACAGACAAGGGAGACTTGAAGTTGACAGTTCCCTCCGCAGTAAATGTTGGTGAAACAATTCCAGTAGACGTTAAGGCAGGGAAGAACGGCATCGTATCCCTGGTTAGGGTGACAAAACCAAGCGGCAAATACCTGATATTCAGGACTGACGACTCCACACACCTGGCCATCCCCTCCGACGAGGCTGGCACATGGTTAGTTCAGGCCGACTTATACGGCTACGTTCCGGCTGAAGCGAAGGTGAACGTCAGGACTCCGACAACAACCTACGTGGTAGGTGCAGTAGTAGTGATTGTCCTACTTGCGATAATCTACCTCCTCTACAAGAGGTTCAGAAAGAAGCAACTGCCTAATTCTCCTTAAGCCAGTCGATGTCGCTCAGGTAGAGTTCCCTTATGTCAGATAGTCCGAGGCTTAGCGCGACGACCCTGTCGAGGCCGAGGCCCCATGCGAGCACTGGGCAGTCGAATCCCAACAGCGGTTTCACGACTTCGGGCCTGAATATCCCGGAGCCTCCGAGTTCGATCCACTGTTTCCTGTCCTCAAGGTAGACTTCCGGTTCGGCACTCATCTCAGTGTACGGGAAGTAGCCTGGCCTGAACCTGACCTTGCTAAAGCCCATCTCATCGTAGAACTGCTTGAGTATCCCAAGCAGGTTCGTGAAGTTGACTGATGGGTCGACCACAATCCCCTCAACCTGGTAGAACTCAGGGAGGTGCTTGTAGTCGACGGCTTCGTTCCTGAACACCTTCCCTATGCTGAATACCTTCACAGGCAAATCCTCTTTTTTTATTTTAGAAAGATGCCTTGCAGTGACCGCCGTAGTGTGCGTCCTCAACAGGGTCTTTTTCGAAACTTCCTCATCCCATCTACCGCCCCACCCGCTCGAGCCGCAAGTCCAACCCTCCTCATGGGTCTTTCGCACTTTCTCCCTAAACCGTTCGAAGCCCTCAATCTCAACAGCCTTCGGATTCTTCAGATAGAATGTGTCGTGCATGTCCCTTGCCGGGTGGTCTTGCGGCTGGAATAGGGCGTCGAAATTCCAGAACGCGCTCTCAACCAGCGGCCCCTTCACCTCCTCAAATCCCATGCCGATGAAAATCCTCCTGATCTTGTTAATCTGCCTCCTGATGGGATGCTTCTTCACAGGCGCCTGAGGCTTAACGTAAACGCCCGTATCATAAGGCCTGAACCCCCTACCCTTCCAGCTTCCGTTCACAAGCATCTCAGGCGTCAGCTGGGAAATCCTATCATCCTCCTTAACCGTACCAGCCAGCTTAAGGCCCTCAGCAGTCGGCTTTAATATGATTCTCTTAACCTCCTTCGTGGCGACCACGTTCTTCCTCGACTTCAGGAGGGCAAGGCCGTCTGCCAACTTTTTGTCGAGTCCTGCGGTATTCACAGGCCCCTTTGAGAGCATCTCCAACAAAGTCTCGTCAGCAGTCTTACCTGAGTCAACGACCTTCACAACCCCGTCTTTGACTTCAATCTGCCTCTTCTTCCTCAGCCAGCCGAATCCGATGCTGAAGACGTCAGGGCTGGTTTTAGCCTTCAACCCATCAATACTGACACCATCACCCACGAGGCCGAGTAGCTGTCTCTCAGGAAGTCCCTTCTCAGCATAGACTCTACCCTCATCCCCTAATGTGACATCCTCGCTCACAGAATCGGAGACGTCCACAAGCTTCCTAGTCCTAAGCCAGGATACTGCACGGAGCACAGCATCAGACTGTAGGCCGGTGGATTCCGCAAGCTCGGCAGGAGTCGACTCACCCTGCAGCGCCTTCAACACCTTAACCTCATGCGGATGCAAATCCATCGTAAAAGATAGGTAGCTGGATTTAATATAACATAGGGCGGCGGCACCCTGTGATATACCGGCTAATCCTCTGTCATCCGTGCGAGCATTCTCGCCACGGTTTTGCTGAAGTCTTTAGTGTATTGGTGGAAGTCATCTCCTAGTGGTTTTAGGACTAGGCGTTCCTCCTCTCCCACTTTGAAGGTTGGCGGGGCAGCCGCATTCTTCAGGAGGTTTTCCCTGTATTTTTCGTATTTGAGGATGAACTTGGTTTTGTCGAATATTTCGTCCTCTAAGTCTTCTGGTCTGTTGCCGGTTTCTTTTTGTATGAGGTAAATGTCTATGAAGTCCCTCGCTTTCGTGCCTTTCCTGGTTAGTATGGCCCTGACTTTTTCGGCTAGTATTTCCCGTATGTCATACGCTTTGACTTTGGGCTGGTCTAGGAGTTCTCGGGCGGCTTCAGGGTAAAGGTATTTGAATTCCCTGAGGTCTATGGCGTCGAGGTTGTTTTTCGCCTCCAATGTTTTGAACGGGTACTTGAATTTTTCGACGTAGTTGACTTGTATTTTGATGAATTTTCTTGCTCTCAGTTCGACGGAATCGTACCATACTTTGAAGGTAGTGAATCTGTTGCTGCCGCCGAATTCCATGTATTGGCGGTCTTTCTTGTCGGCCTTGAACTCCAATCCCACTTTGGCTGATATAGCCTCAAGTTTCTCGGCTAGGTCGTCTATGTTTTGTGAGAGTTGTTTTCTGATTTGTTTTTCTGATTTTCCTTCAAACAAATCTTGTTTAGCCCATGTGAAGTCTAGGTCTTCGCTGAAGCGGTAGTAGCCGAGGTAACATTTTATCAGGCAGGTGCCCCCCTTAAACGCGTAACTGGTTTTGAAGTGTTCATCAGCCGTAAGCTCCTTCAAGAGCAGGTGCAGGAGTATGTCCTTCTCCAGAAGCTCCGCTTGTTTGACGCCTGTCTTTTTAGCAGCGTAAGCCAAAAGCTCCCCCGTTATCCTCAACTCAACGCCTCCACGGTTTTCATGACCGTCTTGGGGTATTTTTCGGCGTAGGAGATTAATCTGTCTTTGGAGCAGTGTTCCAGCAGGTCCGCCGCCGCATCCTTTATCTCCGGTTCTTTCAAGCCGTTGTACCTACCCAAGTATACTGTGTCAAGGAGGGTTTTTTCCGGGTCTGAGTAGGGGACACTCTTTCCGATTACTCCGAACCCGAATAGTTTTGTGGAAACTTTGATGAACCGCACCTTGTGCCCGAGTATGTCAAATAGCCTTGGCCGGGATATCGAGTCCGAAACCACCGTAACAGTCGTGTAGTATTCATGGGTTATGTTGTTCAACTTCACAGCCGTTTCAAGACCGAAATACCAGTTTCTAACGCCCTTCAGTTTTAACGCATCCCTTATGGCTTCCATGTGGTTTACGCTCAGTTTCCCTGTCTTCCTCTCCTCTATTGTTCTGGCGTAGAATATCCCCCTAAGTACGCGCAGCAGGTACCTGTGGTGGGTGAGGTATTTCACGGCTGGAAGATACTCTAACCCCAGCTCATTGCAGTAGCCTTTCAGCTCCTCCCGTGTAACGTATCCTCCGCCGGATTCCTCAACTTTACGGGCCAACCAAGAGTATGACATCTTATATCACAAGGTTATGAAAATTATAACTATATAACATAAGATATAAGGATATAAATGCTTAACCCAGCCCCCAATACACCCCTCCAAGGCCAATTTCACGGCCGCCCAGCCTTAGGATTAAGGGCTGAGGCCAGGTTTGGGGCTGATGCTCGGGAAAAAAAACAGGCCAGAGACTAAAAAAGAAGAAGAAAGCCTCCCCAGCAGCCGGCCGGGGAGTTTAAATGTGGCATCACTTTATGAGCTTGGGGCTGGTGGTAGGGTCGTGTGCATAAAATCCTCTGTGCAGCATACCTCACATTTCCCAATTGTAAACTCTGCTGAACCAAAAAACCCAACATTTACCGTATATTTTTGTTCACATCCATTAATACTCTGCATATTACGTACCCATCTTCCATCAAAAGGATTCAAACCATATGGTCTCCATGCCCAATTGCTGATTACTAAGCAGGTTCTCATTTTGGTAGGGCATTTTTTGCATGCGCCGTCACCACACTTTCCCACAATCCTATCATTTATCAACCAGATACCCTCTTTAGTCTCTACATCATCCCACGGGTCATCTTCGCGTTCCTCATAATTTGGCCCTTCAGGATCGAACTTAGGAAATTCAATTTCTACAGAATTTCCGTCGTAGAACCCTATTTTAACTCCTTTATCCATTTCCTCTGCCCTTACTGTTACTGGTCCAGGCTCCTCCAGGGTGTTGGATGATGTGATTGTTGTTTCGCCGTTGAAGTCTATTATCAAGTCAACTATTCCCGTGTCTGGTCTGACTGATGCGACTACTTCCATTCCTGGCCCGGAGACTATCGTCTTACTCCCTCCGAGTGGGATAACATTTGGCGGTACTGTTACGTCTTCAGGGCTTTCTGGTGTGGCAGTACCTGGTCCTCCTCCTGTTGGTGTGATTCCTGTTCCTGTTAGTTTTCCTGCTGGTTGGCTTATCTGCCCACCCAAGTAGATGCCGGCGATTAGTGTGATTGCGACGACGGCGAATATCAGCCACAGGTTTCCGATAGCATTCTTGTCCAATGATTCCATGAGCATACCTCCAGGTTAGGCTTCTTTAGGCCTTAGACGTGTTATCCTCTTGGCATCATAAGCATATAAGTTGTACACTATTCAAAGTATAGTTGCTGAGGCAATCTAATTTATTACCTGCACTTCCACCCACGCTCCGATGAGGATTAGGATTACTGAGAACACGAAAAGCTGTAGGCCGTCTTTGAGCCAGATTCTGGTGCTCCCAGGCTGTGAGCCTACGGTTGCTTTGCTGATTATCCCCCCAGATATCGCTGCGAGGAGGTATGCGAATATCTCGATTGTCGTGTGCGGGAGGTAGTTGAGGAGGTTGGGGTAAAGTTCGCTTGAGCCCCAGAGTATGCTCCTTAATGCGTCACCATACATGACGCCTGCGATTGAGGAGTTGTACATTAGGATGAATATGGCCCCAGAGCCGTATAGGAGCGACAGTAGCACACATATGACTGTTATCTTCAGGTTATTGGAAACTATCGAGTTGAAGAGTTCGCCTCCGCGGAAGTCCCCCCCAGGCCCCGGGCTTATGACGTCCAGTTGGTTCTCAAAGAGGCGGCTGACTTCATTCTCCCCTAGTAAGCCATATAATAGTATGAATGCTATCGCAGAGCCCAGGAACAGGTACGTGTAGAACATCATCGTCTGCCTGTGGCGTGTGAAAAAGTTTGAGGAACTGAGGCGTTTTACGTACTCCTCGTCCACGCCCGCGAGGTCGTACATCAGGTCATAGGGCTTGTCCATATTGTCCTTTATCAGGTTGTCTTTAATCTGTTTCGGGCTGTAGCCGTCCCTTAGGCATTTTTTCACCCACTCCCCAAGCTGCTCCGGTTTCGTGTCGTCTATATCCACGTCCAACTCGTCGAACTCGAAAATCTTTATAACATACGGGAGCATGAAGAGGCTGCTGAGGGCCACCATCACTATGCTCGCCTGCGTCGGGAATATGATGAGGGACGAGACCACGGCCAGGAGGACGAAGAAGAAGCCGGTCGGCATGGCAAGAATTGGCTTCGTCCTAAGCAGCTTCGGGTTAAGTATCTTGTCTAACACTGTCTCCACCGCCTCACACGTAATTGAATCCTCCGGTCTTCGCCTTCACCGGCTTTTTGAAGTTGAACTTGCTCGCCTTCTCCCTGTTCACCTTAATCTCATCCACCCTGCACATGAGGAAGGGTATGTCCAATATCGCCCCGGCTATGATGCATTCCCCAACGTCAAGGGAGTCTAGGCCTCTTATCATCTCCTCGCTTATGGATTCGAAGCTTTTTTTGATGTGTTCCTTGTCCTTCGGGTTTGTGATGTGCATGTATATGCCGCTGTTGCATTGCGACAGTATCTCCTCATCTATCTTAGAGGGCTTCTGGGATATCACAACCAACCCTATCCCAAACTTCCGCCCCTCTGACGCTATCCTCTGAAGCTGGCTCTTACAGCTGTGAACCAGGTTGGCGCCAGCGTAGTTGTGAGCCTCCTCAACTACGAAGAGGAGCGGGTATTCGAGCTTCCTTTCCCCGAGCTCGTTGAGCTTGTTGATGCGGCCTTGCAATAGTTCCTTGGACAGGTATGATATGACTGACTTCCTTATGCCCTCCCCAGCCATTGACGCATCTATTATGGTGACCTGCCCTGTCTCGACTAGGTTGTTTATGTCTGTGCCGTATTTGTCGAACACACCCTTCGAAAGCCCCTTAAGTTTCATCAGCTTCCTTGTGAGCGCCTGCTGCGTCGCCTCATGTATCACCGTTAGGTCGAGTTTCCTGCACTCCGCTATCATGTCGTCGATTGTGTACTCTATGCCAGCTACCTTCTCAAGGACTATCGCAAGCGCACTCTCCTGAGGTTCGCTCAACCCTATGAAATGGTGGAAGTCCCTCGCCTCCAGGTCAGAGAGGGGTATTATCAGCTTCTCGAAGCCCTTCCTCTCGAACTTCACAGTATAGACTTTCGTCTTGAATGAGCCGTCCTCTGCGAGCTTCCCTAAGAGCTTAACGTATTCCCCGTGCGTGTCGACTACTACCACAGGAAGGCTCAGTCTAGCATACTCTTTCACGAGGTTCGCTGCAGTGTAACTTTTACCTGCCCCGGTTGAGGCGAGTATCGCAGTGTGGCGGTCGTATTCGCTCGCCTTCAGGTAGGCCCTAGCCTTCGTCCCGTATACTGTGCCGATGCTTATCGGCTCATCAGTGGATAGTATCCTCTCAAGCTCATCCGCCCCGGCCAGCACCGCCCTCTCGTTGGGCTTCACAGGCTTCTTAACCTTATGCAGTCTGCTCTCGTGGAGTCTCCCGAAAATCTGGACTTTCGCTATCAGCCTGTGGCGGCTCCCGACCTTCATGTCCTCATCGTAGAGCATCCCTGCGACTATCCCATAGTGGCCCCCGACGTTCAGTATGCTCCCCAACTCCACTGCCTCGCTTTGGACGAGGATGTCAACGTTCGAGCCCTCGGATGCGACAACCAACCCCACGGAATCCATACCTAAATGATTGTGTTTCCAGTAATTAAATCTGAATGCCCTAAGTTGTACCTATGTATCGTAGTAGGGAGTTCATCAGGGTTTATCTGATGCAGGTGTTCTATCTATTCGCCATCGTGTTCAGCTGGTCTTTCGTATACATGCACCTGATGCGGGCGGGGTTCTCCTTCGCTGACATGTTCCTCTTCAAACTGGCGAGCTACTCATCAGCGGTTGTCTTGATGCTCTTTCTAAAGCAAATTGACACGATGAAGTCCATAGGAATTGGTTCAATCGCATTCGCATTGGAGCTTGCAGCAATCCCGTTCATCCACGGCACCTCATCGCTCGTACTCTTGGGTTTGTTTGACGGTCTCACATTCCCCCTATTCTGGATACCCTACAACAACCTCTACTTCAGCCTGGGTAAAAGGCAGGAGAGCGCATACCTCGCAGGCCTAACGTTCCTACTTCCGCCAATATTTTGCATTATACTCCCATTCGCTTCAGGCCTGATAATAGACTCATACGGCACTGGAATAGTCCTCCTAATAGGTGCCGCGGTCCTCCTCGTATCAGGAATATATTTTGGCATCCAAAAAGGAGGTGTCATGAATATGGATTTCAGGCGTTCCGTGTCTGCTGGAAAGGGCCTTAAGGCGTTGCTTTTCATCCAGGGCTTCTGGCATGGTGTGGACTGGATTTGCGCGCCTCTCTTCACACTCTACTTCTTCACATCCGGCGTATCCTACGGTGGTTTCATCTCATTTGTTGCAGTTTTCGGGGCGTTCTCAACCCTCTACTTCTGCAGCGTGTCAGACAGGACCGGCAACAGGGTGAACTACCTCTACCCCTCGATTGTCATGACTGCCGCGGCGACGGTGATGTCAGCATTCGCCTCCAACATGGTGAACTGGCTTATCGTGCGCGCAATCGTCGGCTTCTTCGTTGCAGTCTCCAACCCGTTCACGATATCCATAGTACTTGACAGGATGAAGGACACCTCGGAGGCGATATACCTAAGGGAGGTAATGCTCAACGTCGGCCGCACCGCAGGCATAGTCGTCGTAGTGTTGTGCACCATGTTCTTCGGTGGATTCCAGAATGCGTTCATCGCATCTGGAGTGCTGCTTCTGGCCTATCCACTCCTTGTTGAGCGCAAAGGCCTATACCGTGTGAAAGCCCGGGCCGACTCGATTATGATGGACGAGCACTTGGAATCCCACGATTAATTACTGAAAAACGCATTATCTGACGTGGATGCGAAGTTCTACTCCATAAAGGACGAAATCAGGATAGTTGGCTTCGACGACGGCCCGTTCAAGCGCGGGCAGAAGGATGTTCTCGTCGTTGGCGCAGTCTTCCGCGGCGGACTTTGGATGGACGGCGTCATCTCCACGAAGGCGTCGGTTGACGGCCTGGATGCTACTGAAAAACTCTCATCGCTCATGAAATCATGCAGGTTCAAGGACCTGCGCGTCATAATGCTCGACGGAATAGCTTTCGGCGGGTTCAACATCGTCGACATACACGCCCTCAACAGGGAGTCTAAGATGCCTGTGATTGTGGTGACCCGTGACATGCCAGACTTTAAGGAAATAGAGTCTGCGCTGAAACACCTCACAGACTTCGATACCCGGTGGAAGCTCATCCAAGGGGCAGGGGAGCCGAAGCCAGTGGAGACAATGAAGGGTAAGAAGGTGTTCATACAATCGGCTGGCATACGGTTCGAAGACGCCGAGAAGATAGTCAAGCTCTCAGCGACAAGAAGCCTCCTCCCAGAACCGATACGTGTAGCGCACCTGATAGCCCAAGGAATAGTACTCGGACAGTCCAAAGGAAAAGCATAAAACTATCCGAGATAGAGCAGAGGAAGTACATAGCATTCATCAACATCCTAACAATCGTGGTCTTCTGCTCTATCAGGATAATACCACAGCTTAAGGCTGTGGTAATTATCTTCGGCCTAGGGTCGTCGTCTCCCTCTCCTGATGTTGGAGTGTGCTCTTGATGCGTCTTTTGCGAGCCTGCTCCTTTGTCTCATTCACCGTCTCATGCTCGCGGCCGCTGTCTCTTGAATCATGGTCAGCCTCTTTTTTGTGGTGATGTTCCGGAGCTCTACTTCCATGTGGGTGTTGGTCGCCTGCATAGGCCAGCTTTGACGGACGATACTGCTGAGCCTTACCCGCTTTTCGAGAATCGCCTAAGAGCCCCCTCAGTCCCTTAACAGGCTTCCCCCCCTCTTTCATGGCTTCAGCCCTCATCTGGGCGTACACGAAGTATGCTCCAGCGACGAGTATGACTACTGCAAATATGTAGAGTGTTGGGCTGGTTTCTGTTTTTGCTGGCAGAGTTGTTGTTGGGGTTGGGATTGTTGTCGGTGGGAGTGTTGTTGGAGTCTTCCGCACAGTGGTCGTAGTTATCTTAATCGTTGTCGTGGTAACTGTCGTTGTTGTAACCGGGGGCGCGCACAGGTAGTTTATGTACCCGCATGACACTCCGTACGCTGCACTTTCGCCAGGCACAGGTGTTGGCGTTTCAGCGTTGCAGTTGGCCATTATTCCCTGGTCAGCGCATAATGTCTTCGTGTCAGGTTTGAGCGTGCATTCGCTGTTAACGCATACTGGGGTTGAGAGGCATGATATATGTTGCGACATCACCTGGATGCACGCAGTATCCTTGCATTTTCCTGCGAGTTCAGCATTCCAAGAACCCTCGTAGCCTTTTGCCACCGCCGTGTTCTTCCCACCTGCGCTGCAGTCGCAGCAGTCGGACTTCACTGCCACGCAGTCGCTGTCTGTGGAACAATACATTTTTTCCTCGTTGGAGATTCCAGGCATCGTGGTCGTCGGGGATGTCCTGGCGAGTGGCTTCGTGTATACGCTTTTCGCCTCTGAACTGAGGTTGCCTAGTATGTCCCTCACAGTCTTATCCCCCACGGTCATCTTCTGGCTTTGCGTCGAGTTCACTGACCCCCCCATCTTGCCTTGATTGAAACTGAACATGCAGACCTCACTGGCTCCCCATGTCGTCTGGTTGGTCCTCAAATCGAAATCCACTCTACCATACATCCTACTCTTACAGGCGTCATCCTCGTTCAATACCATGCTGAATTGGTCGTATGTCTGAGCTAGATAGTTAGTAGCTACGCAGAACATGTAAACCCTCTCACATTTGTTGTCAGCTCTAAGGGACAGGTTCATAAAATAACGGGCCCTACCTATCGCCTCGTCTTTTTTAGCGCAAAGGTACTCCTTCCCAGGGTACCTATCAATCGGGCACACTCCAATAGTCTGCAGCTCACCCTCCCCGACCATGTTCGGAAGAACGGCAGGGTGGATGGTTTCTGTTATGCGGTTGCATTCAGCCTGTTTTGAGCCTGAAAGGCCGCTGCAGAAGCTCTGCTGGTAGCTAGCATCAAGATTGCCCAAGCATTCATCATAAATCTTACCCCCCCACACGTTCCTAACAGCAGTGTCGCAGAAATACTGGCTCGCATAGTCACTCCAAGCCAACACGGAGGGGAAGGCCGCCAGGAGCACCAGAAAAGCCAACAACTTACGGTACATTTCCATATATCATACAACTGTCAAAATAAAAACATAAAAAAATGACAAGAAGGCAGATAAGAACCTAAAAACGCGATAAAATACATTTATTAGAACATAACTCCCGAAATATAACATGGTTGAGAAGGTTAAGCCCACTCTCAGGGATGAGCAACCTGATCTAGACAAGAAACTCAAGCTTATCCTACCTGTAGGGTTCATAAGCTCCCGCAATCTGACAAAAGATGACGTCCTAAGAGGATTGGACAGCTCCGTAGCAACCGAGTTCTTCGTCCGTTGTTTCGCCACCGACAGGAACACCAAGGCGTTGACAGACGCAATGGGGGATGAAAAAGTCCGCGACGCAGTCTACAGCATGGCGGAAAAAAACTCAACAGCCCTTAAAGAAGAAATTCTGAAAAGGATTGGGGGGGGACTATGCGATATAATCCCAAAGCACATGATATCAGCCTGCAGGTTCGCAGGGTTCCTCGCAGAAAATGCGGAACTTTACAGGAGATTCGTATCAACAGAAGATGGCAATGTTGCTGC
>JAZDIN010000026.1:0-32288 GCA_043804895.1 Candidatus Altarchaeota archaeon
CAGAATCCCAACCCAACACATATGCGGCTCCCCCTTCGCCGTCATTATGCTCCTTAGCGCTTAACCTGATTGCACTACCATCGCTTGCGTCGTCCTTGCAATCCTTGTCAGAGAGGGGGTTGCAGCCTGTTGAGTATATTACCTCTGTGGGATTTTCCGAGCATTGCATTATCACACAACTGCCCTGGCCGTCACAGGACTCGTCTTGGCCGCATTTATTTGGACCTACAATGTCATTGAATCCCTCAGAGTAGTCGTTCTGGCCAACATACTCGCATGAACCGACAAGGTTGGATGGGTCGGATTTATCTATTTTGCAGGACTTGCAGACCGAGCAGTTATTTTGCATTCCAGGCCCGCAGACTCCAAGCTGGCATATGGCATCATACAATGTGTCTGACCCGGGGAGGCCTCTTTCTCCGCCGCAGTAGTCGCATGGGTTACCGTCGGTGCTGCACTTGTTCGCATCGCAGGCTCCGTCGGCTTCAGAGCAGACTTGCCGTCCGACGCAAGCCACATCAACGCCACATGCCGGGCATTTGAGGGTATTCCAGTTTCCGCTGTCGCAGAACCTGAATCGGACGGGGTCGTCCGGGCAGTCGGGTGCGTTGTTTCCTGACTCGTAGAAGCAGTTGTTGCATTCCTCTGTCTCAGAGTGCGCACAATATCCTGTTGGAGCACACCACTTCCCGTCGTTCTTGTCAGTGTCATAGTCTGCTGCGCAGTGTTGAGTGCCTGACACGCAGTTGGTATCGGATAGGCAGGGGGCGCCAAGTTGCGGCGGGAGGGTGGTTGGCGTGGTAGTTGTTGGGGGCGCGAGTGTCGTTGTGGGCAACGGGTCATTCGGGCAGTAATCTGGGATCTCATCATCAGGGTAACCGTAGGCTCGCACGTAGATGTAGTAGTCACCTGGGCAGAGGTTGACTCCCGCGCCTTCTTCCGGATTCCAGCAGTCGACCATAACTTGATATTCCCCAGGCGGAAAGTCATACAATTCACAGGAGCGGTAGTCATCGATAGGGTCTGGGTAGGTGTTGCAATGTTCGAATTCATCGTAGGGGTACCATTCCTGCGGCCTGCCGTCGGTAGGATACTGGCATTGGCACTTACAATCTATGTCGTATATGCCATCGCCGTTGCAGTCATGGGTTTCGCAACTTCCGTACCCCTGGTGGTCCACCCAGTTCCCGTAGATATCGTAGAGGTTTGTGTAGTAAGGGTAGATATTATTAGCCCCAGTATAGGCCATAACCTGCAGAATGCAGTTGCCTCCGTCATCGACTGTGAATTTATGATAGTTGTATTCGTCCCCCTCTGTGTGATACCAGTTCCCTGTCTTGCACCCATCCGGTGCAGGACATTGATGGCAGCCTATTGTTGTTGTTGTCGTTGTTGAGGTGGTTGTAGTCGAAGTCGTCGACGTCGTTGCCGGAATCTCAAACCATCTGAGGGCGAATGTGGCCGAAGACAGGCTCACGCCGCCGGGGACCATGAGGTAGAATTTGTTGTTCTCGTCAACGCCAGGTGTGTAGAGTTTTGTGAGGCTTGTGTATTCCTCGCAGCATTCGCTGGTGGGGTAAAGGAAAATGTTGAATAGGTCCTGGCGTTCGACAAACCATGCCCTCGCAGTCCAGCCGACCTTAGGCTCATCCTCCTTGTAGCCCGACACTATCCTGAAGGAGCGGGTCTGGTCTGATGCGCCCTCCTCCGAAGGCCTTCCCGCGCCAGAAGAATATATTACGTGGACTCCGCTTTGGTCTACAGCCTCAAGCCGGTACCCTATCTTGTCTGGTATAAGCTCTTCAAACGCCCCCTTCGTGAGGTTACCTGCGTAGGAGTAGTTTTTCAAAGCCCAGTATTGTCCGATTTCCTCAAGCGCCCCCCTCTTGTCCGCGGTGTCCAAGGCGTTCTCGGAGACGGAGTGGAGGCGCTCGAACTCGCTTAAACCGCCGCTCCGCTGACCAGTATACTGTAGTCCGATGAACCCTAGCATGAGGAACACTATGAAGCTTAAGGCAACGAGCGCATCCCATGTTATGATGTAACCTTTCCCCATCTATAGGTAAATTTCTCGCTCGGCGTTAATAAGTCCTACGGCAGCGGCTTCGGGCTTATGAGGTAGACGTTCAGGTAACCGACCTGTATGTAGTCGGAGGTTATATAGCTCCACATCCCATCGCTTGTTGTGCTGTACTGTTGGGCGATGGCGAAGTAACAGTATTGACCTACCTCGGATTGTGTGTCCCTCCAATCGTCTGTGTCCGGTGTCTCGCAGTACTCACGGCCCTCGCAGTCGTACATATACTTCTCTGGCCATGGTTCGCTCTCGCCCCAATACTTGTTAAGCCAGGCTTTTGTTGCAGGGTCCGACGCGCCAGTGGGGTCGGTTATCGGCGGCCCGCTGTTCCTCTCATCTGCCACGAGCTTGCATGCTTGTCCAGGATCGTCGCCAGCATCTGCCACTGTTATGTTACTTGTGACCCACAATCTACCTACCCCACCAAGGCTGTTGGCTGAGGCGTCAAGGTGTATGAGTCCATTCTCCTCTGAGACGACCCACCCGTCTGCGGTACCGTTGTTCACATTCAATGTGACTCCGATATCGGTTTTCACGCAGCGGCCACTGAAGCACGCCTTACATCCTAGTTCACAGTCTGACTCGCCTTGGTCGCAGGGTTTGCCGCAGTCGCCCATGTCGCATCTTTTTGTGGTTGAGTTGCACCAGGCGCATCCCAGCATGCAGTCTGAGTCTAGTTCGCATGATTTTTCACAATCCCCTTGGACGCATTTTCCGTCTGTATCGCAGTGCGGGCACGGGTGGTCGGAGTCGGTTCGCATGCATTCCAAATACCTGTCGAATGAGGAAAATATGCAGTTTTTGCCGCAGTTCTCCTTTTCCTTGCAGAGGTAAGCGTAGTGGTCTGTGCCATTGTAATCCCTATACTGCCACGTCTTGTAGCACCAGTCGCATTCCTTGTTCACGCAGGTTGGGTCCTTGCCTAGGTTATTGCATGGCCCGCATTTAGTTTTATCATCCTTCTTCTTCTCTTTGCACTTGTACACTCCAGGAGTAATAGAGTCCTCTAAACATGCACTGCATAGGTTGAGGTAGTCAAGATATTTGTCTTCGTAGTCGCAGTCGTCTGGTTCGTTCGGATTGCACCCCGTACCGCACTTCCCGTTGAATTTACATTTCCGTTTGGGTTCTCCATTCTCGTCCAGGTCGTAGGGGTCGCCTTCCAGTGGGCAGTAAGTACAAGGCTCCTGTTTATTGTTGTACACGAATATTATGTCCTCGCAGGAGTATTCGTCTGTATCGCCGACCTTGTTGCACTCTTTTTTGAAGCATTCCGGTATCGTGGTCTCAGTGGTTGCCGTGGTCGTCGGCAGGAACGGGGACATGTCAGTGGCGACTTCGATTAGGCCGTAGATTTTGCCGACGCTCGTGTGGTTGGTTTTGGTGGCTTCGTTGGTGTAGTCGACGTCCATGTCGGCTTCGTAGTATTCTCCGAGCTTGTATTCGGACTGTAGGTCCGGGCAGTCCAGCTCCAGTATCCACTTCTCGGCTGGTTGGAGGTTTTTCCCAGTGGCAGGCGCTGGGTTGCACTGGACCCTGCCGACCCGGAGGTTGATGCTCTCGGGTTTGACTTCAGCTGGCGCGTCGCCCTCGTTCTTGAGCGTGAAGTAGACCTTGTATTGGCCGCTGTCCTGGCCGACGAACCAATCCATTGGCACTATTTGGCTGAATCCGACTGAGCCTCGTTTGCCGAGTAGGGGGGTGAATATACCCTCCTGCCAGACCACAACCAATCCTACCAACACGACGATTATTATGCCTGCGTAGAGTATAAGGTTTTCTATCGGGATTTGGCCTTTTCTTGAACTTCGCGTTAGAAAATCCATTCTATTAGCTGATATTTATAATGGATTGTTTCTTAATTAAAAGCTACATGCGGTGTGGTCGTACAATGGATGTGAGGGTGGCGTTGGCTGGGGTGTTGGTTGTTTTCCTTGCAGGCTCATGTTCAGCCTCGTACATCACCATGGGCGTGACTGTGACGCCGCCTGAGGTTGTGGCAGAGGACGTCTTCCAGTTGAAGGTGACTGTATTGAACTCAGGTGATGAGGAAGCCCATGACGTACAACTCTCCCTATCCCTCCCTGAGGGGTTCTCTTCCGAGCCTGTCTACGTTGGAGTGCTGCCGCCTGGCAGGCCGTATGAGCACACGTTCGACGTCAGTATAGAGGATTTTGTCAAATACGGGACGTATCCAGCCATGGTGAAGACACATTACGCTGACGCGAACGCTTACCCCTTCTCGACCATCTCTCCGACGTTCATAAGGTACAAACAGCCTACGCCGTTCCAAATACGCGGGAATGTGGGGGAGGTGAGCCTCGTAGCAGGCAGTGAAAAGGACAAGGAGCTAGTGTTGGAGGTAAGCAACCTGGACGATAAACCGCATAAGATTCTTGTGAAATTCCATCTCCCAGACGAGTTGAAGGCTGGATTCTACTCCACTGAGCTGGAGTTGAATGAGAGGGACGCAGGCAAGGTGACGGTCCCGCTTAGGTCGTTCGGCGCACTGGCAGGCTCGACCTACGTTGTGTTCGCGTCCATGGAATACGAGGATGGGGGACTCCATTACAGCGCAACATCAGGGGGGATTGTGAGGATTGTCGCACAGGAGGCTGAGGAGAAAGGCGACGGCACATCCTGGATTCCGGCAGCTGTTATCGCGGCCCTGGTGGCTGCATTAGTCTACTATCAGGTAAAAAGATGAGTCGAGAGGGTATTAAGGGGTTTATTTCCAAGAGACTTACAGTCGAGTCGTCAGTCAACATTGTTGTCCTGGCTATCGTCTACCTCTTCCTCCTCAGCATCTTCAAGCCTGACCTGATGCTCGACAAGACCATAACAACCGGCGGGGACATGGGGTCACACTACTACCCTGCGAAGTTCCTCCAGGAGGAGCTCTTGCCAAGGGGCCACATAATCGGCTGGCTTCCAGGATGGTACGTGGGGATGCCACTGTTCCAGTTCTACTTCCCACTGTCCTTCGTCCTCATAGCAGTTCTGGGGTACATCATCCCCCTGCAAATATCCTTCAAGATAGTCACAGTCCTTGGGATTTTCATCCTGCCGCTGTGCGCCTTCCACTGCATGCGGCTTATGAGGTTCAGCTTCCCTGTGCCTATATTCGCAGCCACGTTCACTCTTCCCTTCCTCTTCCAGGAGTCGCACAGCATGTGGGGGGGGAACATACCAAGCACGCTCGCAGGAGAGTTCAGTTATGGCATAAGCCTCTCCCTGACGATACTCTTCTTCGGCCTCCTCTACCGCGGCCTTGAGGAGAAAAGGCACGTGCTCCATAATGCGGTGATGCTGGCATCGATTGCGCTGACGCACGTGTATACCATATTATGGATTGTGGCGTCCTCCTCGTTCCTGCTTGCAGGTAGGAAGGTTAAGGACGTGAGAGAAAGAGTACTTTACATGGCGAAATCCTATCCGCTGGCTTTCATGCTCACCGGATTCTGGATTATCCCATTACTTTCCAGGTTGAAGTACACCACATCATATGACATACCGTGGGTGATTACAGAGGACGTGCTGCCACCGATACTCTGGCCGTTCCTCCTGTTCTCAGGGATAGGAATCTTCGCATGCGTGCGAAACCGCGATAAGAGGATGGGATTCTTCTGCTACTCCATGCTAGTTTCGCTGGTATTCTTCGAGCTGGCCCCAAAACTCGGCGTAGTGGACATACGCTTCCTCCCGTTCATCTACATCACGCTCATGATAATCGCAGCATACGGCCTCCAGCAGGCTGTGAAGCCGCTGAAGGGGGGGTGGATTGTGCCGCTTATCGTTGTCATCCTTACCATCTTCTGGGTTAACAGCAGCAAAGTCCTGGTAACAGGGGAGAAGGATAAGGTTGAGTTCCACACCGACCAGATAATCCCCCAACTTGTGAAGTGGAGCTACGGAGGATTCACGCCATACTGGGTGAAGTGGAACTACGAAGGCTTCGAGAAGAAGCCGGTGTGGCCAGAGTTTAAGGAGACGAACGATTACATCAAAGGCGGATTCAACGACCCGAGGGCGCAGTTCGAGCACAACGACCAGCACAACTCAGCAGGAACTGTGCGGGCATTCGAAAGCATACCACTATTCTCCGGAAGGAGCATACTGGAGGGCCTTTACATGCAGTCCATCATATCCTCGCCATTCGTCTTCTATATTCAGTCGGAGATAAGCGAACAGCAGTCATGCCCTTTCTGGGCAGTGTACCCTTGCACGAGCTTCAACCTAGAGAACGGGACTGAGCACCTGAAGATGTTCAACACCAGGTTCATCGTCGCAAGGAGCGACAAGCTGAAGAAGGCTATGAGGGAGAATCGGCAGTGGAGGCTCGCCCACAGCGCAGACCCGTTTGAGGTGTGGGAGCTGACGACGAACCCGGACCACTACGTGACTGTGCCGAAGAACGAACCCGTGCTATTCGAAACCAGCTTATGGAAGAACATAAGCTACCAGTGGTTCAGGGGGATGGAGTTGATAGACACGCCAATTGTGTTCAAGGCAGAAGCAGACGACGTCGACACTAAGAGATTCAGCACGATATTCAAGAACCCGACGATAACTGACCTTGACAGGATAGAGAAGAATCTGATAAACAGCGACTGTAACATCAAGGAGCTCATCGGAGCAGAGGAGATAGAGTTCAGCACAGACTGCATCGGCGCCCCGCACATCATAAGCATCTCATACTATCCAAGCTGGAAGCCTGAAGGCGCAGACAGGGTGTACCTTGTGTCGCCTTCCTTCATGCTAGTCTACCCGACACAGAACAGGGTCAAGCTCACGTACAGCAAGACTTGGGAGGATTGGCTCGGTATGTTGCTCACACTGTCTGCGACAGCGATAATCTCCTACGCGTTCCTCACACGCAACCAGAGGGTGAGGAGGTTCTTCAACCTGTAGAATATCTCATGGACGAGGTTGAACTTGCTGCCCCGGCTGTCGCTGCAGAACACCGGAATCTCGACTGCCTTCTTCCCGTCCTTTTTGACAACATAGTAGATGAGCTCTATCACATACGATGAACCGTAATCGATGCCATCAACGTACTTCAGTATGTCACTCCTCCTCCAGCCTTTCGTCCCGATACTGTAATCTTCGAAGCGCAGACTTAGTAGGGCCCTCACGAGCGCGATGAATACGCCGCTTATTAGAGTCCTGTACCACTTCCTCTCCTGAGTCCCCTTCCTCTTAGACCCGATGACAAGGTTGTACTCATCCAACAGCTTCACACACTCTGGGATGAACTTCAGGTCGCTTGTCAAATCAACGTCAATAGAAACCAGCTTCTCAGTCTCCGCAACCCTTACCATCTCCTTGAAGGCAAGGCCTACGCCGCGCTCGGAGATTGAGAGGAACCTGAAGTTAGGATGTTTTATTCCATTCCCAATCTTGTCAGTCCCGTCCGTTGAACCGTTACTGCACACGATAATCATGTAGCCGGGGCAGGTCATGTCCAGGAAATCCATCAGCTCACGAACCTTAACCTCAAGGATATCAGCCTCATTATAAACCGGAATAAGGATACTGTAGGAGGCCATTAGTTTTGGATGATGTTTATGTTATCGTATTTTACGGTCACGTCGTTGTCCTTGTCGAACCAGAGTTCGAACCTCGGCCTCGCTTGCACATTGGAGCCGGTGTTGTAGGGCGTACCAAGTTCCACCCAGTTGCTGCTGGTCCCGCTCGCGTGGTAGGTGCGGACGACACCATTGACGCGGGTTATCCTAAGCCTCCCGCTAGTATCTGAGGTAGGTACTGTCGCCTGGCCATTCCACGTCTGCGTGGCGTTGTCGTAGGCGCTCCTCCTGTAGTGGAGGCCCCCGTAAGTGGTGTCCCAGGCTATCCCTATGTACACCATCTGCCTCGTTTCATCTGGAGGGGGTCCGTGTCCTGTTTCGACTGTCAGTTCTCCTATGCTGCTGGAGGTGAGGTAGTTGGAGACTGTAGCTTCAGTCCAGTCAACGTATACGTCGAAGTCGCCGGTAACGTAGCCAGGCGATTTGGTGTATAAGTACCTCCAGGAGCTGCCGCTGTTCTCGTCACCGCACTCCCTCCGTAATTTCATTTCCTGGGATACCTCGGTTGCGCTGCACAGTCCGGTCGGCGGGTCGCCGCAACCCCAGCAGCCGAAGATTTCCCATCTGTTTACGTTGAAGCTGTTATCGTCGAAGTTGTCGTATATGCAGTCGTTGTCTGCGTTGCAGACGTAATATGCCTTACAGTCGCTGTCAACGTAACAGTCGTGCCAGGTTCCCTGGTAGCAGTAGTCATTGTCCCCGTTTGCGTCTGCGTCGTGGCTGTGAGTCCCGGATGCGTAGCAGACGCTGTTGTGTGCGCAGTCTGTGGCCAGGTTGCAGCATGCACTATCGTACTGGTCCCCTCCTTCCACGCCGTATAGCATCCACTCCAGCCACCTCCTGTATTCGCCTGCATCGTCTCCGCAGCAGTGGGGGTCTGTGCCTCCTTCAAAGCCTAACGAGTAGTAGTCGCAACCGATGCTCCCGCAATCACCCATATCCTTGTTCCAGTAGTTGCCAGCAGTAGCACAGCATGTGCTGCAGTAATCATCTGGTTCTAGCGTGCTTGAGCTGCTGCTCGATGTTGAGGAGCTGGATGATGAACTGCTTGATTCGGTTGCTGAGGAGCTGGAGGGGGGTATGATTACCGTGTCGGTTGTTGTGCTGGAGCTGCTGCTGGAGGAGCTGGTGGTTTCCGTGGACGTGGAACTGCTTGACGTCTCAGTGGACGATGATGTTGCCTCACAATTCCAGTTGTTTATAGTGACCTTCCCGACGCCGTATGCTTCTGCTTGGCCAGGGACATCACAGTAGTATCCGCCGTAGGTTTCGGCTATGATGTACAGGTCATATTCCCCGTTTGACGGGCTATATAAGTTGCTACCACAATCTTCCTCTGTCGGCAGCAGGGAGCATGTCATCTCATAATATTGTTTTTCCGTTTCTGGTGTTTGTGGAGTAGACTGGCATGTTCCAATGCAATATTGCTCGTTACCCTTTTTTAAGAGGTAAGTCCAGTAAACAGAGTTGTCTTCTCCCAGGCCACCTGAGTGGGTTCCGCTCCAGTGGACGGTTATGTCGTTTTTTACATTACACTCGAGGTTAGGATTCCCAGGTATAACATCATACACTTTGTCTACACTGTTTTGGCCATTATCGTTGAAATCACATTTGAAATTAACTTTTGTATGGCCCGTGCTGATGCACCCTAGGGCGATATATTTCATGCACCCTTTCACGTCGACTTGCATCTGGTATTGTGTGTCGCGGTTGATGTCGTTCGGCAGGCAGTATCCTCCGAAGTCTTTGCCCGTGACTGTGAAGGTGGTTTGTTCGTCTGGCATGTTGATTCCGCTGGCCATGGGCAGGAACATGCATTGCATATCGTAGTTGTACACTTTACCAGTCTCCTCTGTCAGTGGGTTCATAGTCTGGCATGCCCCGACGAGAGTGTCATCGCCAAGGAAGAATCCGAAGTAGTTTGGGTCGCCTGAGTGGCTGCCAGTCCAGTGTACGGTGAGCGAGTAAAGTTGGCCGCAGGTGATTTCGGCGTTGGGGGGGTCCACGCCAGTGATGAGCATATTTGACTGACCGTCTTGGATGCACATCTCTTCTGTTGGGGGTTCAGTTAGGCAGACTAAGGGCTCCGGTGGTTGAGTTGGCTGCGTGGTTGTTGGTGGTCCGCCTGGTCCTCCTTCGTCTGATAGTATGATGTTGCCGCCCCATATTATGACTTTTATTTCGAGGACTTTGTCGTTTGCCAGCTGTGTTCCGCTTCCGGTGTCGCTTAGGGTTGCTGGGACTCCAATAACCGCGGTCTTGGATGCGCTTACGATGTCGCTGCCAGAGTTCAGGTTCCCTGCCGCGCATACACTGTGGATGTTAGGGTTCCCGAATGATTTAGGGTTCTCCACCCCAGGATTGTAGTCTGAGTCGGTGAGGAGTATGGCGTCAACCGGGTCTGCATCAATATCGCCCCTGATGCCTATGGTAGTCTCCCCCCTGAGCTCCTGCCAGCCTGCGTAACTCCAGCCAACAGGCTTGGAGACTTTAGGAACCTGATGTTCCACGCCATTCAGGGAGATAGTAGGGCCTGCGCCACTCGCTAGGCGGACCCATATATTGTATTTCCCAGGGTCTGTCCTCACTTTGGCTTCGACGTATTCCCTCACCAGACTCATCCCATATTGATCGCCTCCGCTGCAGGAGCCTGGCTTCGAGCAGGGCACCTTATTCCCGAAGAGGTCTTCAGCTTCGAACCATAGGTAGCTGTATGAGTGGTGTTCCCCAATGTTTATCCTGAAGGACTTCTTCGGGTCGTCCTTGTCTATGCAGTAGACTGGGAGGTTGATGCTGTCTGTGGAGAGTCCCTGCAGGCAGCCGAGGTCTGTGCGGTTCACGCATGAGAGCTCCAGGTAGAAGTCGTACCTGCTTGAGCCGAGGAGGTTGTTTCTCACACGGTCGTAGTCGTTCCTAGAGTCATTGATTAGGTGGAATATCTTGTCAGCGTCCAGGACGCGGCTTTCAGTGTTCTGGCCTGCTCCGACTGTTTGCGCGAGCCCGTATGCAAAAGGCTGTTTTAGGCTCCATTCTGGGGGGTCGCCTGAGGTTCTTACTAGCTGTTCTGAGACTGTCTCGGCAAGCCAGTTCCTCTCGTAGTCCTCCTCCCGCCACCTCAGTTCCCCATATGCTGACTCCCAGAGGTGCACGGTTATTGCAAGGAGGACTAGGAATATCATAACCCCGAATATCATGTCCACTGTGAAGATTTGGGCTTTTTTCATGTTACGGGTATGTGACGCACACGTCTTTGGTGTTGTCGAGGGGGATGTGTCTTCCGTCTGAGCTTAACACCATCCAGTCCGATGGGACTGCTAATGGCGTGACGCACATGCGGAATCCTTCCTTGAATTTGATGTATCCACCGTCTATGCCGCCAAGTGGATCCCTCCGCCAGTCTGCTGGGGGGAGAAACTCTAGGACCATTTCCTCAGGTTCGTTAGATTCTGTATCGACTACGTCGCCTAACATTTCCGAGAAGTTCATCTTCGCAGTCAGGCTTTCTGTCAGGTTCACGCTGAACACCAGGCTGAGGGAGTCGTCTTCAAGGTTCCTGTGCACGTACATGACATTCCACTCCTCCCCTCCTTCCCTGACGAAATCCGGCGGGTTATATGGGTCCGGGTCGCCTTCGGCGCTGTATGGGGCAAGGTAGGAGCCTACTCCATCTTGCATAACATTACTCATGGGTGTGAGGTATATCTTCCCGGAGTATTTTGTCAGCCTGACGTCCATCTGCTCGCTGACGTTCAGGCACTCCTCAGTGCTGGTCCGGTTGCACGTGTAATAGCATTCGTGAAGGAGGCAGTGGACTTGGCCGGTTGATATCGGGCTTGAGTAGGTGAGGGAGTTACCTATCGTGAATGTGCCTCCCTCAACGAAGACCGTCGACTCGTTCTCGAAGAAGCTGACAGTGTACCTCCTGTCCCCGTACAACGCCTTAGGAACCCTGATGACCGTGGAGTGACCGTCTCCGATGGCGTTTATGGTGTTGATGCCGTCTGTGATGTGGTTTCCGAGGCGTGCGCCGTATATGTAGACTTTAAGGTCGCTGCTTTTCACATAGGTCCGGTAGACCATGAATCCGAGTATTATCAGCACCGTGAGTATGATTCCCATGACGACGAGGAATTCTATGCTCACCTGACCTGTCTTTCTTTTGTCCATTGGGTTATACGACTGTGATGTTTATCGCATCATCTGAGGTGGACTCGACCCTGAACACATAGTATCCTTCCTTGGTGACAGCACTCAAATCCCCATAAATCTTGCCCTTCGTGACGCCGTAGATGTCGGTGTAGTTCTCCCCAACCGAGACGCTCGCGCAGATGCTGTTGTTGGTGTCGCGGATGGTGAGGTTCTCAATGTTCGGGGGTATGTAGACGTTTATCTCTGTCCTGGAGGGATGCCCGTGAACATATATGAAGTCCGCAGCGCCCTTCATCCTGTCGATTGCGCGGAAAGCGGAATCCACACCCACCTGGACGCTGCTTGCCGTGATTAGGACGCTTGTGACGTACAATACGGCGGAGAACACCATGAGGGAGAGCCCCAGCATTATCATGTACTCTAGCGAAGCCTGCGCCTTACATTCCATCCTATTTAAATTATGGTACGATACTTATATAACAGGAATTGTTTGAGGTATTTGAAATGGAATACGAGATGATTTTGAGCGAGTACGTGAACTACGGGCGCAACAAGTTCATAGAGATATCGAAGAAGCGCGTTGTGCCTGAAAATGCGGTGTTTTTGAACATCTCAAAGGGCTACTACACCCCAGACGGGCAGAAGAGATACCAGCGTGGTATAGGATTCCCGCCTGAGAGAGCCATCGTGGAGGAGCTGGTTCAGAAGCTTCAGACCATAGTGGACAGTGTGAGCGAAGAGGAGACCAAACCTTCAGAACTTGAAGATTAGTCCAAGGGATGTGGAAGCGACCCAACTTTCCTTATTTTCCGCTTAGGGCTGCCTCTAGAGCTTCCTCGTCGAAGCCCACTATTATTTTGCCGTCAACATCAACCACTGGTACGCCCATCTGGCCGCTCTTTTTTATCATCTCCTGGGTGGCTTCCTTGTTCCCTGCGACGTTGATTTCGTTGAATTCTACCTTCCTGCCTTTCAGATACTCCTTAACCCTCTTACACCAAGGGCACATCGGAGTAGAGTACACTTTCACTTCCATGTCCAGTAGTCTTAGGTGGTTGCAGTTTATTAAAGCTTCCAGTCAGATAGAGTATTTATGAAGTTTCTGGAGCTTGCTAAGAGTAGAAGGTCAGTCCGCAAGTACAAGGAGAGTCCAGTGCCCAGGGTTTTGTTGGAGAAGATAGTCGAGGCTGGCATGTGGGCCCCAAGCGGCTTGAACACTCAGCCTTGGAGGTTCATCATAGTGGATGAGCCGAAGCTGAAGAGTGAAACCCGCAGGTTATACGACGAAGCTAGGACGAGGAAGGACCTTTACAAGCAGGATTCGTCGTTCCTGGAGAACGCTTCATTGATTCTCGTATGCGCCGACGCATCTAAAGCTGGGGGGGAGTTCTCCACCGCGATGGCATGCCAGAACATGCTGCTTGCAGCAACCGACCTCGCCTTAGGCAGCCTCATCACTGCAGGGATGATGGACAACGTAGGCGTTAAAGAGCTTAACAAACTTTTCACAATAAAGGAGCCGTACAAGCCTGTCGCGCTCCTGGCCTTCGGGTTCGCTAATGGGACGCCGGACCCTAAACCGAGGAAGAAGCTGGAGGAATTCGTCTCACACAACAGGTTTTAGTATGAGTCTAATCAGCCGCGTTAATGCAGAAGTTGAGAGGCGATTGTTATCGAACCGGCCTATGATGGAGTTCCTGCTCCTGTCTCTCCTAGTCTACCTGGCGTTGGATGCGATAATACTCGCATGGTTCTTCCTGACACCTATTCTAGTGCAGTCCGACAACCGCCTCCTATTCGGCCTTGGGATGGTCGGATACAATTACGGATATTTGACATCCAACTGCCATCAGATGCCGCAGCGTTCACTGCTCATAGGGACATTCCAAATACCATTCTGCGCGAGGGACACCGCCATTTATATCGGCTGCCTGTTTGGCGGGATACTGCCATTCCTGAAGGTGAAGACGCCTGGTTGGGTGAAATCAATGCAATTCTTCATCCTCTCGATGGTCCCAATGGCAGTCGACGGAGTATCCCAAACCAGCCTTGACATGCGCGAGAGTTCAAACGAACTGAGAGTGGCGACAGGAGTACTCTTCGGATTCGGCCTCGTATACTTCTTCGCGGTGAGGATTGTGGAACATTCCAGGAACGTTGAGAGGGAGTATAAGGCAGCCATTAGGATAGGCTTAATATTCACCATGCTCATCTTCGCAGCAGCCTACATGGTCGGCGACGACTATGTCACAGAAGCCGACGCAATACGGCAGTCAGGCCTCAACCCCACCTTCATCACATACGCAAGCCACCGCACACTCGAGACACTAAGGTATGACCAATACCTACCCACATACGACGACGCAGTACTCGACGAACTAGTAAAATACGGAAACCAAGGACACGGAGTATGGGTCATATACGAAGGCCAGATGAACAAAGAAGGCAAATACGTTTACTTCAGCAAAGGAGAAGGAGAATTCAAACTCGTCAGCGACGCCAAATAGCTTATATCCACGTAATGCAGGGTTTTAACAATGGCACTTGCTGGGCCGAGAGAGTTTAGGCAGCCTAAAGCCGAATCACAGGGGCCTTTTCCAACCTTTGATGAGGATACGAAGCAGATAATCGATAATCTTACGGAAGCTCTCATACCGTGGGGGGGGCGAAATGAGTTCAGGGAAGATGCTTTACCCAAGTTTCTAAGGTCTATGAAGCTCCAAGGTAGGGTAGATTGGCAGAAGTTCCGCGCATCACTTGAGGAAATACCCCCAGAACTTAGAACCTCGTGGACTGGAAAAGTTCTTCCTGAACTAATCAAAACTGAGGGGATAAAGGTTGACGGATTGCAGAGGACTGCACAAGAATTTAATCGTTCTCTGAGGTTTTTTGCTGATGATTATGAAATCAGGCCCAGCTACATGGAAGACATACTGCCGGCATTAATCAAAGGTGATAGATTGAAGACCGCCGACTTAGACCATGTTGTGAAGACATATAACTATCATCTTTTGGTGCCTAAAGACTGTTGGCGTGATTATGCTCTGCATGTCCTGCCTGAAGTAGCTAAAAGAAAGGGATTGAAGGTTGGTGAACTACAGGGTTATGCGGAAGATTTTAATGCCGCCCTGCAGGTAATGTCTGATGAGTCAGGGTCTACCAAACGTTCATACGCCCATTATATTCTGCCGGCTTTGATTGAATCTGAACCGTCTGTTAACTGGGTGGATGCCGCTGAAAACTATGTCCTCGCACTCGACTTAGTGCCTGAAGTGGATAGATATGACTACAATAGGCTTGGTTTGCCTGAGTTGATAAAATCTGGTGGGCTGAGGACCCAAGGAGACTGGGATAGTTATTATGCCGCACTCGGGCAGTTGGATGAATCGGATAGATACGTTTCCACATACAAGATATTCCCCGCATTACGTCGAGCTGACATGCTGAAAACACGCGACGATTGGGTGGAAAACACCAAAACATGCAATGAGGAAATAAAACTGATACCTGAAGAACACAGGCCTTATTACGCACTCCATGTTATGCCCGCGTTCATAAAATCTGGGCGATTTAAGACGCCTGAGGACCGGGAGAAGGCTCGGGCAAGCTACATAGACCTAACTACGACCCTTGGACTATACAGTCATACAGTCTTGCCGCTACTTTTTGAGAAAGGCAGGGTTAAAAATCCGGATGAACTGATGGAGTTTACCCGATGCTACACGGAAGCAGTGTCTAGGCTACTCTATCCTGACGGGTACTGTGCTGAATTTGTGCCGGCAATACTCATGGGGGATGGGTTGAGGACACAGGAGGAGTGGGAGAACAGCACCAAAAACTTTGATAGATTGTCCAAATTGGATGACAAATTTTCCATCCCCGTCGCCGGAAAAAACGTTCTTGAGATAGCTAGGGCTGGCGTCTTGGATTCCCAAGAGCAGTGGGAGAACCTGTTCGCAGTATTAGATAAACTACCAGGACAATCATATTTCAATGTTGAGTGCTTCCTCGAGGACATACTCGTCCCTTCTGCTAAAAATCGCATGTTAAGGACGCGGGAACATTGGATGGACACCCTAAAGTATTTCCAAAAGTTTCAGTAGTATCTGATGTGCGTGTATTCTGGTTGTGATGGGGCTTTTTTGTATTGTAGGCCGAGTATTAGGCCTGCGATTAGGCCTCCTAGGTGGGCTGTGACTGCTTCTGTGCCCATGGCCGGTATGGCGAATATGCTGTATAGGATGTAGAATCCTGCGAACACCCACAGGGGCATGGGGAATATGAGGCTGAAGTAGATTGTCATGTTAGGCCGCAGGATTACTAGGGCTCCCATGGCCGCGAATATGGCCCCTGATGCTCCGACCGCTGGGGTCCTCGGGTCTGGGAGGCCGAAGGCGAGGGACATGAAGATGTAGAATAGGGCTGCTGCGACGCCTCCGATAAAATAGACTTTGGTGAACTCCCGTTCCCCGATTATCCTCTCCAGGTATGTGCCGAACATAAAGAGGCCGAAGAACATGTTGAAGAATATGTGCATGAAGTCCGCGTGGATGAACATGTTTGTGATTAGGGTCCAAGGCATCTGAGCCACGTATGCTGGAGTGAGAGCGAGGTAATTGAAGGTGAACTCGGATGCTGCGAGCCTGACGATGAACATGAAGGCGTTGATGATTATCAGGTACTCTATTACTTTTGCTTTAGCCATGTTAGAATCTCAGCTGTACCCTGCGTTTATGTCAACGTATTTGGGTGTCATGTCGCAGCCCCAGCCGACCGCCGACATTTCTCCGTCGTGGAGGTCCACGACTACTTTGATGTTACGTTGAGTTAGGATTTTCCTCGCATGGTCGAGGCTCATCGGCTTCCCGAAGGAGAGGAGTTTAGCGTAGTCTCTTCCAGAGTGGAATGTTATGTCCACCTTAGACTCATCGACTTTAAGTACTGAGCCTAGGGATGAGACTATCCTACCCCAGTTCGGGTTTTCGCCGTAGAATGCGGTCTTCACGAGGGGGGAGTTGATTATTGATTTTACGCCGCATCTGGCCTCCTTGACTGACTTGGCTCCTTTGACTTCCACCTCCAGGAACTTGCTCGCGCCTTCGCCGTCGCGGGCTATCATCTTCGCAAGCTCGACTGATACGTGCGCAAGGAGCGCCCTGAAGTCGTCGGCCCTGCACTTCTTGACTCTATTTGATAGGACTATCACGGTGTCGTTGGTGCTCATGTCCCCGTCGACTGAGAGCATGTTGAAGCTGTCCTCAGCCGCTTCGTTGAGTGCCGCCTGCATCCGCCCCTTAGGGAGTCTGGCATTGGTTGTGATGTAGCAGAGCATCGTGGCCATGTTCGGCGCAATCATTCCCGCACCCTTGCAGATTCCACCCACCTTTATGCCCGCATACTCGGCAGAGTACATCTTGATTTTCGTGTCAGTGGTCATGATAGCCTTCGCAGCCTGGATACTCCCCTTCGGGCCTGAAGATAGGTTGCCTGCAACCTCATGTATCAACTCCACCACGGTCGAGATATCCATCGGCCTCCCGATTATGCCTGTTGATGATACCGCGACGTTTTTGGCGTTGACCCTGAGGGAGTTGGCTGTCTCCTGCGCCATCTTCCTTGCGTCGCTCATCCCAGTTGGTACGCAGCAGTTCGCATTCCCTGAGTTTGCCACAACCACCTGGATCCCATTCTTGAGCACGCCCTTAGTGTACTTGAGAGGCGCAGCCTTCACGCTGTTTCTCGTGAACACGGCTGCGACGTCGCAGATTTCGTCTGCAACAATCAAGGCGACGCCGTACTTGCCCCTCTTAGCACCTCCGGCTCTGAAACCTGGGAGGCACACACCGTATCTTGTCTGCCGGAATTCCATAGTGTATTATTAACCTTGGTTGTTGAAAAATATTAATCCATTGAAAATGAAGGAAAAATGCGCCGTTTTCGGCATTAAAGCCACGTCAGACGTGTTTGAGAGCATATACTACGCCCTCTACTGCATGCAGCACCGCGGCCAGGAGTCGGCTGGGATAGCGGTCTCCAACGACCAAATTAGGGTCCATAAGGGGATGGGTTTGGTCACTGAGGTGTTCAGGAACGCCTACCTTTCAGGAAGCTCGGGCATAGGCCACGTCAGGTATTCTACGACAGGAGGGTCGAAGTTGGAGAACGCGCAGCCGTTCATAATAAATTACCTGAAGGGTTCGTTCGCGATAGCGCACAACGGCAACATAGTCAACCAGGCTGAGCTGAAGAGGGCTCTCGAGGCCTCAGGCAGCACGTTCATGACGACCTCTGACACTGAGCTCATAGCGAAACTGATAGTGTGCGAGCACATGAAGACGAAGGACTTCATAGCAGCCATACAGTCTGCGATGAAACAGCTTGTCGGCTCATACTCGCTGGCGATACTCTACAAGAACATGGTCATCGGAGTCCGCGACCCATCTGGAGTTAGGCCCCTTTGCATCGGACGAAAAGGCAGAACATTTTATCTGGCCTCTGAAAGCTGCGCATTGGACGTGTTGGGCGCGGAACTCTTGAGGGACGTGAAGCCTTCCGAGATAGTCGTCCTAGGGGACCGCATGAAATCATACACCGGGCCGAAAGGCAGGATATGCCATTGCATGTTCGAGTACGTGTACTTCGCGAGGCCGGATTCCGTTGTGGACGGGAAGTCGGTTTACGAGGTTAGGAAGAACCTCGGTAAGAACCTCGCCTTACATTCCCCGGTTAAGGCTGATGTGGTCTGCGCAGTACCTGACTCTGGAGTAACGCACGCGATAGGATACGCCCAGGGTTCTGGACTGCCGTACACCGAATGCTTCATGAAAAACCGCTACGTCGGAAGGACGTTCATACTCCCAGACCAGAAGCAACGGGATGTCAGCGTTAAGGTGAAGCTTAACCCGATAAAATCTGAGGTGGTGGGTAAGAGGATAGTGTTGGTTGACGACTCCATAGTCAGGGGGACGACACTCAAGAGGATTGTCGCATCGCTGAAGTCAGCCGGCGCGAAGCAAATCCACCTGAGGATAGCCTCGCCGCCCTTGAAGTACCCATGCAAGTACGGCATAGACATGCAAACAAGCAAGGAATTCATAGCAACAGAAAGGAGCGTGGAGGAGATACGCAAGGTTTTAGGAGCTGACACGCTCGCATACCAGACCATCGAAGGCCTCGTGAAATCGATAAGCCATCCGAAGGAGAGACTGTGTATGGCCTGCCTGAGCGGGGAGTACCCTCTTGAGGATAAGCAGACTAAGCTGAAGCCAGATGAATAATCACATAATAGTAGGAGTCGACCCGGGCACCACAACAAGCGTTGCAGCGCTCGACATGTCAGGGAAGTTGGTCGGAATCAAAAGCGCAAAGGATATGGGGGCTGCGGCGGTCGTCAGTTTCATCGTCTCTTTCGGAAAACCTTCTTTGATTGCATCGGATGTGAATCCAGCCCCGAACTTCGTGTCAGAGATTGCTACAAAATTCGGAGTAACCCTGTTCACGCCTGAGAAGACACTTTCAGTCAACGAGAAGCTGGAGCTCACAAGGGATTATGGGACAGGAGACGCGCACCAGAGGGACGCCCTCGCAGCGGCATTATACGCCTTCAACCAGTACGGGAACAAACTCAGGAAGATTGACGCCCTAGGCTTGGACGAGAGGGTGAAGCACTTCGTCCTACAAGGCAACTCCATAAGCGCTGCAGCATCGGCGCTAAAGGAGAGTGTGGAGGAGCCTGAACCGCCGATGGAAGAGACTGTGACAAAGCCGCTCTCTGAGGAAGAGAGGAGAATCCGGAACCTGGAAAAGAGGGTCCGGGCCCTCCAGGAGGTCATCGAAGAGAAGGACTGGAGGATACGGGAGCTCACTGAGGAGATTGCGAGGGAAAGGAGAGTCAAACACACTAAAGCCGAGGTGGACCGCACAGCAGAGAAGAGGATACAGACACTACAGGCTCAGTTGAAGGAGCTTAAGAAGACTGAAACCCTGCTTGACAGGGTACTGTCAGAGGAGATAATACCCGTCCCAGTATACCCGCGCACACGAAACTGCCTAACACTAGTTGAACAACACCCCCACAACATGAAAAGTATAAAAACGGCCTTCACATCCAAAAGCAAAATAAGAGAACACCTACTGGAACACAACATACAGGTGTTCGACTCGAAGGAACTGCAGGAACAGGGGGAAATACACTACATAACGACACAACGGCTGCGAGAACTCACGCAACCCCAACAAAAGAAACCGGATATAGAGAAGATAATCACAGAATACCGGAGGGGAAGATGACACCCGTCCTATCTCAGTCCTTTCGCCAGGTCTATTAGCGCCTTCTTCGGGTCGGCTGCTTTTGTTACTCCTGATGCGAGTAAGACTCCTTGTGTGCCGAGTCTTATAGCGTCGGCCACGTGCTGCCCTGTTTTGACTCCGGCTCCGGTGAGTATTCCGATTGTGGGGTTCACGGATTTGACGGCATCGACGACCGCGGTTATCAATTCCGGCCTTGTTGTGACTGACACGTCACCTCCTATGAGGTCCGGCGGCTCAGCTGCTATGTAATCGGGGCCGAGTGCTGCTATTGCTTTCGTCTCTGTTATGGTGTCTTGGTTGGTTTTCATCCCAGAGCAGACGATGGTTGTGAGGCCGACTTGGCGGGCCCGCTCGATGCGCGCCTTAATCTCTTCTATGTTGAGCTTGCGTTCTGAGTGGTTTATGAGTGTTCCACTAACCCCGGCAGCGAGGACTGCTTCAGGGAGTATCCAACCCGTAGCGCTTCCGTATTTCACCGGGTCTATGTGCTGTGCGAATACTGGTATCTTCACGCCTGATGATATCTGCCTTATGTCAGTGGCCTGTACTGCGACTGCGATGTTCGCCTTCATGTCTTTGGCGACTTCGTCGCACACCTTCGCAAGATTAAGCGCGCGCGAGCCTGTCGCCTCCTCATATGTCTTGAAGTTCACCACTATGCTCTTTCTCAATTCTGTTTTCATTAACTTCCTGCCTCCTTTTTGGCCTGCAAGAGCGCGGCTGATACGTTGATTCCGTACGAGGTGATGTGGCCTGCGCTGTCTGAGTAATTAAGTTGGAGCATCCTATTAAAAGCCTTCTCAGCATCCCCTTGGCTTATGCAGCAGTACCCTGCCAGGCCACTGGAGGGGACGCCGTTGTATATGGCGACGAGGACCTTGGACTCTACTTCGTTCAGTTTCTTGTACTCATCGCGCATCAGCCTTAGCGCGTTGAGGAATTCCTTGCTGAGCTCGTCCTTAGCGAGTACGACTATGCAGGACATACCGTATTCCCTGTTGTGGTAGTCTATAATCCGTACTATACCCCTTGCTGTGTCCATCCCGTATCCGACATATACTTCCCTGCCGACTGTCGTGACATCGTGGAGTGGTATGTTCCTGAGTTCCTCGCCTTTGGGGACGATGAGCCGCTGGTTCGTCAGGAGTATCGGGTCCTTCAGCCACGTCCTCTTGCGGAAGTCCAGGAAGCTGGTGGCGTCAACTCCGAAGACTGTGTTCATCACAATGTACTCAACCACGTACTTGGATATCGGAACCTCAATGCGTAGTTCGCGCACAGACACCCTGAAGTTCTGCAGCGCTTTGAGTATGACGAGCTTCAGTTGCGCCCAAAGAGCGTCGACGCCGTAGTGGACCTCGAACACGGATATGTAGTCGATTATCGCCTCGTACAGGGCTTCCCTGCTTCCCTCACTGGCTTCTGTGATTACGAGCAGGTTCCCTTCTAGCTTGTATTTGACGCCAGCGGAGCCGAGCTTCGTTAGCTTCTCGTTCAGCGCTTTCGTGGCAAGTTGGGCGTTCACCCTGAGGAGGTAGACGTTTATGCCGTTTATGAGCTTCTCGTATATGTTGGCTCCAGCGTCCATAATCACTCGACTTCGCCGAACATGCGGGCGTCTGGGTTTATCATCATGCCCTCTGAGGTTATCTTGAACGGGCACAGCCTGGTGCTGTGGTTGGTGTCGCGCATCTTGATTATCTCAAGCACCCTCAGCCTGTCGTTCTCCTTCGGCACGAGGTAAATGCTTATTACGCCGTCTGCCACGAACTCCTCCATGTCGTATTTGGCGTCAGCTCTCCTGCTCGTTGACGACTCCAGTGTGAGTAGGGTGGTGCAGTCGAGGTCGGAGAGGAACGTGAGCATCTCGTAGAGGTTGTTCCTGTACGCGTCCTCGCTCCTGAAGTACAGCTTTAAGAGGCTGAGGCTGTCGACGACGACGCGTTTCACATTATTGTCCCTCACGTAGCTTCCTATGATGTCCTGTAGGCTGCTGAAGTCGTCCACACCTATCCTAGTCACTATTATGTTCTTCCCCAAGTGCTTGTCCCATTCCCATTTGCTGAACAACGCCTTCGCACCTTCGACTACGCGGTTCGCGCCCTGCTCCAAGGACACGAACAATCCCTTCTCGTTGTACTGTTCCGCACCCCGGTATAGGAACTCGTAAGCCAACGTCGTCTTCCCGGTTCCCGGACCGCCTGATAAAATCACATGCCTTCTTCGCACAAGGCCTCCGCCCAAAAGCTGGTCGAGGCCTATTATGCCTGTTGGAACGCGCTCTACCATAGTATCACCTTAGATGTTAGAGTATTCTTTTGGCGTATTAAATAGCAGTTCAGGCTAAGTTGCCTGATTCTATCGCGTAGAATTCTGGGATGACGAACAGCGTCTGCACACCCCACATGGGTTGCTTGTTTTTCATGACCTCCAACCCCATAAGCTTGAAGGCATGAATGCTCTTGAACTTTACATATATGCTGTGGGTTCCGAGTGAGAGGCCATAGTATTCTTTCATCAGGGCTCTCTTCAGAAGCTCCTTCTGGTCTTCCAGTGGTAGGTTTTTGGCGTCTATCTCGTTGAAGTTCGCCAGGACGTACACGTTTTTTGTCTCATAGGTTTCAGGTGGCACCTTAGACTTGTTCAACCCTTCCTGGACTATGACCTCGGTTCCGGGCAGGTAGTATCTTACTATCGGCCCATAACTTCCATCTACAGAATCGGAGATTACGACTGCGCTTCCCTCCCCAGGCCTTATCTTTGATGGCAGGTCTCGCAGTGCGTTGTAGCCGTACTTCTGCGCCCCAAGCATGAGGAGGGAGTTGAGGAGGAGGAAGGCTAAGATAACTGCGGTGAAAAGTTGGGAGAGCCTCCCATCCGTTATCGAACACACGACCTTTGCAGCAAGAAGCGCTGCTGGGAATGCGACCGGCAGGAGGTAGTAGCTGTGGTAGTTGTACACGAGGAAAAACGCGAGGAAAACAGCAAGATATGTGGTGGGGAGGAGGTCATGCTCTGAAAGCCTCTTAATAGGCGTTATGACGTAGAGGATGAGAAGCAACAAGATTGGGGGGGATAATCCCCAAAGCAGTTCTGAGAAGTAGTAGTCCAACGCGTTTGTTAGGCTGCTGGCTTCATGGCCCCCCGCCACTACTTCAGCAACCTGGCCTAGTTGTCCCCTGTGCGTGAGGAGGCCCCAGACGATGAACGGTGATGTTATTATGGCTGCTATCAGTAGAGCGTGGATGTGTTGTCTGGTTGGCCATCGGATGTTTCTTGCCAATACAGTCTCGTAGATTGCGACAACAGGCATCATGAGTAGCGCAGTGGGTTTGAACCAAAAGCCGACACCCACGGTCACGGCAGCTAAATGCAGCATCCGCGCGTCCTTGGATTTCCTCCAGTCCAGGTAGGCTACCAGTGCTGCAAGCTGGAAGCATGCGACCACTATGTCAGTCTGTATGTTCCTGCCGACCATCACATGCAGTGGAATCAGGCAGGCGAATGCTGCGGCAGTCAGCCCAACCTTCCTGTCGTAGATGCGGGAGCCGAGCGCATAAAGCAGGTAGAGGGAAACGCATGAGAATGCTATGCTGACCATCCTACCGACGAACACTCCGGCGCCGAATAGGTGGAACGCCAGGGAGAGGAGATACGTGTAGGCGGGGGGGCTCATAAACGAGAAACCGCCCCTTGATGGGTATTCCAGGGGATTCTTCAGAACGTCCTGCGCCTTCAGGGTGTATGTCGCCTCATTCCAACTGTGGTAGCCCCCGATACCGTCTCCGGCATGGTAGGCTCTGGAAAGGAGGGTGAATGCTAGTACGGCTGCTAACATCAGCAGGTACTTACACTCTTCATCCAAGATAGAGCAGGAGACCCCACCTTTTAAGGTGGGGGGGAATGCTGTGGCAGCCTCCTGCTCTATCAGGATCATACCACAGCCTTTAGGCTGTGGTCGTTGATTTCGACGCCTTCTCATACACTCCCTCAACTATCTTCGCACTATTCGACCAGTCGTATTCTCCGATGAAATCAACTCCTCCTTTGACTCCGCCCTCCAGCGCAACCTTAAGCTTCGAGGCCAGCTCGGCGACATTCATCGGCGCATAGAGGAGGCCGCCTCGCCCACCCCGTGTAGCCTCCCTCACCGCAGGTATGTCTGATGCGACATAGGGCACACCCAATGCCATCGCCTCGATGACGCTTATCCCAAATCCTTCAACAACGCTTGGGAGGCAGAATGCGTGGGACGCCTTAAGTGTCCTGAGGACGTCTGCGTGTCTTTCAACGTAGCCCATGAAGTCCACGCAACCGCCAAGACCAAGGGAGGAAACCAGCGCCTCAAGATTGCTTCTCTCAGGGCCTGTGCCGATGACTTTCACATTCAATTCCGGTATGTCCTCCCTCACAACCGCGGCTGCTTTGATGAGGTCTCCGACCCGTTTGTAGGAGACTAATCGGGCTATCACACACACGGTCGGGTTCTCAAACTTGGGGGAGCGCACCTTAGAGTATTCGTCGACGTCTATTCCATTTGCTGCCACGGTTATTCTGTCGGCCTTGATGCCGTATCTAACCAGGTTGTCTTTTGTGTAGTTGCTGACTGCTATGTAATGGCTCCAACCCCTTGAGAGAGTATAGCGCTCCAACGCTTCACCGAATACTCCCTTCATGCCGAGGTTCCTAATCCACCGCCCAGCCCACACGTCATGGTATGTCACGACCCTCGCCTTACAACCGCTCCACCATGCGGCAGGATATCCGACTACGCTGCATCCGTCAACTACGTCGAACCCTTTACCTCCGATGACCTTCGCGGCGTTTCGCATGAACATGAAACGCT
This sequence comes from Candidatus Altarchaeota archaeon, assembly GCA_043804895.1. Classification (GTDB taxonomy): domain Archaea; phylum Altiarchaeota; class Altiarchaeia; order IMC4; family SCGC-AAA252-I15; genus JAHIYG01. Next base: position 24,971 of record JAZDIN010000026.1, read on the forward strand.
CAGCCAGCGAGGAAGCCTGGGAGTACCTGACTTTCGGCGCAACGCGCACCACCCTCATACCTTCAAGGTCAGATTCGGGAGAGAAACCCTCCTCAGATATCGAGTAGACCGTTACATCATGCCTTTTTGCGAGGCTCCTCCCCAGAAAGTACGTCCTAGCCTCGACACCCCCACGCATCTCACGGCCGGGGCTTTCCGGAAAATACTCACATACCAGCGCAATCCTCATCTTGTGTCTTGTCAAAGTATCAAATTGATTAGGTAGTCGAAGGAGTAGAACATTGCGAATGTGGAGGGCATCATGAACAGGAGGTACTTCACCATGTACTTGTCCTTCCCCTCACCTATCACCGCCAGAAGCCAGCTGGCTATGATTGTTGTGCAGGTTATGTTGAACATCGTCATGTCGAGAAGGAATTCTGGAGTGAGCGTGAGCTCACCGAGTTCAATGCCACCGACGTACTGGATATCAGGGAACTCGAACATCACCTGCCCCATTATCCCGCTTATGGTCCTTATGAAGTGTATCGACACAGCAGACAGGAGAGGAGTGCCGATGATGACTATGAAGGTGATGAAGAGAATGTAGCTCCTGCTACTCGTCACTATCTCCCTTCGCATATCAAGATTCTCTGTGATGTCCTTCGCTATGTCTGTTAGTAAGACTGCTAGGGGGCCTCCGGTCTTCATGCCCTCAACTAGCAGCTCTATCACGTCCTGAAACAGCACGGACTTTATGCGCGTGGGCATTTCCAGCAGGGCCTTGTGGAACGACATGGTGCTCATGGACAAGGCGATTGTCCGGTCCACCTCGTCCTTTAATATGCCGAACTCCGGCCTCGAGGCCTCCTTAAACGATTGGAATGGAGTCATCCCCGAGTTCAGGTTGGCTGCTATGAGGTGAAGGAAGTTGGACAGCACCCTCTCAACAGCCCTGCCCCTGCTCTCAGCCTTAAAGTACAAAAGAAGGTAGGCTGCGAGATGGTAGATGGCCAGGGCGATGAGGATGAGTATCACAGAGTCTAGGAAATTCTCGACAACGAAGTAGAATACAACCGATGATATGAGGAAGATGGCCACGCTGACGACGAACGAGCGTCCAAACCAAACCTCGGCCGAAATCTCACTCCCGCAGTACCGAAGAAGCATGGTCGCGCGCTCCCTCACATACTTCGGTAAAAGTTTGGCTGCAGTATAATAGACCCTTTCCATGCATTTATGTATTGCAGTCCCTCTTATTATTAAACGAGCTATAATCAATAGGGATAGTATGGAGGAGCGGATAAAAACAGGCATCAGCGGTTGGGATAATCTGCTTGGGGGCGGATTCATACCAAACAGCATAAATCTGCTTTGTGGATCCAGCGGCTCAGGGAAGACACTGTTCACACTGTCGTTCCTCTACAACGGCGCTGTCGAGTACAAGGAGAAGGTAGTCTACATAACCCTGGAGGAGATGAAGGAGCACATTGTTAGGGACTGCGAACTTATAGGCCTTGACTTCAGCAAGGTTGACGACGATACGCTCATGATGTACGACCTGTCCTCCCTGCGGCTCAACACAATCGGTACCAAGGATGAGGTGGGGAAGGAGGAAAGCCCCCTCAGGCTGGAGAACCTGTTGGAGTTCATAAAGATAAACTACAGCGACGTCACAAGGCTGGGGCTGGACAGCATCGTGCCCCTGGCGATAGCCTACAACGACGACCGAATATTCAGGGCGGAGCTGTTCCGCTTCATGATGTCGCTGAAGAAGATGGGCATAACCGTCGTGTTCACGACCGAGATAAGCTACTCCTCAAACGATAGCAGCCGCTTCGGTATGGAGGACTTCCTGGCTGATTCGGTGACCCTCCTTCGCATGAGGGAGGAATGGGGCCGCCAGATAAAGGTGCATAAGATGCGCGGTTCAAACCACATCAAAAACTTTGTTGATTATGACATTTCGACAAACGGTATCAAGGTCATGTACAAGTGAAAAATGTCACAACTCGGAAGCGACCTCTTTAACTTCATGCTGAAGTTGTCAGGCAAATCTGGAGGGCTTATCCTCGTCAACGAACTGGAGAAGCTTGGCGTGACAAACGTCGATGAGATGGACCAGGATATGAGGTTCAAGCTCCTGGAGGGGCTAAGCCACGACTACCTATCAACATTCCTGGGGCATAGTAGGTTCCTCGTGGCAAGGGCCGAACTTGTCAGCATACTAGGGATATCATTAGATTCGCACAGAATACACGACAGGGGATACAGGCCACCACAAAGCCCTGAGATGTTCGGCAAACCGGTGCCCTAAGCAGAGTAGACGACAGGCCTTCTGCTCCTTATCAATCCGACTAGCATGATCTGTACGCAGATGCACACAACAACGACGAGGAAGTACGTGTCCTCGCTCACGCCAGTCCCCATGAGGGAGGTCAGGATCACAAGCAGGGTCGACACTATGGTCGGTACTGCGACCGCGAAGAGCATGTAAATCAGGGTCATGACGTTAAGCTCCTGGATATAGTCGCGTATCCTCCTGTTCTGCTCGCGCATCAGCGAGTCTATTATCCCGGAGAGCGCGTCCTTTATGCTCGTACCAGCCTTGACAGCGTTCACGATCTGCCACAGGGCGCTTCGCATGTACTCGCTCGGGGTCCTCAAGGCAAGTTCCTCAAGCACGTCGTCAAGTGCCATACCCCTGTTGGTACTTTTCACAACCATTTTAAGGTCTTCCGAGACTATGCCGTGGCCAGCCTCAGACACCCTCTTTATGCTCTCAAAAAGCGTCAGGCCTGCGCTGATGTTCAGTAGCAGGTCCTTCAGCGCGTATACTAGGTCTTTTTCTATGATTTCAGCCCTTTTCACCACGAGAATCCTCGGGTACACGACGAGGATGGCGAAGTCCAAGAGGAGTAACACGAGGGATGGTCCGATTGAGAGGATCAGCTCGTTCCCGTCGGCAACATCGAACGCAGCCAGAGGCACGTACGTGCAGACGAACATGATGAGCCCCAGGATGAAGGCTGAAAGAAGCGAAGAGACCAGGTACTCTTCGGCTGTCATGTCTATGTCAGCCAGTACCATGTCGCTTTTAAGTTCGGGGGTGAAGTCGGCAAGGAACTTGCCTAGAGACTGAAACCTGCGGCCGAAATCCTTAGCTACATGCTGCGGGAGTAGCATGGCGTAGATTCTCATCACTCACCTCCAATAGATTTCCCGCCCTCAACGGCTTTGAGTAGATCTTCCTTCTGGCTGTAGTACAAGTTCATGACCCTGCCGATGTCATCCATCCTAGAGATGTTGTTCATGATGAGCCACTTGAGGATGGACTCCTTCTCAGCCAAGTCGCGGTCTATCTCCTTCACAGTCATGCCGGTGTAGAGGTTCAAGTCGTTGTACACCCTGTTGCTCCTGTCTATGGCCTCGAATGAGTCGGATTTGACCCTCCAGCGGTAGAGATACCTAAGCTCGAGTTTGCGCTCTGTTGTCCCTGGCAGTATCTCAGCTATCTCGAACGTCCTCCTTATGCCGTGAAGCCTGTCCCTGTACTGCGTTACAATCACCTGTAGCGATTCAAGTTCAGCCTCGGGTATCATGAGGGGAGGCTCCGTGAGCCTCCTTCTGACGTGCATGCAGGTGTCGGCGTGCATCGTAGAGTAGACTGAGTGTCCAGTGTGCATAGCCTCGAAGAGGACCTCAGCCTCGTCCCTGCTTCTTATCTCCCCTACTATCACCCTGTCTGGGCGCATCCTCAAGGATGAGATTATGAGGTCGAGCATGTTCACCCCACCTAGGCCGTCTGGGTTCTGGTTCCTTGTCGTCAGCTGAATCCAGTTGAGGGTGAGGTGTGATGGCAACTGCAGTTCCCTAGTGTCTTCGATACTTATTATCCTCTGCCCAGGGGGTATGAACGCGCACAGGCTGTTGAGTGTGCTTGTCTTACCTGAAGCTGTCCCCCCTGCAACGAGGATGCTAAGCTCATATTGTATACAAAGCCACAGGAAGCTGGCTATCTGAGTGGACATAGTATTGTAAAGGGGGTTCAGGAAGTCGACTATGGTCCAGGGGTCTCTCGCGAATTTTCTTATAGTAATGGTGTTGCCTTGGGCTGAGATTGGATACATCGAGGCTACGACACGGTCTCCTGTGATAAGCCTCGCATCCATGAGCGGATTGAGGTTCGTTATGTCCTTCCCGACTCGGCGGCCTATCTGGGAGGCGTAGTCGAATATGTTCTCCTCCTGGGGTATTACTATATTCGTCTTCAGCCACCCGTACTTCCTATGGTAGATGACTACAGGCATGTTGCCTGCGTTTATGCAGACTTCTTCTATGAGGTCGTCCCCTAGGATTATCTCCAAGTCCCCGAGGCCGTACACCCTGTGTAAGACAAGCCCTGAGAGTATGTCAGCCTGCTCGTATGTCACCGGGATCTGTTCAAGTACCTTCTTCTTTGCCTCCTCCTGGAAGACCGTCTTAATCCCCTTAGCCTTCTTCGGGTTGGACACGTCCTCGGTCCTCGCGGAGACTCTGCCTGCAAGATCCCTTATCACATTATTCAGGAGTGTTGAGGTGCCCTCGCCGATTATGGGCATTGCGATGCAGTAGTTCTTCATCACGTCCCCTTTGACTACTTGGATAGTTATCTCAGCCGGGACCCTATCGACGAGTATATTGTATGCCCCAATCTTCTCTCCCACTATGTCAAGGCAGATGTTAGGCATGTGCTTGCTCACGGTAAGCTTCCTATGGACTGTTGGAGGCTTCAGAAGGTTGATGGAATAGTTGACTTCAAGAACCTCACCCAACGCCTTAATCCACTTGTCCGCAGTCTTCAGGTCTACACCGGCGTCCTTAGCCAGCCTGTCCAAATCAATACCCTGCTTGGGGATGACGCCAAGTAGGGTGTCGACCTGCGTCCTTACCTCGACCATGCCACTAAACAATTACCATACGTTAATATTAAACCCTCCTGAGGCTGTGGAGTATTAAACGTCTGTTCACAATATCCTATGCTAAGAATGGGGTTAGGATGGATGTTACACGGTTTTTGGTGACTTATCTGCATCATAAATCCCTGAGGGACTTGTATGTCGCCCTTTTTGCTGTGTTTCTTGTCATAGCCGTTGGGACCTTAGCCTACACCAAGCTTATGGCTTTGACTCCACTCGATGCCCTCTACTTCACTGTCATCACACTCGTAAGCGTCGGCTACGGCGACATATATCCGACAACCCCCGAAGCGAAGGTATTCACACTCTTCTTCGTCTTGGGCGGGATATCAGTCTTCATATACGCCCTGGGCGTCATAATCACTATGGTGTTCGAGGGGAGAGTCATGGAGGTGCTTAAGATGGAGAATGTTCAGGAGAGGATGTCAACGCTGAAGGGCCACACAATAATCTGTGGATACGGGAACGTGGGGGAGATTCTCGCAAGCAAGATGGAAAACGCTGTCGTAATCGACATGGACGAGGAGAAGATTAACAAGCTTATGGAGGCGGGTGTGCTCGCTGTGGCTGGACTGTCAACAAGGCCTGAAATCCTGCGCCAAGCTGGAATTGATAGGGCTAAATCGTTGGTGGTGGCGTTGAACTCTGACCCGGACGTCCTATTCACCATACTCACAGCGAAGGACTTGAACCCGAATATAAAAGTCTTCGCCAGGGCGAATCGCACTGACTCGGTTAACAACATGAAACGCTTCGGCGCAGACTATGTCGTATGCCTCCCTGAGATAGTGGGGAGGGAGTTCATGGACGTGATAGCGAAGGCGAAGTGAGCTAGCCTTTGGCTAGCCATATCCTGTCTGACCTGCTTAGTGTGCCTGCCTGGCTTAGGGTGCATCCGCTGTCCACGTAGGCTCTGCCGCCTGACGCCTCGAATGTCACGGTGGTGTTGGCGAGTCCGAAGCTGCCGTTGACTGTGTCGTTGATTAGGACTGCCATGCTGTATGAAGGCACTTCCGACACGTCCACGGCCCCGAAGTTTATTCTCACGCTGTCTCCGTCGTTGAAGGTGAAGTTCCACTCGGAGAGCGCATTCGAGTCGATGTTTTCGCTCTCCAGCGTGTGGTTGACGTTGTTGAACCTGACTGTGAGGCTCAGCCTCAAATCAACCCCACCTGTGAAGTTCACCTCAGCCTGGTCGACGGGCCTTGTTATCGGCGCGGTGTTGTCCAGGTCGTAGTATCTTGTGGTCAGAAGCACCACGTCCAGTGAGTCTGTGGTGGAGGCTGGCCCCGGGTAGACCCTTATCAATTTGTTACCTTCAGTTAGGTTGAATATCACCGCTGTGTCGTTGAACCACTTGAACGCGAGCGAACTGCTGCTGTCGTTGCGTATGTTGAACTGAGTCGAATTCTTCCCGTCAACCTCGACTGTCAGGTTCTTGGTGCTGTTGTCGAATACCGTGCGCACCCATAGGGTGTAGTTAGTGTCGAATGGTATGTAGACGCTTCTTGTTATAGCACCATCGAACGACTCCGCATACTCCCCCTCGGAGGCTTCACTATGTGGTGTCGTGGTAATCGAGCCTCCGCTGAAATCCTCGCCCTCTTCCCAGACCAGGTCCTCCACTCCTTCGCCGTTGAAGTCCAAGGTCATGTCATAGGCCTCTGGGTCGCTGGGGGGCGGGTTGGTTATGGCCTTGTTGCGGAACCACGTCTTCTCCTTGCTGAGGTTGCTGTAGCCGTAGTAGTAGTGGAATGGCATTACTTCGAGGTCCACTTCATCTGAGGGGGATGATAGCGCCGTCAGGTCTGGAGTTAGCTTGAGGTTCGTCTGTTCGGCATAGGTGGAAGATAGGAAGGTGGAGTAGTTTCTGACTGCTGAGGGTATGTCCCACCCTGCTGGAATCCTGTCGTTGAAGCTGTATAACGTCTTGTCGCTGTTGTCTACAGCTGCTTTGAGGTCGAGTTTGGCAGCCAGGTCGCATGAGACGTCGTCGAAGAGTGCGGCAGTCTTCTCAGCGCCTATGTCCAAGCGCACAGTCGCGGAGGATTTGACATAGAAGTAGTAGCTGACCATGAAGAGTGACATGAACATCAGCACCGTCAACGCAGTGAACAAGTAACCTTTCACCTGTACCACACCCTCAATTTCGCCATGTAATTTACTGTGTTGTTCACTATCGTCCTCCTGCCTATGACGTATTTCACCGGCTCAGGGCATCCGCTTGCTCCGCTGTAGAGCACACCACTTGACTCGTTCACGACTGTGATGTTGAGGCAGAGGTTGTTCGGCATCTCGTCGATGAACTGCCCTAGGCTGGTGGAATCGCCCTCTAAGGCAGCGCCTATGCTCCCGTCCTTTTCTGCGACGGTGAGGAAGTC
>JAZDIN010000027.1:0-22739 GCA_043804895.1 Candidatus Altarchaeota archaeon
TTCAATACTACATCCTTTCAGACGCTTCTTTACCAGCCAATAACGCTGGTCAACTGACAGTACAACCATAAACTATCCCTCCTGAGTTATCAACATTGTTAACCAACTTAACAATGTCGGACATCAGGTGGGATAGTACAGGTGACAGGCGTCCTCAAGCTTTTTATATAGATAGTTCCTATTATGTTAGTCGTTTAGGCTAACCCCCCGGTACGTGGCCCGTTTTCGGGTTTGCGGCGGACTTAGGGTCCGTTAGGGGTTTTCTTAGCTTGTGAACCGATGACAATTTTTGAGGTGAAGTGAAAATGGGTTACGTGAAGTTTGAAGTCTCGAAGGAGCTTCAGGAGAAGGCGCTGGATGCCTTGGAGAAGGCCAGGGACAGCGGTAAGGTTAAGAAGGGGACCAACGAGGTCACGAAGTCTGTAGAGCGCGGGAACGCGAAATTAGTTCTCATAGGAAGCGACGTGGAGCCGCCGGAAATAGTCATGCACCTGCCGATGCTGTGCGAGGAGAAGAAGATACCGTACCTTTACGTTCCGAAGGCGGAGATAGGCTCAGCTGTGGGGATACACGTTCCGACAGCCACGGGATGCATAGTTGAGGAAGGGAAGGCGAAGGATGACGTCGCTGACATCGCCGAGAAGCTGAAGGAACTCAGGAAGTAAAATGGTCGCTGCTGAAGTCGTTAAGATAATAGGGCGCACCGGCATCTACGGGGAAGTGATGCAGGTTATGTGCAAGGTCGGAGACGGCGAGAACAAGGGGCGCATAATCAGAAGGAACGTTAGGACGCCTGTGCGCGAAGGCGACATCATCGACTTGATGGAGACTGAGAGGGAGGCTAAACCGCTCACCTAAAAAGATGGACTGCAACTTCTGCGGGAGTAAGATACCCAGGGGAACCGAATACATCTTCGTGACAAGCAAGGGCAAGGCCCTCTACTTCGACTCGAGCAAGTGCATGAGGAACCTCGTCCACCTCAACCGGAAGCCAAGGGAGACGAAATGGACTCAAGCTTACTTTGACGAGAAGGAGGCGAGGCTCAAGCTCCTAGGGCACGATAAGGCGCCTCCGAAGGCTCCTACACCTAAGGTTGAAGTGAAGGAAGAGCCGAAGGAGAAGAAGCCGAAGGCCGCGAAGACGAAGGAGGCTAAGGGCAAGCAGCCCAAAAAACCAAAAAGCAAGTAAAAAAATGAAGACCCTCATCCTCATTAGGCCTGATGCGGTCATCAGGGGGCTTGTGGGTGAGATACTAACCAGGTTCGAGAAGCACGGCATCCGGGTCGGCGGCCTGAAGATTATGACGTTGACTCAGGCGGCTGCGGAGGACCTTTACGCGCAGCATAAGGGGAAGCCGTTCTACAAGCGGCTCATATACAACATGACATCGAATCCGTCGGTGTTAGTCGTCCTGGACACGGACGTCCTGGACAAGGAGAGCGCGATATCGCTTGTGCGGAAGATCATAGGGGACACGGACCCGGCGAAGGCCGATATGGGCACCATAAGGGGGGATTTCGGGTTGAGGATAGACCAGAACATCACTCACGCCTCAGACAACAAGGAATCGGCTGAGAGGGAGATACCGATGTTCTTCAAAAAAGAGGAGTTGGTAACATACAAGTAAAATGGCAACAACATACGACGTTCCAGCAGACAAGCTGATTAAGGAAACGGCACAAGACTTGAAGGAAAACATCAAATTAGCGCGGCCTGAGTGGGCGCAGTTCGTAAAGACTGGCGCGAGCAGGGAGAGGATGCCCTCTGACCCGGACTGGTGGTGGGTGCGCTCCGCTTCGGTGCTTCGGAGAATCTACCTTGACGGCCCAGTCGGCGTCCAACGCCTGCGCACATTCTACGGCGGCAGAAAGAACCGGGGACGCAAGCCTGAGGAGTTCCGAAGGGCAAGCGGAAAGGTCATTAGGACGGTTCTGAAGGAGTTGGATTCAGCAGGGCTCACCGAGGCCGGGAAGGGAGGCCGTAAGATAACGTCGAAGGGCAGGTCCTACCTGGACAAGCTAGCCTCAAAGGTCGCTGGCAAGAAGTAGAAATGTCAGAGCTTGAAGAGTTAAGGCAGAAGAGGATGCGCGAACTGGCGCTACAGCAGCAGCTTTCGCAGGGTTTTGAACAGCAGGTCAGGGCGCAGGAGGTGGAGCAGCAGATTAAGATGATAATCCAGACCCTCCTCACGCCTGAGGCTCAGCAGCGTCTCGCCAACATCCGGATGGCAAGGTCTGAGTTCGCAAGGCAGATTGAGATACTGTTGATTCAACTTTACCAGAGCGGGAGGCTGAAGAAGCTCACCGACGACCAGCTTAAAGCGTTGTTGGTTAAGATCAGCGGCACTAAACGGGAGACTAAGATTAACGTTCGCTGAATGTTCAAGCCTTTATCTCATCAGAGCCTTTTTCCCCCTTCTTCTCGCCGCCCTCTTGCGAGCTGTCAAGCTCGTAGCCGAGCTCGTTCAGTATGTCCTCGTCTTTCACGACCTCCGCTGTCGTCTTCCTCTTAGAGTAAAGTATGGCCGCGGCCAGTAGGCACACGCCGAGGACTATGATAGCCCAGTTGCTTCTGCTGAACGGCCCAATCATCCCCTCCTTCAAGTCGGTCAACTCCGTGTTCGTGTCCGCGTACTGCATGCTAAGTTGGGCGTATTTGTTGGTGAGGTCGTTCTTCTCGTCAGTCGCCTGTTTCAGCTGCTGGTCGAGTCTCATGCTCCTCAGCTTCATCTCCTTTATCTGGAGGCTCAGCTCCTGCGTGTTGTTCTCCAGGTCCACGTTCTCTGTGCTGAGGCTCAGCCAGTCTATTATGTTGAGGCCGAAGTTTCTGTTGTTGTATTGGTCGATGTTCTTGTTAACCAGCATGTCTGCGTCGCTCAGTGTCAGGACGAGGCCGTTGCCGAAGAGCGAGGCAGCCGCTACGCAAGGTTCGCTGCCGGCTGCGAAGGAGCCTGTGTCGGAATATGTGTCGCCGTTTCCTGTGGCGATGCATTTCCCGTTTCCTGAGAGTATGAGGCCTGAGTCCTTGTAGAACCCTATCTTACTAATCCCCTGCCTGAGCGTTCCAGCCCCTGCCTGTTCAGTGAACCTGTCGATTGTGAAGCTGTTCCTGTCCTTGGCGGCGCCTATCATGTCCGAGGTGTCTATCAGGAGGCCGTTGTCCACTGTGGCGCCGAAGGGTATCGTCAGCTGGTTGGCTTTACTCTGGCCTCCGCCGTTTATTAGGAGTCCCCTACCCTTCTGGAGGACGAACCATATTATCGCCGATATCTCAGATGTGGTGAGCTGCTTGTTTATCTCCTGCACGACGAGTATGTCGTAGTTTTCGAGCTTCTCCTTCGTGACTTCGCCCTTCTCTATGGAGGCGACCTCATAGCCTTTCTTCTTAAGCTCTTCGGCGAATTTGCTGTAGTCTCCCTCTATCGCGTACGTCTTTGCTGTGCCTATCTCATAGAATAGCACCCTCTTGGCTGAGACGCTGCCTGCCATGAAACACACGATTAAGGCGAGTGTAATGTACTGTCTCCGGTCCATATTAACTGTAGACTAAATTGATTTCAGGCCTTAAATATTCATCCTTTGTAGAATTCCAGCTTGATATCCCCGCTGAGGGTGAGGAGGTAGGCTCTGCCTTCGGAAAGCCGTCCGATGTTGACTATCCTGGTCTCTCCTAGGGTGTCTTCTGCTCCGCCTGATTCGTGTATGTGGGAGCACAGCACCAGGTCTGGCTTCTTGGATTCTATGAACTGCCGGATTGCGCTGCTTCCGACGTGCAATCCGCTTCGTATCACGTCGCATTTCGTGTCCTTCGGCGGGGCGTGGGCGATGAGGATGACTTTAGTGCCTTCATCAACCTTTGAATATAGGTTGTTCAAGGACTCCAGTATCTCGGCTTCGCTGTATTCGAATTCGGTGTTGAATGGTGTGGGGTTGCTTCCCCCGAACCCTATTATGCTGTATCCTGGTATCAGTGTCATGACGGTCTTGTGGAGGCTGGTATAGCTTTTCTCCAATATACTGATGATGCTCTTGTGATCGCAGTTTCCTGGTATGGCTCTCACGTTGTAGTCGGACAGTAGGCCGACTACGTTCGTGACGTCTGCCTTGTTCTTCTCCTCGTTCTTAGGGTCGAAGCTGTAGTCCCCGAGGAGGAAGAAGTAGTCCACGTCTATCTTGGCCACTGACTTCCTGAGTTTGTTCAGCGTCTCTATGTCTCCGTGTATGTCGGCTACGCACATGGCCTTCATGGATTAATCTTAAAGCCGCTATCCTAATTAAATACCTGATGAATTCCATCACATTCCTTGGCACAGGAGGCGGGCGGTTCGTTTTCCTCACGCAGAGGCGCTATTCTGGCGGGATATGGTTTGACTTTGACGGGGTTAGACTCATCCTCGACCCTGGTCCAGGGGCTTTGGTGCGCGCCCTCCAGTACGGCAAGGACCCTGGGAGGCTTGACTGTGTCATAGGCTCCCACAAGCATCTTGACCACTACAGCGACATTGAGGTTATGGTTGAGGCGATGACCCACGGATTGAACAGGAGGAAGGGCGTTTTGGTGTTGCAGAAGGATGTGGTCGAGTATGTGTCAGATTACCACAGGTCTGCAGCCGTTGTCCTAATGCCTGATGCTGGGGAGACGTTCAATGTTGGGGGGTTAGGGGTTGAGGTGATTCCAACCGCAAACCATGTTGGGGGGCTGGGTTTCAGGTTCATGACGTCCGGGGGGGTGGTCACGTATTCAGGGGATACTGGGTATGACAGCGAGTTAGTTAGGCACTACAATGGCTCGAAGCTCCTAATACTCAACACAATATTCCCCTCAGGAGGCAATGCAGCAACGCACCTGAACACCGACGATGCAATCCAGATAGGCAAGGCAGCGAGGCCTGAATGGCTCATCATCACCCACTTCGGAGTCCGCATGCTCAACGCCGACCCCAAGAAGGAGGCTCAAAGGATTGAAGAAGAGTCCAAGGTCCCAACAACCGCTGCGACAGACGGTATGACGGCAACATTATGATGGCAGTAACAGACATACGCGACTGGAAAGGCAAAATCCACTATCTAGCACTACTCCTACTCCTTCTCCTCCTTTGCGTCCGAGGGGCGCCGAGGGTCAACGACGAGTCCGCGTACCTTCTCATGGCAGACTCCCTGTACACGTCAGGTTCGACCCTCATTTGGAACGGCCTTGATGAAGTCAACTCCCCTGAGCTTCGGCTCCATGCGACAAGGATAGTGGAGTCGGAAGGCGGATACGCCCTTGCTAGCATACCCTCACCAGTCTACTCATACATCGCGTATCCACTGTATGCCCTCATGGGTGCGAAGGGGCTGGTTGTCCTCAACCTACTGTCGTTCATACTCTCAGCCTACCTCGTATACCTAATATGTGAGAGGCTGTTCAAGGATACTGGCATCTCGCTCACCACGTCCTTAATCTTCTCCCTCGCCACGTATTCGATAAAATACGCCCTCGACATCTGGCCGCATAGTCTCTCAGTGTTCCTTACCCTCCTCCCCCTCACCCTCATCTTGAAGAGCCGCAGCTTCTGGTCGTTGTTTCTCGCCGGATTCTCATCAGGATTGGCTGTCGGCGTCAGATACCCTAACATCCTCATACTGTCTCTTTTAGCCGCGTACCTCTTCTTCTCATCAGGGAAAAAGAACGCACTATCCTTCATTGCAGGCTCCCTGCCTCCGCTCGCCTTCATGCTCTCACTGAACCGAATCTACGGTTCGCTGCTTATCACAGGCTACGGGGACACTACAGGATCCCTCTACAAGCTCATCTTTCCGTTTCTCATACTCACAGCCTTAATCCTCTTATACAAGCCGCTCAAGAAACTGCTTCCTCGACATGTTGCTATATTAGCCTTGGCACTCGTCCTCTTATTGTCGTGGCATTACGTCAGGATGTTCCTCTCACTGGTCGTTGACTTCTCGCTCAACCCCCGCTACCATGAGCTCACAGATAAGAGGGCATTACTCCAGGCCTCGCCGGTCCTTGTGTTATCTGTCATGGGGGCGATGCTGGTGAGGAAGAAGATAAATGTGCCAGAACATACTCTACTCCTCGCCCTATCCCTCACAGGCCCGCTCTTCTACAGCCTATTGGGATTGGACGGGAGCACGAACCTGATGAGGTACTTCCTCGAGTCGATACCCTACCTGGCCATATTCGCTGGATACGCTGTTTATGAGATAAGGAACACACTGAAGGGGATGGACTACTCCGTCCTAGCGTATGTCGCGTTCATCATACTCGTGGTGGAGTCAACGAATCTGACAGCCCCAGCGGGCCTAAGGTACATGACTTACAAGATACCTATCCTGCTGGCTTTTTCCACTCTCCTCTTATTCCTAAAGGACAAAAGGCACGGCCTGCTCCTCGGATACCTCATCGCATCGCTCCTCATCTACTCTCTCATACTTAACTTGACTTTCATCCTCGATGACCTATTCCACAGGGAATACTCAATGAGGCAGACCGACGAATACAGGGCCCTGTTGCCCGGCAACTCAGCCCTACTCTACTCAGGGTACCTGGACCAGCTGCCGGCCACTCCACTCAAAACCGAGAAGACACTGAGGTTAGCTTACCTTCAGGAAGGCGACAGGCAGACGAACCAGGCGCTCGTCGACTATTACCTCATCAAGAACATCCCAGTTTACGTCCTCTCCGGAGGAAACAAGAGCATGGAACTAGGCGTCAACTTTCTGGCTGAAAACCACCAGACAACCAAAGTCGTAACACTCCTAAACGGCGACCACCTACTGAAAATTACTCCACAGTAACACTCTTCGCGAGGTTCCTCGGCTTGTCTGGGTCGAGTCCCTTCAACACTGAGATGTAGTATGCGAGGAGGTGGAGTGGGACGATGTTGAGTATGGGTGCGAATATAGGCTGAGTCTTTGGGATGTTAATATCCCCTCCGTGCCCCACCCTAATGACCTTCGCGCCCCTTGCCTTAATCTCGCTGACGTTGCTTTCCACTTTTGGCTTAAGCTCGTCTGAGGCCATCAACGCAATCACAGTCACATCCTTGTTCATGAGCGCGAGGGGCCCGTGCTTCAGCTCCCCTGCTGGGTAGCCTTCAGCGTGGACGTAGCTTATCTCCTTCAGCTTCAAGGCTCCCTCCAGGGCGGTCGGGTATTCCTCCCTCCTGCCGACAAAGAAGAAGCTTTGGGTGTTAGCCTCCTTCTCTGCTATGTCCCTTATGCTATCTGACTTCAGCATGCCCTCAATTTTCCAGCTGATGGATTTAAGTTCTTCGAAAAGGCTCACGTATTCCTTCTCGCTGATTTTCACAGTGGCGTGCGCAACCTCCAATGCCAGCGCAGCTGCCGCGACAAGCTGTCCGACGTATGCCTTCGTCGAGGCGACCGCGATTTCCGGGCCTGAGTGCGTGAACGCGACGTCGTTGGAGGCTCTTGTGAGGCTGCTGCCGACGACGTTCACTATCGATGCGACGTATGCTCCCCTCTTTCCAGCCTCCTTAACTGCTGCGATGGTGTCTGCGGTCTCACCAGACTGTGATACTGCTATTATGGCGCATTCGTCGTTGACAGAGTTGACTGTGGAGTAGCGGAACTCTGATGCCACAACAGCCTCGGCTGCGATGCCGAAGTGTTCGAGGAGGTATTTTCCGTAGAGGCCGGCGTGGTATGCTGTCCCGCAGGCTACAAAGTAGACTCTCCTGCACCCGGCGACGTTCTTCGCTATCCTCCTCATAACTTCCTTCTCCTTAAGCGCGTTAGCCGCTGCCTGCGGTTCCTCGTTTATCTCCTTGAGCATGAAATGGTGGTAGCCTGACTTCTCAGCCTCCCTAACGTCCCACGTTATCCTATGGACTTCCTTCTTCACTTTCCCCCCAGACTTCAGGTTGTGGATTTCAACCCCCTCTCTTGTAACCACCCCATACTCTAGGTCTTCCATTATGATGGCGTCCCTCGTCTCCCCAAGGAATGCGGGCGCGTCAGATGCGATGTAATTTTCGCCTTTCCCAAGGCCGATGAGGAGCGGGCTTTCGTTCCTTGCGACCAGTATACTGTCGCCCTCGTGCGCCGACAGCGCAGCTATGGCGTAGCTGCCCTTCAGTCTCCCCAGAGTCCTGGCGAACGCTTCGAGTATGTTGCCGTCGTAGTAGTCTTCAAGGAGGTGGGATATGACCTCAGTGTCTGTCTCGCTCTTGAACGTGTGCCCCCTCTCACTCAACTCCTCCTTCAGCTCCAGGTGGTTCTCTATTATCCCGTTGTGGGCGACGACGAAATCCCCCGTACAGTCTGCGTGCGGGTGGGCGTTAAGCTGCGAGGGGGCTCCGTGAGTCGCCCATCGCGTGTGGCCTACTCCTATGGTGCTTTTAAGCTTTTCGGGGTTCAGCCTGGCCTTCACGTCGTCGACTTTGCCCGCATCCTTAGGCACGCTGATTCTCCCCTCCGAGATGTAAGCCACACCAGCGGAATCGTAGCCACGGTACTCCAGCCTCTTTAACATGTCGAAGAGGACGATCGGGGCGTTTTTCCCCCCCACATACCCTGCTATGCCGCACATTTTTATACAATCCCTGTTATATTAAATAAACCATACTAATAAAGAACTTAGGCTATGGATTGGTATAGATGAATAGCAAATACTGTGGCTGTTGGACAGCACTTGTCACGCCTTTTGATGAACGCTTTTCTGTCGACTGGGGGCAGCTTGAGAGGAACGTAAAATTCCAGGTCAAGGAGGGAGTCGCAGGCGTGCTTTCGATGGGAACGACAGGCGAGTCGCCGACTGTAACACACAGCGAACACTCAAGGATAACCGAGAACACGGTCGACTACGTCGAAGGCAAGTGTAAGGTGCTAGCCGGCACGGGCTCAAACAGCACCGACGAGGCGGTGTTTGAGACCATGAAGGCAGTGGATGCTGGCGCTGACGCGTGCCTGCTCGTCGACTGTTACTACAACAAGCCATCGTCCCTTGAGTTAAGGAAGGAGTACTACTCTGTCATACTGTCGGAGTTCCCTGAGATGGAATTCATAACGTATTCAATACCAGGCCGCTCCGTGACTGTCATGCTACCTGAGGACATAGCCATACTGCGAAGCCAGTACAAGAACTTGGTCGCAGTCAAGGAGGCAAGCGGAGACTTCGAGAGGATGAGGAGGATACGCGAGCTCCTTGACCGGGACTTCAACATCATGAGCGGCGACGACCCGAACACGTACAAGATGATGACAGACCCGAAGATAGTGTCCTCCGGTGTGATATCAGTCATCAGCAACATAACCCCCGGGCCGATAGAGAAGTACACCCGCCTAATACTCGCAGGGAAGGTTAAGGAGGCAGCGGAGATTGATGCGGCGCTTTCGCCTCTTTTCAACATCGTCGGCGTGAAGACTACTGAGGACATCAAGGTCACGAACGGGAAGACTGCGCAGGTAACATACAAGTTCCCGAACCCAGTTCCCATAAAGACGATGATGAACGGTCTCGGAATGATAACCGGCCTTTGTAAGAGGCCCCACGGGAAGATGACGAAGAATGGCGTCAACATAGTGAGGGGGGCCCTACAGGAGGTCTGGAGCAAGAACCCGAAGATGCTCGAGCCTATCGAAGGATACTACGACGTGAAAGTAGAGCAACGGCTCTCTGATGACAGAATCTGGGACAAACTCAGCTACTAAAACGTTTTTTAGCGTGTAGTCCGAATTTAACCTTATGGTTCGCCTTTGCGACTGCCCCTCTCCGAGCGCCTCAGGCGGCGCTGTCGTGATACCTGTAGGCAGCTTCGAACAGCACGGCCCACACCTGCCTCTCTCCACTGACACATTGATTTCCGAGGCTGTCGCGGCCGCGGTTGCGAAGAAGTTGAAAGCCTACGTCGGACCCACAATCCAGTTCGGGGTTTCGCCTGAGCACATGAACTTCCCTGGGACTATCACACTCGCAGCCAGCACGTTCAAGAACGTCGTTTCTGAGTTGGTCGGCTCCCTCAGACGCCACGGGTTCTCTGAAATAATGCTAGTGAACGGCCACGGCGGCAACAACAAGCCATTGGGTGAGCTCGCCTGCGAAGTGAAAGTCGTGAACCTCACCTCCCTCATCAAGCCTTACGATCACGCAGGCGAGGTGGAGACTAGCCTGATGATGCACCTTCACCCGAAGCTTGTGGTAAAGGATTCTATATGCGAGCAGCAGTTCACGTGGCCTGGGAAGATGGAGTGGGCTGACACGAAAGAGTTCAGCGAAAGCGGAGTATTAGGTCACCCCCACAAGGCCTCCAAAAAGAAAGGCAAAGCAATATTCGACGAACTGGTTGAGAAAACACTGAAAGAACTATCCTAAGACTTCAAGTCCAGTATCGCCTGGGCGATGTCGCCTTTCGCTTTTTCAAGAGCCTTAATAGCAGCATCCTCCTTGACTCCGGTCTGGGCCCGGACCATGTCGACGTCGTCCTGGCTTATGTCAGCGGCAGATTCGGCTTCGCTCTCACGTACATTCCCCTGGATCTGGAACATCTCCTGGCCTTGGATGAGGGTCCTCACAACCGAAGGCTCATCTATTATAATCTCCCTGTCAACGCACCTTATGATTACCTGCTCCGCAGCTATCTCGTCGGATTTGATCCCCATCCGCTTCATAATCTTCTTCATCTGTTTCGGGTTCATCCCGCCGGGCATCATGGTAGATTAATATTGCATGCCGGTTAAAAATAGTCCATGCGAATGTTCCTCGCAATCGAATGTCCCGAGGATGTGAAGGATAAGCTGGTCCCCGTCCAAAAGGATGCCGCCAAGTACTGCACCATGAAGAAAGTGGAATACGGGAACCTCCACCTGACGTTGAAGTTCCTCGGCGAGGTAGACTCCGCAGATAGTGTGGTTGCGGCATTGAACGGCGTAAAGCACAAGGGATTCGACATCACAGTCTCAGGCCTCGGCGTATTCCCTAATGCTAGCAACGTCCGGGTGTTGTGGGCTGGCGTTGGCGTTGGGGCTAGGGAGGTTGTCAGCCTACAGAAGGAGGTTGATGCCGCCCTTAAACCGCTCGGATTCCAGCCTGACGGCAGATTCCACCCGCACCTTACATTGGGGAGAGTCAAGTCAGTCGAAGACAGGGGTGGTTTTCAGAGCCTCCTCACCCCCCTAAGCGAAGTCCAACTCGGATCCTACCACGTTGGAGAGTTCGTACTGATGGAGAGTAGGCTGACTTCAGAGGGTGCAATCTACTCAAAAGTCGGAAATTTCCCATTTCTTTAGTATTTTTTAGCTGAAACGTAATCTCTTAACTGATGGAACGAGTAAGCACTGGAGTGGCAGGATTGGATGAGATGCTCCAAGGCGGGTTCATAGTAGGCCGCTCCTACCTGGTGGCAGGGGGGCCGGGTGCAGGTAAAACGATACTTTGCATGCAGTTTCTCATGGACGGGGTCAAGAACAACGAGCGGGGCCTTTACGTCGCCTTGGAGGAGCAGGCCCACGAGCTCAAGGATGACATGGCCGTCTTCGGGTGGGACATCCAGCGCATCAGAATATTGGACACGATGCAGGACCTCACCTCAGGCGTCTGGACAATAAAGACGACTGGCGTGATATCTAAGCCGGAATTCAACCTCAAATCACTCATCGAGGCCATCCGCAACATAATTGCCTCGTACAAGCCTAAGCGGATAGTCATCGATTCGCTGACGAGCGTTAAGATGCTCTACAACGAACAGTCCGAGGTACGCAAGGAATTGCTCGGCTTCATCAACTTCCTCGAATCCACAGGCTGCACGGTACTCCTCACCTCGGAGGTCACCGGCCCGGAGATTGTGATGGAAGAGTTCCTGGCAAGCGGCGTAATAAAGATTAACCTGATCGAAAACAACGGTGAGAGGGTGAGTGCCATAAGCGTGCAGAAGATGCGCGGCTCCAACTTCGACAAACACATGCGGCCGATTAAGGTGACCAACAGCGGGATAGTCGTGTTCCCTAACGAGTCTGTTTTTGGCTAACCCAAGATAGAGCGACTCAATATTGGGGTGCGGATGAACACCAATACTACATCCGGGTCATACCCCTGCCTTTCGGCTGTGGTCGGTGATCTGAGCTATCACTTCATTCGGGTATACTGTGACGCCATCAGGCGTTATCTTCAAAGGCCTGACTCCCGTGTCATGGGCAGTTCCCCTCATCTTCTCTATGAGTAGTCCGCGTTCGAATATGCCACTCCTCTCGCGCAGCATCATCGATACGATGCCGTCGCACAGGAACAGCATGTCGTTCCAGTAGCTTATCCCCTCCTCCACTGTGACGAGGGTGGTCACATTAAGCTTCCTCAGCTTCTCGATGAGCCAGAGGGTCTGCATCCTGGCAACCAGCTGGTTTTCGGCAAGAAGCGTTATCGCAGTGAGGGAGTCTATGACAACCCTCTTCGCACCAATGGTCCTGCAGCTTTGCTCTACCTCCTTGAAGAGCGAGTCAACGGTCAGGTACTCTCTGAGCTTGTTGGCTCTCCCGTCCTCGCCTGAGAGCATGCTGCTTTCGAACGTCGCCTCAACGTCCCCTATAATCGACTTGATATACGGGATGACCTTAAGCTTCCCTGCCGTCTCCAGCTTCCTCACGTCCCAGTTGAATCCTCGAAGGTCAGACAACATACGCTCCCTATCCTCCTCAAGGAGTATGCAGACTCCGGGCTCGTTGAACTTGACTGCGCCGTTTATGAGGAACTCAAAGGATAATATGCTCTTTCCGGTTCCGGATGCTCCTGCAATCGCGTAGGTCCCCCCGGCTGGGAAGCCCCCGCCTAAAAGCTCATCTAAACCAGTTATCCCTGATTCGCACTTCCCGTCCATCTGGAAAAAAGCTTAACTGCCTTTTGAGATGATGCGCATGCCAGAAGGCACCACAAGGAGCTTGTCCTCTGAGATGCGGCCTATGTCCCCGTCCATCTCGACGCATGCGTCCCTCAGGTCCTTTATTATGCTCTTCAGGAGCGTCTTGTTGTGCAGCAGGTTCTTGACGTTCAAGACTACTATGTTGGTCTTCTCAAGCTCAGCAAGGACGTTTCCGACGCCCTTCCCGTCGCCGTCAAGTTCTAGCGGCTTCACGTAGGTGACGTCCTCGTTCTCTATTATCTTCCCGTCCCTGACGCTCAGGTCATTCAAATAGTCCTCTATGTCAATCTCGTCTTTCCTTGGATCATCACCACCGCCCCCGCCCAAAATCTTCTTAAACACCATTATAACACCTCACACAGCGATAAAATATGATGATACCATATTTTCCACCATAATATTGTTTTTTCCCATTTATTAATTAATGGACCGGTCGGACGTCTTTTTATAGCCCGGTTTCATTAACTTATTCCCGATATTATCCTCTAAAATGTTCAGCAAGCTTTTCGACGCCGAACCAAAGGACCGAGGGGTGTTCAAGGACTTGAGCGTCCTAAGCCCCCATTACGTGCCTAGGGAGCTGCCTTACAGGAAGAACGAGATAAAGCAGATAACCTCCCGCCTATCCTCTCTCTTGGCTGGTGTGAAGCCGAACAACCTATTTCTCTACGGCAAGACCGGCACAGGCAAGACGAGCGTCGTCAAGACCATACTCCGTGAGCTAGACTTCGCCCTAGATGACGCATCCAGGAACATAGGCAAGGTTCGGGCAGTCACACCCTACATGAACTGCAGGCTTGGGTATAACAGCAAATATCAGGTGCTTTTGAAGATACTTGAGGAGGATTCTATGAAGGCTGAGGGGTTGGTTTGCAACCCCCTTGAAGGGGTGCGCAACGGGAACCTCAGTGGCAGGTCCCCGACTGAACTGTACTCGAGGATGAGAAAGGTAGTGGAAGCTAACGCGCTGCAGATGATAGTCATACTGGACGAGATTGACATGGTCAAGGACGTGAACGAGTTGCTCTACACCCTCACACGCGTCAACGACGAGATACACGAGGTCAGCCTCGGCGGGGTCGCAAGGAGGGGCAGCGTCTCAATCATAGGGATTTCGAACAAACACTCGTTCAAGAACGAGCTGGACACAAGGACGAGAAGCACCCTCTGCGAGGAGGAGCTCGTCTTCAAGCCATACAACGCGAACCAGCTGAAGACGATACTCGCCAACCGCGTGAAGAGCGGATTCAAGAAAGGCAGCATATCCAAATCCAACATCTCACTCATCGCAGCATACGCAGCCCAGACAAACGGAGACGCAAGATACGGCCTCCGCCTCCTGCAGAAGGCAGGGGAGATAGCCCAAAGCCACAAGAGGAAGCGGGTTAAGAAGGAGGATGTGATGGAGGCGAAGTCCAAAGTCGAGGAGGACATAATCACCGAGTTGATAACCACCCTCCCAGAGCACCAGCAGATTGTCTTATACGCCATCGCAGACCTGATGTCTAGGGGGAGCCAATACAAGCGCCTCTCTGACGTGCCGACCGGCGTGCTATTTTCAGGGGAAGTCTACGAGAACTACGAGAAGCTGTGCAAGCACCTGAGCCGGGACCCGAGGACGATGAGATGGTTCGGCGAATACCTGAAGGAACTGGAGATGCTCGGACTCGTAACCCTAAGCATCTCAGGCTCTGGCATACGGGGGACGACGACGCTCATACGCCTCGGTGGAAACGTGTCTGACATAAAAAAGACCGTAAGCTCAAGCCTCGGGCTCACGTACACTGAACCCTCTCAGGGTGACCTCACTCTTCCACGAAGAGCGCCAGCCCAATAGACGCAAGAAGCAAAACACCCAATGCTGCGAACACGCCACTTAAACCAACCAACCCCCCAAGCACTCCGGCACCGATCGGCCCCACCATATACCCGAAATCCCTTGAACTGCTCCAGACCCCGACTATGCCGCTTCTGCCCTCCGAACCAGACTTGACTGCGAGCACACCCTGCACGCTCGGCCACGCGAGCGCGAGGCCGCACGTGGCTAGGAAGCCTGCCACGAAAAGTCCTGTAACGTCAGTGGCCAGTGAGAATGCCACAGTGAATACTCCAGCGGCAGCCATCCCGAGTACGAGCATGTTCCTCCTGCCGAAGCGGTCGGCAAGCCATCCTCCGTGGAATTCGAAGAGTACGAGCGGGAGCACGAACGAAGACATGATGATTCCCCCAACCAGCGGGTCAGGGGTGAACATACCGTAGTATAATGGAACAAGAAGCCACACAGCCCCGTCATAGAACGTGAACAGGAATGTGACAGCCAATATTGCGGAGCCCGCTGACTTCAACTTACGATAATCCAAAAGTTCCTTCAGGAATAGCCCATCCTTGACGACCACATCCCTCACCCCATGAGCCAGGCTCTCACCCCTCCCCCTCTCCTTAAACCAGGCGGTGACAAGGATGAGTGCGCTTACGCTGCAAACCGTGAACAGCGCGGAAACAACCCCTAACATACCATACCCTAAATAGAGGAGTAGGCCGAGTATTACCGGCCCTAAGGCGAATCCTCCGTGGAGGAAGCTCATCTCAACCCCGAGGTACTCTGAACTCTTCCTATTCGGGCTTATGCCCATGACGTACGACATAATCGGCACGTATATCATCGGATAGAATGCGCCGAGGAGGACGAGGAAGAATGCAAGTCCGATGGCGTTGCCTAAAAAAACAATCCCCAACCCAAGGAAAGCGAGTGCTATGAGGCCGAAAGACAGAACCCGTCGCTCCCCCACCCTGTCTGTGAGGTCCCCCACAGGCAAGTCAAAGAAGGCAGCAACAAGGGACGGCACAGCCAAGAGTAGGCCGACGACAGCGACGTTGCCAACAATCCCAAACGCCACCTGCGGCAAGACGAACCACAAGGCCCCGCTGCCTAAAGTCCAAACCAATACCACCGCACTCGCATGCAAAAGCGGTCCATAACCTCCGAGTCCCCCAACCTTCCTCCTACAAAGCATAAGTAGTAATTCGCTGAAATAACTTAATAGACAAGCTGTCAGGCCCCATCGTCCGGTTGAGCGAGAACCACACCTCATACACCCCGCCAAGCAAATCCCTAACCTTAGGTACAGGAGTCGTCTTAGACGCTGCGGGATACCTCCTCAAACGCCTCGGCAGCATGGTAAAGTCTAAATGTCATTTATAAGTATGTGAATTCATTTTATTCATACTAGGTGGTACTATGGATATAGAATCGATTAAACTCGGAGAACGCGGTCAAGTCGTCATCCCCCAAGACTTCAGGACGGAATTAAAACTGAGGGGAGGAGACAAAATGCTCGCAGTACTCGTGGACAACAAGATTGTCCTAGAATCCATGAGAAACATAAAAGCCGAATCAATAGAACAAGTCAGGGAGGACCTGGCAGACCTCAAGGTGTGCGCTAAATTCTGGGATGACCTAAAAAAAGGGAAAGACGTGATAAAGCAAAACAGGGAAGACTTCCTCAGAGACCTTGAGAAATGGTAGATATAATAAGAAAACCCAGATTCGAGCAGGCGATCAAACACCTGAGAGACCAGAAATTAAAGGAAAGGATAAAGAAACAGCTGGTGAAGATAATCAACGACCCTGAACGAGCCGGAGGATTCCTAAGATATGACCGGAAATTCGAGAAAAGGGTTTACATCCCCCCTCTCAGGCTGGTATTCGCCTACGACAGAGAAAAGGACATAATCTACCTCATAGACTTCGACAAAAGAGACCGCGTATATGATTAAACCCCACATAGTAAACGTGTTTGGCTACAACACCACACGCAGCAACGGAGTCATTCGTTTAAGCGAAAACCGGACATCTTACATTCCCCCTAGCAAATCTCTCACACTGGGGGCAGGAGTTGTCTTAGATGCAGCAGGACACCTCCCCAGCGGATTCATCCTTTTAGATGCCAATAGCACGTTAGCTTTAGACGTCAATTCCACCTTCGTCGCCAACGACGTCCTCACCGAAGAAATCTTATCCAATACAAGTGTCAGCATCACATACGACGCTAACGACAACATGATGAGCGACGGCTTCCTGACATTCCAATACAATGACGATAACCGCCTCTCGAAGGTCTATAACGGCAGCAACCTCCTCGAAGAATACTTGTATGGTTGGGTGGGGGAGAATATGGTGAAGTCGGTTTTAGCTTAAATACTAGTAAAATAATACTTATATAAGTAAAATGATACTTAATGGTAAATTGGTTAAAATATTGCAACCGTTCCTGCAGGATTTGAATTCCATCCACCATGGAAGCGAGATAGCCAGAGTATATGGCCTAAACCAGAAGACTGTCTCGAACCTTCTAAACCGGCTGGAGGCGGAGGGCCTCCTGAAAAGCAAGATGAGCGGGAAGAACAAGGAATTCACGATGTCATTCGACGACAGGGAAAAGACTATGAGATTACTAATGTCTGCTGAAAATGCCAGGACAATAATGTTCATGGACGATAACCCAAGGGTGAAAGAGATCCTGTCTAAGGTCAAAAGACACATGCAAGGCATTGTCATCATATTCGGCAGCTACGCGAAAGGCCTGCAAAAGAAGGATTCAGACTTGGATTTGTTCCTCGTGGGGGAATATCACTCTAAGGAAGTTGAGAAAATATCGCAAATGTACGGGCTGAATATGAGCGTCAAACAGATGATGCCGGATGACTTCAAAGAAGCACTAAGGGCGAAGGAGGTTCTAATCAGGGAGGTAGCCTCCCACCATATCCTAGTGCAAGGTCTGGAGGACTACTTTGACGCAGTATCGAGGGAGTACTATGGAAGATAAGATGACATGGTGCGTGAAACAAAAACGCGGTATAGAGCTGATAGAACCGAACGAGAACCTAGCCAAAGCATACCTACTCAAAGCAGAGAACGCCCTAGCTTCAATGAAAGCCAACCAAGGCAACACCGAGTGGGAGATATCTTCAGCATACTACACGATGTACTTTGCAACATACGCCCTACTCATGAAAATCGGCGTAAAATCCGAAATACACACTTGCACTATCGAATTCGCCAAAAGCTATCTAAAAGACCACTTCAAAGCCGAAGAATTGGAAACGTTGAGTATAGCCCAGGGAACAAGAGTGGACGTACAATACTACGTGGGCAGGAACGTCAACACCAAAACACAAGACAAGATTAAACACATGGCTGCTGATTACCTCATAAAATGCAGACATCTCCTGCCCAAGATAAAAGAGGCAGAGCTAAACAAAATAAGAGAAGACATAACTAAGAGGATGAAATGATACTACTGAAGCCACTGATTGAACCCACCCTGCATACTAACCAACACTACGGTCACAATCACATACGACGCCAACGGTAATATGCTATCCGATGGCAGTCACGTCTTCGTCTACAACGATGGTAACCGGCTAGCTAGAGTCCTATTTTTTTCGTCGCAGTATTATTTCTGTCGTGCCGGCCTTTATTCTTCCTTTCTCTAGGAGTTCCTTCAGTTGGGCTGCGTCTACCTCTATGACCTTATCCCCTGCTGATTTGAGTCCTATGTCCCGGCCTATGACTTCCTCGGCCTCTCCGGCGTCGAAGAATATGCCACACCTGCAGTTCTCAAGGATGACGGAGTTCAGTTCCGCCACGTTCATCTTCTTATCGCATCTGGGGCAGGATGAGTTGCTTCGCTCCTTCTCTACCAGCTCGTGTTCCGTGACCTTCCCGTCTGAGACGCGCTGTAGTTCGCCCCAGTCCATCCACACGCCGCCGCACTTCCCGCAGACGTCCAACTCCACCCCGTTCACAGTCTTCCGGTTCATCTCCTTCCCGTCTTTAGGGCATTTCACCATCACTTCACCTCCAATCGGGCCTCACCCACGTCCTGAACATCACATCAACTAGTTTCGGCAGCTTGGAGACTATGTCCATCACAGTCACAATCCCCACGGCCTTGTTCATTTCGTCTACGACGACGAGCCTCCTCACGTTTTTCTCGCTCATGAGCTTCGCGGCGGCCTCCACAGTCTCCAGCATCTTCACTGTCAACACAGGCTTCGACATCACGTCCCCGACTGTCGTCTTGTAGATGTCCCTGTCAGCGACAAGCACCCTCCTGCAGATGTCCTTCATCGTCACCACCCCCGCGGCCTTCCGCTCATCCTCCACAATCACGCCGCTTATGTTGTTTGCGACCATCAACTTCAGGGCCGCGTAGATGGTCTCCCTGGGTTTCACCATCACCAGCCGGGCTGACATGACATCCTTGACTAGCATACGTTATGAATGGCGTCTAAGGCAATAAAAGTAGGTTACGCGACTTTCCCGAGTGCCTCATCGACTTTCCTTTTGACTTGTTCGAGTTTGTCTTTGAGGCTGTCGCCTTTGTTGACGTATTCGATTATGAGGCCTGCTTTGGTGCACTCGTCTAGCATGGCCTTGTTGTATATGGGTGCGTTGATTTTGATGTCCTCCTTGAGCGGGCTTCCAAGTATTACGTCGATGCAATCGAACTTCGCTGTGCGCTCGACAATGTATCCTCCGAGGTTAATCACCATCCCGCTTTCTATCACAATCTTCGGCATCAGAGCACCCCCATGACGTTGACTGCTAGGGCCACGAGGCCTGCGACTGTGAGTTTGTACGATATCGGGTAAATCTGTTTGAAGGTGAGCACTGGGCTGTAGGCTTTGAGTATGGCTGCGAGGATTGGCATCACTAGGGCGAGGGCCAGGTGCACTGCAGCTGTGTTGGCGTTGTTAACGTCTAATGGTACTCCAAGGTAGAGTGTGACGAAGACGCTGGAGAGTGTGAACATGACGAAGCCTTTCATCACGTACGTGAGCGCCCTCCACGTTGCAGCGTACTCCATCCACGGGCCTTCCATTATGTCGACCTTCGGTTTTATTATGTCGAATGGGCGGTTGTTGGCGATTATGTTGAATCCCATGAAGTATATGAAGGCCATGAAGGCTCCGGTTATGGTGAAAATGGCCGGCTTGCCCGAAAGGACTGTGGCGACGTCCATGGACCCTGCCGCGGCGAAGGGGAGTATCAAAGCGACGTAGTACGGGAAGGAGCCTAGTGTTATCATCTTCAGTGAGCGTACTGCTGCGACGTCTTCGAAGAAGCTCCTCACACCCTCCTCCTTCGCGCCCTTGAGTATGTCCGGGTACGGCATGCTCTCGCTCATCACAGACCTGCTGAAGGAGCCCATGAACAGGTACGTGGCCTCCTCGACTTTCAGCAGGCCTGCGATTCCAAGGAGGCTTGCGAAGCCGAGGAACCCATACCATGGGGGCGTCGTGAAGAGTAGTATGAGCGCTGTAGCGGCGAGGCCTGCGAGGAGGAACAGGTGGTACATGGCCGGGTTCGGGGAGTCTGGTCTCACGTTCTCCTTGTGCATGAACTTGAGTGCGCTCCACAGCCCCGGTGTCGTTAACGGCGGCCCGTACCGTTGCTGTATCCTCGCCTGAATCTTCCTCTCAAGTCCTAGGATTAGGAGCGACATTATGAGCGCTATCACGAGTATGATGGCGCTTTCGATTATCATCTCCTCACCTCGATGAGCCTCTCCTTCCCCGTCTTCCTGTCCACAACCAACGCCCGGTTCGAGCATGAGAGGCATGGGTCGCAGCTTATTATCGTCAAGAGGGCGTCTGTGAGCTGGTCTCCTATGCAGGCCTTTTCCATCGAGGCTAGGTTCGGCGGGGTGGGGGTCCTTATTCTGTAGTTCCTGGCCTTCCCCTGCCCGTCAATCCAGAGTGTGTGGAATAGTTCCCCCCTTGGCGCTTCGATGTAGGTGGCTGCGATTTCGGTGTCGAACTTCATCTTCGGCGTTGATATGACCTCTCCTGGAGGAATCTCATCCAACACCTGCCTTACTATGTGCATGCTCTCGAACAGTTCGAGGAATCTCACGAGTAGCCTGTCTTTGACGTCACAGTCCTTCAGCACGATGTATTTGAAGTCGAAGTCGTCGTACTCTGGCATCTCATGTCTCATATCGTTGTCTATTCCCGAGCCCCGGGCTGTGGGGCCAACTGCGTGCAGTTCCTTTGCAGTCTTCTTGTCGAGTATTCCTATACCGGTAATCCTTGACATCACCATCGGGTCTGTGGTGACCCTCCCAGCAAAGGCTTTCAGGTCCTTCTCCAGTGTGTTGAGGAGCGGGTTAATCTTGTTTAGTGTGTCTTTCGTCGGGTCAGAGCGTGGTCGGACTCCTCCAATCACCGGGACCGCGTAGTGCACCCTGTTCCCTGTAAGCTCGTAGAGCATCCTCATCACCGGCTCCCTGAGCGCGAAGCTCCTGTATGTGAACGTCTCCTGGCCGAGTGTTTCGCATCCGTGGGCGAGGAAGAAGAGGTGCGAGTGTATCCTCTCAAGTTCTGCTATTAGGACGCGGATGTACTGCGCCCTATCGGGGACTTCCACCCCCATCGCCTTCTCAGTGACCCTGATGCTGTTCCACAGGTGGAAGTGGCTGCAAAGGCCGCATATCTTCTCGACTATCATATGGGCTTTCTTTATCGGTATCCCCTCCAGGAGCCTTTCTATCCCGCGGTGTGCTGCGTTGTATGTTATCTCACAGTCGACTACGGTCTCATCCTCAACCCAGAAGCGCGTCCTGAACGGTTCAATCAATACCTGATGCACGGTACCCACGTCCACCTCCACTAGGTTGCTTCGGTCCATCATCTAGCCTCCATCACCTTAGGTATGACTGATGCCACAGCCCTTATTATCTCCTCTGGTTGGGGGGCGCAGCCCCTGGCTATCGCATCCACTTGGATTATCTTATGGAGCGGTCCTGCGATCTGGTCGCTTGGCCCAAGTTCTCCGTAGACGTTCAGGTATATGCCGCCTACCGCAGGGCATGCTCCGACTGCGACGACTGCCTTCGGGTTCGGTATTTTCTCGTATATCTCCTTAAGCTGCGATTCGGTGCGTTTCGTCACCGGGCCTGTCACGAGGAGTATGTCAGCCTCCCTCGGGTTGAATGTCAGCATCACCTTGTACTGTTCGAGGTCGTAGTACGGGGAGAAGAGCGCGTTCAGAACTTCTATCTCGCAGCCGTTGCAGCCTCCAGTGTATGCGAGCATTATGTGCACGGACCTTTTGCGAGATAATTTCTTGAACATCATCCGCCTCCCTTCGCCTTCTCATCCATGTCCTTGAACAGCTCCCACGCCTTCACGCCGCTCTTCCTTACCCCTCTCGGGTGTATGGCTGCCTGCTGGCGGTGCGCCACGTACATGGGGCAGGTGTCGTGGCATTGGAAGCAGAACATGCACTTCTCATGGTCTATCTCAGGGTATTTCTCCTTGTACTGGCCTTCCCTCAGCTTCACCTTCTCTGGGAGCGGCTTCATGGTGATGCATTTCACTGGGCATATCCTTGAGCAGACTCCGCAGCCCATGCAAAGGTCCACGTCTACTGTGTCAGGGTACTTCACCTTCCCTGAAAGTATGGTCTTCCTGATGCCCTTGTCTGTGAGCCTTCCAGTCCCAAGGAGTATCTTGGGCACGTTATGGGCCCCGCATATGATGTGCTTCAGAGATTGTGTCAGCGCGTTCATCCCTTCCTCCTGCTGCCTGCCAGTACCCCGGCGAGGGCGGCAGCGTATGTCACTGCAATATAGGGCATCTCATAATACGGGTAGTTCCCAAGTAATATGGCGAGAACGACCCCGGATATCACTAGAATGTACGGGTTCGGCCTCCCGGTCATCCTCCCGTAGAGGATGCCGAGGATGAATGCGATGATAAATATTATGGGGTTCATTTCTTTCCTCCGAGGAGTATGAGCACGATTGTCGTCAGGCCTGCCGAGACTTTTATCAGCACTGCGACGTTTAGGTAGGG
>JAZDIN010000028.1:0-3392 GCA_043804895.1 Candidatus Altarchaeota archaeon
TTCTCTCTGCGTGTGGGGCCGTTGTCGTATCTTACATGCCTTATGCGCCTGTCGGCGGCAGCAAGCTGGGCTGATATCTTCGGAGTGGAGTCAGTTGAGGCGTCGTCTACTATGAAGATCTCGTACTCTAATCCTCTGAGAGCCTCCGAGACCCTGTCGACGCTGCAGGCAAGAATCGACTCCTCCTCATATGCTGGGATGAAAACGGAAATCATCTTTTATAACAGTAAACGATAGTAACTATTAGTTCAGCTTAAGAGTTAATATGGCGGCTAAAACTTTCAGCGAGAATGAGGAGGCCGTGATTGTAGCCTTGTTCCTCGTCTCCTCTGTCGTGTACTTCTCCTCGACTGTCGGTGTTTCCACATCAAATGCGGGCAGCCACTATGCGCTCGTGAAGGCGATTGCTGAGGAGAGGACGTTCACCATTGACTCATTCGCAATGTACACCGGCTATGTAGACTATTCCAGGTTCAATGACAGGTTATACTCCGATCGGGCCCCGGGAATGGCCTTCGCCACAGCGCCCTTCTATTTGGCTGGCAAGGTCTTATCCTCTTTCATACCGATGCCATCGTATTATAGTGGATTCAATCAGGGGAATCCTTCAGTGTTCACGTCGCTTCTTATGCCGGTATTAGCTGGAGGCTTATGCGTGGTCCTCGCCTACCTGGTATGCAGGGAGCTTGGAGCTGGAATCTATGGCTCATCGGTCGCAGCCATCACGCTGGCGTTCGGAACAATACTTTGGAAGTACTCAGGGACTCTGTTCTCGCATTCGCTGTCTGAGTTCCTCATGCTCCTGTCCCTATACCTTGCGTTAACGCTCAAGGACTTCAGAAGACAGTACATGCGCTCATGCGTCCTGTTCTTTGCGCTGGGGTATATGGTGCTCACAGAGTACGCGAACGTCCTCCTCACAGCCATAATGCTTATCTACATCCTATCAACGAAGAAGATGACTCTGAGAGAGATGCTATCGCCAAAAATCCATCTACTATGTCTGGCTGCACCAATCCTGGCGATAGCAGCATACAACCAGATTAACTTCGGTAACCCGTTCACAACAGCCTACAACTTTGCTCCACAACACCCATGGGTCGGTAAACTCGGAGAATCTTTAACCACCCCCCTCTTGGTAGGACTGCGTGGACTGCTACTTACAGCACCAGGCATAGACGGTGGACTATTCGTCACAACGCCAGTCTTAATCTTTGCCGTATGGGGTTTCACATACCTCCATAAGGATAGGAGGAACGAAGCCCTCCTCATAGCATCCCTGTTCGCAGCCCACCTCCTCTTCTACTCGAAATTCAGAACATGGAATGGAGGGGCAGTAGAGGATACTAGGTACATTCTGACGGTAACGCCGATGTTAGTCATCCCGCTTTCAGCGTGGGTTGAAGGGTTCCTGTTGAAGCGCAAAACTCAGGGGGAAAGAACGTTATATGAGGCGCTCATGTGGTCTCTTCTGATCCTGTCAGTCCTCAACATCGCATACGATGTGGCGACTTTCGAAGGCCATGGTATAATGGAGTTCACATTCCCTGTGTTGAACACATTGGAATTGAGGACAAGCCTCAACACGATATTCCCGAACATAATCAGGCTGCCGGTATTCACTGGCATAATGTGCGTCCTATACGGGCTCGCCTCAATCGCTCTCAAACGCACACCAGGACTATGGTTTGACTCATCTGATAAAACAACCTTCAACCTGGCAGTTGGAGTGCTTATCGTAGTCGGTTTATTAACAGTCATCGCATCCAGTAGACTCCCACTGGACAGTGTATCCATATACTCATGGGAGTACTCGTCCGATAGCTTCGAGTGGCAGAAGGGAGAACCACCGTTCAAATCAGACAGTCCGATAATGCTTGTGAGGGCAATATTGAATGTTAACAAACCTGTGGAAGAGATAATAGTAAACGTGGCAGCAGTGGACTGCATAGACAGGGTTCAAGTAAACGACCGCACACTATATGCAGGAAACAAAACAAAATGTAAAAGATGCCTACACTGCAACGGCTTAAAATTGAACTTGCAGGGAATCCCGGGAGGGCAGAATAGACTTATGTTAAAGATAGATGGAGTAGGTAATACTACAAGATTCAGCCTCACCCCTTGACATCGGCCAGACCTTTAAGCATCAGATAGACTGCAGCACACTCCTCAACTTCAGCTTCCAAGCCAGCCTTATAAGGGCCGTAATCCTTTCCACCGATTTGGAACACGCCAACGTCCGCGGACATTCTGACCTTAGACTCCCCACCCCTGAAGGCGAGTGCGTCGACTAGGGGGTTGAACTTACCCAAATCAGCGACTTTCTTCGCGATGAGTCCGCTGCCCCCGTGTATCGTGTCAGGGAGCCTGATGAGGCGGGAGGTGTCCAATGTGACCTGCTTGTCTTCGTCAGTGACCTCCACAGCCTTCGAGTATATCTGCTTCTGGATGTTCTTTCCGAATAGGCTGAAAAGCGCATCCCATTTACCCTCAGCAAGGAGCTTCATGTTCCGTTCCCTACTTGCAGCAATCTTCTCTGCAGTCTTCCTGCCGATGCCATCCAATAGGAGAAGCTCCTCGACAGGGGAGTTGACTAGCTTCTCAGTCACAGCATACACCCTCCCAGCCCACCCACGGCTATCCTTCCTCGGGCCGATGAAACTGCCAGAAGACGCCTGCACCTTACCCCTCTTGAATGTGAAGCCTTTGAAGCCTTCGACCTCGCTGAGGAAGTATGTGATGTCAAGTCCTGCTCCGCTCACGTAGTCAGCTATCTCCCTCCTGCCATCCCCGTTGAGGCTCTTCACATCATCTGAGGATACGTGTATGTGGTATCCCTTACCGCCTGAGAAGTTCACGCTTATGTCCTTCCTTGAGAACCCGAAGTCGCCTTCAAGAAACTCTAACAGGGTTGTGGCCTCCTCCTTCACCTCCTCGAGCTTCTCCTCGTTGAGGAGGCTCATCGGCTTATCTAGGTCGAATATCAGGTCGGCACCCAGCCAGTTCTTCTCAGCCATAGGCTGCTTAGGGAACTCGTAGTATGCGGCCGAGTATGATATGTAATACGGGGCTTCAGTCTTCAGATACTGGTTCAACTCCCTCTCCGTGGCGAAGGCCTTATGCCTGAACTTTATCTTATCCTCCAAGGTCCCCACCCCAAACTCCCGCCTGTGCACCTCAGAAGGAGCTCCAACCTGATGATTCCAGTAGTACTCCTTAAACTTCCGCCTCAGGTGGATCTTAGTCTCAGTGTTCATCGCCAAATATTGTATGAACTAGAATGATATAAATGCTGAAGCCATATATTCGTACCAAAATGTTCAAAGGTGTTGAGGATAACTTCTGGGCGTTCTTCGCCGCTGCGGTCACGGTCGGGATTTTCCTGCCTG
>JAZDIN010000029.1:0-18980 GCA_043804895.1 Candidatus Altarchaeota archaeon
GAAATGTAGACTACAGAAGCCAAGGAGGATAAAAACAGCCACTATGACGGTGTGGTTCATACGGTTCACAAACAAGAAGACAGGTGAGTGCTTCGAAGTTGCGCCAATACATCTATATCGCAACATCAAAGGTGTGAAGAATAAGGCGAAGCGATAAACCGATGAACACGGTCTCAACGCCCCGACCGGGCTTAGAAGAATCTGTTCGGTTTAAGTGGGGGAAACTCCTGAGGAACATACGGGGTTTTATTCTTTGTTTACGCGATAACTAATATGCCACAGCAACCACTTAAATCAGGGAAAGTTAGGGGGAATACTCCAGATAGTGTGGAAATAGACTCGCATCTAATGCCCCCAACGATTAAATCCCTGAAGGATAGATATCTGCCGAATGTTGGCATGGTTCTAGTCGATAATGCAGGTAATCTCGCTGACGTAGTGGAACCCCAACTGGAAAGGGATTACACTAACAACCCGGGCAGCGGGACTTATTCGGTTAGCACACGTGATAGGGTGAAAACTTTGACTGTTGATGGGACTTGGCAGATGATGTCTGGATTCGACAGTCCCTGGGAGAGATCAAGGGGTTTTTTGAACATAATGGGGGCCATGGAGGATATTGCAAGAATTAAGGGATGTGGGAGCGTCAAAACGACAACATGGATTTTCACAGCCCATCCTAAACTCATGGAAAAACTAGGCTACAGGCCCTTAGACCCTACCCAGGAGGAAAAACACAATATAGGAGTAACAGAATACCCTACCCATAAGGGCCGAGATAAAGTCTGGAACCAAAAACCACAAGCATATGCATCCTACGTGAAAGAATTAACGCAGATAAAAGAAGCTAAGACCGACTAGAACTAAGTAAAGTCGAATCAAAAGAAGAAGATAAGACCGAATAGAACTTAGGAAGAAGTAACGGGTTTTATCCTAATAATCTCAAGGAGGATAATCAAATGGATGAAGCATTGGGTGCACTTTTTTTAAATGTTTGTTGTAGTAGTCGTAACTGAACTCTTTAATAATCTCTATCTGTGGGTGGTTGTAGACTGGAAGCATATACGCACACACACAAATTACCCCCAACCACTAGGACAATCAATCCTCCCCCTCCTCATCCACAATAGGCGGGAGCAAAAGTTACAAAAAAGCAACTAACTAGTTGTATAGTGTCCGGTTATTATTTATTGTTTGGCTGTGTAATACTTACTATGCCACTAGATCCAAGTAAGGTATTAAAGGTCGGACAAAAACCAGTAATCTACGATAGCTTTCCTGATCTTGAGTACCTTATACCCTCATTGCTAGAGGCGAGAGTCCCTCCAGGATATAGGGAGGCTAGGGTTCGGATAGCAAACAGCATATTGGGTGGTGAGCCAGATATACCCTTCCTATTAGGTCAGTTAGACAGCAGCGACTTTGTTGGCAGGCTGGGTTCGCTATGGGCTCTTCAGAAGGTAAGGAAAATAGATTCAAACTATCAAGACAAGTTACAGCATAGATTAGAGACGCTAGCAGAAGACCCAGACCACCATGTTCGGGGAGCTACAGCAAATGTGTCGGGTTTGTTGGGTAAGAAAGCATTACCCTTACTGAAAAAACTAGTGAAAGACCAATACTTCCACGTCCGCAGGAATACGGCAAACTCGTTGGGTTTGGCTGGTCCGGAGGCGTTACCCCTCTTAGAGACGCTAGTGCAAGACGGGCATGAAGACGTCCGAGAAGCTGCGATAGCTGCGTTGGGTTTGGTGGGTGAAGAGGCCGTGCCATTGCTAAAAAAACTGGCGGAAGATCCAAGCTGGCATGTCCGCAATGCTAGGTTAACAAGGTTTAGTGATAGCATACGGATTGAGGATGGGGTGCCTGGGATGGAGCCAGTGCCGAATCCTGTGGAATCCGCCCGCAAGGCTGCGAAAGCTGCTTTGGACGTGGTGAAGGGTGTGGTGGATGACGTAAGAAAGGCTACTACGCCCCCACGGGTTAAAGACAAAGTCGAAGATACTGATAGGCATGAACAGAAGAAACTGATGTTGAGATACCTGCTTACACTAGAGGAGCCTGCGATAGCAACACCCTACACACAACACGTAGTGGATAGGCTGCATGCTTTTGCCGAAATATCCAAGAGGCTGCAGGAAAAATTCGGTGACAGATACCTCGGCTTTTTGGTTGCCGGGGGCACGGAAAAGGGCTACGTGACTCCGACCAGTGACGTAGACTATTACATAATCGGCGAAGATAAGGACATAATAAAGGAGTTCAAGCGTCTTGTTCGTGCAGATAAAGAACTATCCCTTAAACCGTGTCCCCTACAAGATAATGTTAATACGACGTACAAAATACCGCTGTTCCAGGGAATGTTCTTCGGAGACCGGGAGAAACTAAGGAGACTGCAGCAGGAAGATTTAAAAAAGATGACGCCAGAGGAATGGGATAAGTTGAGGGGAGACATTATACATGAAAACACCCGGTTGGATAAATTAAGCAGCCATGGATTCACCGGGGAAGAGATAGAATTCATAAAACAAATGAGGTTGATTCTATACACGCCGCCAGACCACGGAACAATGGAAAAACATTTAGCAAAACAAGCTTACACATGAACCCGTAACGCACACAACTTAACAAACCTACGGTTCCGATACCTCCCTCTTCGATTTGCGCAGCAAATCGAACTTTATGGTTTTGATGAAACTTTTACCTAAAAGTTTCAAGCGAGGGAAGGGATTTGAACCCCTGATTGTACGGTTAACTGCAGTCGGCTGTTGCAGACCGTTCCGTTTGGCCTCTCCGGCACCCTCGCATATTTGTGTGGTGGGTTTGGGTGTAATTATTAGGCCTTTTTTGGTTTATTAAGGGTTTTGGGTTTAGGTCCAGTCTTCTTGTAGGATGTCTCCGTTTATGCCGACTATTATTGATTTTACTGGTATTTTCCTTTTTGCTTGTTCGGTTGCTTGTTTGGCTAGGTGGAGTAGGCCGCTGCAGCATGGGACTTCCATTGTCATCACCGTTAGGGTGTTTATTCTAGCCTCGTCTATCATGGCTGTGAGCTTTTCCACGTATGTTTCCTGTTCTTCGTCAAGTTTCGGGCAGGCTATGGCGAGGCTTTTGCCTTTCAGGTGTTTGGTGTGGAAGTCGCCTAGGGCGTATGCTACGCAGTCTGCTGAGAGTAAAACATCATTGCCTTGGTAGTAGGGTGCGTTGGGGTTCACCAGGTGCAGTTGGACTGGCCATTGTCGTAGTTGACTTGATGTGTCTCCCTGTTGTTGTTCGACTTTTGATTCTGAGAAGTCCATCATCCTCGCTCCAGGGCAGCCTCCATGGTGTTTGGTGTGGGTTTCTGTTGGGACTTTTATGTTCTTCTTGTTCAGGATTGTGATTGCTTCCTTCAGGTACTTGTGTTCTCCGTGTTCTCTGAGGTGGTCTAGGTGTGCCTTTATTGTGTTAGGGCCTGCCTTGATTATGTTCTCCATGACCTTGCTTTCGTCGTATGGTTGCGCTTCCCTTTCTATGACGTTGATTGCGCCTTCAGGGCAGTGTCCTATGCAGGCTCCTAGGCCGTCGCAGAACAGGTCGCTTATGAGTCTCGCCTTCCCGTCTATCACCTGCAATGCGCCTTCAGGGCAGTTCGGTATGCATTGTCCGCATCCGTTGCATTTTCTCTCGTCTATCCGTATTATCTTCCGTCTGGTCATATCGTACTTTCTTTGTCGCGCTGATATTTAATCTGGGTAGTAACTAGGATGAAACCGCTATCTGCCTGAGATTATCTCCTCCACGATTTCTTTGGAGGAGTTTTCGTAGCGTATTCTTTTCTTGTGCGGGTCTTTGTATCTGATTAACTCAAGGGGGTTGGGTTCGTCAGTCGACGCTTTCTTGCCTGGGGTGAGTGGATACATGAGGGGGGAGTTGTACAGGTGCCTTAGCTCTTCTACTCCAAGTCCTGTTGCAATGAATAGGAACTCATTTATCGTCGGTTTCACCTCATCCTCCCCGGTTAAAAACTCGTGGAATCCTCCGATGTCTGAGAGCATTTCTGGGGCTGTGTCCTGGATGTACCTCTCAAGGTTCTCGCCTTTCCCTGCGATTGGGCTGTAGACTATGCTGACTAGCTGGTCTTTTGTGATTCCGATGTTTAGGGCGAATTCCTCGGCTTTGCGTCTCTGCGCCTCTATCCTCTCAGGGGAGCTGTACCTGCCTAAGGTCTGTTGAATCGTCTCTTCGTGGAATTCCTTCTTGTCCATGAGGTATTCTGCAAGCTCCAGGTACTCTAACACTCCCTGGTTGTACCCCCTACCCTCTGCTTCCGCGCTTAAGCCTCGCAGGTGGCACATCAAGAGGGGGTGGCAGCAGTCCGATTCTGAGAAGTTGAGCGTGTTCTCGGAGAGGCTGAATCCGATGTGGTCTTTAAAGAAGCTCCAGTGCTTTTTGATTGTGTAGTCTGTGAAATCGAATATGGATATGAATTCGAATTCCTGTTCGATTCCATTCTTCTGGTCGCCGAACCGTCCACTCCCTGTTTTTATGCCGTGTATGTCCCTGAAAACTATCTCTCTCAGGTTAAGGACCTTCTCCAGATTCTTGCGCACCAGGTCCTTGAAGTCCAGCTTGTTGAGGCCTGTTCTTTTTAGGATGTCCTGCATCCAAGTGTGGTATTTACTAAGTTCGTCGTTTGAGTCGCCGGTTATGACGAAGTGGATCCCATCAGGCAACTGCGATATGAACGAGGAAATCAGGTGCAGGTTGCACGAGGCGCAGAATGTGGTCCTCGGGTCGCCGTGGGAGCGGTGGCCTGCCATTAATATGTCCTCCCTGAGGAGGGCTACTTTCTCCTTGGGTATTGCGTACTCTGGTGAAAACTCCGCGATTTCACCGTAGCAGTATATGTTGCATTGGACCCTGTCTGCGTCGCCTTTGACTCCCAGGAAGGAGTAGACTAAATCGATGTTGTCGAGTATCCCTTTGCTGGTGCCAAGATGGACCATGGTGACTACTTGTAGGTTGAATGTTTCCCCGCATTCCTTGGCGCATATTAGCTGGGCTAGGCGGGTGAATGTCAGGGACCATGTTGAGTCCTTGCCTCCCCCGTAGCCTACCAGTATGTTGGTATCTCCTAGTGTCAGGTCTCTTCTTTTTGCGGCGTTCCTGATGTGTTCGGCGAATTTTAGCGCGTTGCTGTACTCCTCTTCCCCGACAGCCAGCCTTATCGTCTCCAGGGTATCCTCTGGTGCCGTTTTTTCCATTTTGCGTAAGTAAAACCGTTAATTCATATATAAATACAATATGTTATTTTTTATGCTCTTATGCATAATTTATTACATGACGAATACTAGCATCCACTTTAAAACATAACTATCGTTAATCATAACAATGAAACTCCCCTGCGAGAACGCCATCTGGTATACGCTGCCGAGAATAAGGGCCGACATAGCGAAGGAACTGGTGAAAGGCGGCATGAGCCAGAGGGAGGTCGCCCAGAAACTTGGGCTTACGCCCGCAGCAGTCTCCCAGTACCTGAACAGGAAGCGCGGCGGCAATTTGAGGATGCCCAAAGAATACAAGACTCTAATCAAGGGCGCATCTAGCGAGATAATGGAATCAGGCGACTCTCAGGTCATCTCCAGGATACTATGCCGCTGTTGCGCATGCTCAAGGCCTAAGTGACTCAAGCGAAGAGAAGCTCTGAGACTGCGGGCAGTACGACGTAGATGAGAAGTGCCGTGAGCACCGCATAACTGACGAGGCTGACAGCTATCAGGCTCTTCTCCTTTTTCACGTCACATATCCTACAGGTTCCGCCGGAATTCCTCTTCACAGTCATGTAAAGCGACGAGAGCAGGAATAATGTGCCTGCCGCGGCGAAGAACATCTTGTACCTCGGTATCTTAAGCGCGGCCGTCATGCTCCCACTCCCAAGCGCGCTGAACACCAGCACTAGGGCGAGCGGGAGGCTACAGCAGCTTGAAGCTATAATCGCTGATTTTAGTCCGAGCCAGAGTCCTTTAAACATTTTATAAACTGTGATTATTCTCCTAATAGTTGAATCAACAATTAATAAGCGAAAGAACGGAAATGAATTAACGGAATACAATCGGGGATATTCATGCCCCCTAAAAGCCTAAAATGTCTGCAAAGGCGGCCTTTTTTGACGTTGACGGCACTTTAGCCAAAGGTTACCTTATCATAGACTTCCCCCATTATTTACATGAAAAGGGACTGTTCAATCCGGAGGAAATTGAGTTCATCAACCAACAATACGCAGGATACAAGAAAGGGGAGATAACCTACCTGACACTTGCCAGATCCCTCCCTGAGGCTTATGCAAGGGGCATCAAGGGCCAAAAGGAGTCTGATGTGGTTGAATGCGCAAGGAATTTCGTTTCAGAGCATCCTGAAAGAGCATTCTCTTTCTCCAAAGGTCTTATCGAGCTTGTTAAATCACGAGGCTTCGAGCCTGTTCTTGTAAGTGGCTCCCCCCAGGAGATAGTCCAAGCCTTCGGAGATTCAATCGGCGCTGGCACCTGTTTGGGGACGGAATGCGATATCAAGGACGGTGTGTACACTGGCGGTCTCAAACTGAATGCTGCGATATTCGTGACGAAGCGCGGTCTCGTTGAGTCATACGTTAAAGAAAACAAGTTGAACCCTCTGCTTTGTGCGGCCTTCGGCGATACTGACAGGGATTTGGCGCTCCTAGGAATGGTCGGATTCCCGGTTGCCATAAACCCTAACAAACGGTTTCGTAGCTTTGCAGAGGCGAAAGGTTGGTTAGTGTGCGGTGGCGACAATGTAATACCTGAAGTTGAGAAGTATCTGCAAATCTCAAATGATATCTCACCACCTAACACTTCAAATACCGTTACTAGGCTAGAAAAACGTCTGAATTCGTGATGAAGAAAATTCGCCTAATCTCTTTATATCGCCGTGTCGTTTATTACTTGTGCTCCTCCGCTTGATGCTGCGAGCTCCACTATACGTTCTAAATCCACGACTTTCGGGTCGTATACTACCCAGCTGACCTCCTGCCTGTAGCCTATGCTCTTGCCCATGACTCCAGGCTCATGCTGGACGTTCTGCGCCACCGCCGGAACGCAGCTCGGGCAGAAATACTGTATGTCAAGGAACGCCTGCCTGTACCCCTTCCCGGCGTACCTGTCCAAGTACGTGCTCTTCTGGATTGTGGTGGTTGTGGTAGTGGAAGTCGACGTCGTCATGCTAGATGTTGAGGTTGATGCAACCTCCTCCTGGGTTGTTGAGGTTGAAGTCTCAGTGGATGAGGTAGTGGAAGTTGATGCTGTCGTGGATGTCGTTGACGTTATTGTGGTCTTTGTTGCTTCCTTCTCGCTTGTGTATTCGATGGAGTAGAATACCAGCCCCCCTGAGACAACCAGCAATAGGGCTCCAGTAAAAATAATATTTTCTGAGAGTTTCATGTTGAATATACTAGAAAAAGCTTAAATGTAAAAATAAATAATCATCTGGATTTTACCTGCATTTCCCGCATCCTGGCCCCATGTCGTTCACCTCCATATGGTTTTATTATGTGGTTCCGTCATATTTAAAACGGTCGGTAACCTCCGGGTTACCATAACTTATGAAAGCTGCGCAAACGAGGACGTTCAACCTGGATGAGTTCTGCCCGATAAGGCAGACTGTGAGACTCCTTGGGAAACAGTGGACCATGCTCATAATAAGCGAACTCAACTATGGGAAGCGGAAGAAGCTCAGCTTCATGGACCTAAGCCGGAAGCTTAAGAGCGCAAGCAGCAAAGTGCTCTCAGAAAGGCTTAAGGAGATGGCGCAAGACAGCCTGATAAGGCGTAGGGTGGATGATACTTCTAAGCCTGCGAGGGTCTACTACTCTTTAACAAAGAAGGGCCGGGATGCATGCGACATACTCGAGGAGTTCAAGAAGTACGGGCTGAAATGGGGCGACAAGAGGACGGTCGACTGTTCAACGGTTGAATGCGAACTGTGCCCTAGGAAGGACGAGGCTGCCGCATCAGCCTCAAGTGTTCGAGTTTGATGCACCTCTTGTACACTACTAGTATACCATTCTCATGCGCCAATTCACGAGCCTCCAGGTCATCAATACCAAGCTGCAGCCAAATCGCTTTCGGCTTCAGCTTAACAGCCTCCTTGACTATACCTAACACCTCAGCGCTCGGCCTGAATACGTCAACTACATCCACTTGCTCTTTGATGTCGCTTAAGCTCTTGTAGGACTTCTCTCCGAGTATCTAATCAGCTGAAGGATTAACCGGTATTATCCTGTACCCCTCCTCCTGCAGGTATTTCGGCACCTTATAGGCGTCCTTCTCAGGGTCTTTCGAGCATCCTACGACTGCGACAGTCCTTGCACTCTCGAGAATATGCCTAACCCCCTCGTCAGTCAAGGCCACAGTAATTGGATTCAGGCTTCTGTCTTCATTTTGAAGACTATGAATGCTGTTATGATTACTCCATACCCTAGGAGGACCCATTTCATCGGCACTAAGTCGGAGATTACCAATATCGTCCCGAATATGAGGGCTAGGAGGCCGGTCGTGAGTAGGATGGCCTCGACTATCGCCCTGAAGAAGGCTTTTTTAACTGCGTATCCTGTCTTTATCGCCTCCTCCTTCAGCTCCTCTACCTTCTCTTTAGCGTCTTCCTTGAAGTGCTGTACTCTCTTCTCAACCTCGTATCTCTGCGCCATGAACTTTATCAGGAACGATCCCACGCTGTCGACGACGTCTAAGGCTGAGCCGAACGGAACTCCGCGGAGTAGTCCCTTAGGTTTCTCCTCCTTCTTATCCGACTTCTTCGCCATCTTACCTCTTTTTCAGCTTAGACATGACGAACGCGCCGACTATCGCGCCTATCGCAGCTGATGCGAGTGCGGCTCCTGCAGGGTTCCTTCTGACTTCTGTCTCTATCCTCCTGCCTGCCTTTTGGACGTTCTTCTTCGCTATATTCCTGTACTTGCCTGCCTGCTTCTTCCAGTCCTTCCCTGACATCTTCACTGCCTTCTGGTAGTTTTCGACAAGCTTCTTCTCAGCGTTTTTGATTGCGTTCTTAATCCTGGTCTTCTGTGCTAGTGTCAGCACCTTTCTAGTAACCTTTTTCTTGCTAGCCATTTCATCACCTCAGAAATAATACTATAACTTGACAGTAGTATAATATAAACTCATTCCAGCGTATATCCCCACCTCCATTTCGTGTTCCTGTAAACGGCCTTCACCTCAGCTTTCAGGGCGTCTCCTTTCCTGACCTTCATCCTCTGGTCGTTCGGGAGGAAAACCTGCTTCCAGTGCGTCTGTGGCTTCCTCGGGTCTGTTGAGAGCGTCACATTCTTTGAGAGTTTCGCCTCAAAGTACATGACGCAACCGTGGAATTCCCCGTCCGAGTCCATCCTGAACCTTCCGCTGTATTTTATATTCTTTCCCCCCTCGGTTGTGAGGTCTATCTCCGCAATCCTCTGCGGTTGAGAGAGGAACTTCGACCTGCTCATGTCATAATTCCTTATCTCATGCGGGACCTTCTCGACAGCGGAGTAGTCTACCTCATAGAGCATCCTCCAGAAGCCGAGGCCAGCGTCAGGCGACTCCACAGGCGCGAGGTATATGTCAATCCTCTCAGGCATGATTCTCCCTCCTTTTTTCAGGAACTTCAGGGCGTTTTCGGTCTTGTAGATGATGCCCTCGTCTGTTATGTGCATGCCCAAGAGCTCGCAGATTATGCAGTCGACCTTTTCTATATCCAGGTCTCTCAAGTCAGCCCTGATGAACTCAACATTTCCTATCCCGTTCTTCTTCGCCGTTTTTCCGGCCACATCTATTATGCTCGCTGAATCGACTCCGATGACCTTCCCAGCCCCTGCCTTAGCTGCCAGGAACGCTAGTATCCCAGTCCCAGTTCCGAGGTCCAGCACCCTGTCGCCAGGCTTCACAGTCTCCTCTATGGCCTTCCGGAACGCCTCAACCCTAACCCTGTCCTCAAGGAGCGTCCGGTGGACGTCCAACTTAGACCACGTGTACTGGTAGGCCGTGTCAGTGAAAAAATACGCAGCCATCAAATCATCGAAAAAAATCGTCGAATCACTGGCCCTCATAA
Source organism: Candidatus Altarchaeota archaeon (assembly GCA_043804895.1). Lineage (GTDB taxonomy): Archaea > Altiarchaeota > Altiarchaeia > IMC4 > SCGC-AAA252-I15 > JAHIYG01. The sequence continues at coordinate 10,099 of JAZDIN010000029.1, forward strand.
TCAAATCACGCCACAGAATCCTCGGAATCCTCCTCAAATCAGAAAAAACCATTTTTACTCGGTAGTTATGTCTGCTCTGTCTTTTCCGCCGTCGACTTCGGTGAGCCTTACCTTTATCTTCTCCTTCACTGAGGTGGGTATCTGCGTGCCTACGTAGTCTGCTGTTATTGGGAGTTCCCTGTGGCCTCGGTCTATGAGGGCTGCGGTTTTGATGCTCCTGGGCCTGCCGAATTTTATGAGGGCGTCCATGGCGGCCCTTATGGTCCTGCCTGTGGACATGACGTCATCGACTAGTATCACGTCTTTTCCGGTTATTGGAAACGGTATGTCAGTCCTGTCTTCTATGCTGCCGTCTTTTCGGTCGTCGCGGTACGGTCTCGTGTCCAACACCCCAAGGTGCAATTCTATCCTGGCCTCCTCCTTGATTGCCTTTTGGATTCTTCCAGCCAGTGTGGCGCCCCTCGTCAATATCCCCACGAGTACGACGTTCCCCAGGTTAGCATTTTCCTCGATAATCTCCTCAGTGACTTTTTTCACGCACTCCCTGAGCTCCAGATGGTTGAGCACCTGTTTTTTCATTTTCTAGATTTGTTTATCAGCGACCTTACTATATCCACTGCCTTAAGCGAGTCCTTCTTCTCGACAATAAGGAACGTGTTGTCGTAGCTTGACGTCACTTCCACGACGTTTATCCTGCTGCCTCCGAGGGCCATCATGAGGTGGGCTATCACGCCCGGGGTTTCCACGATCTCCTTCGGGCTTGTTATTATTATGGCGCTGAGGTTGCTTATCCTCTTTATCAGGTTCTCCTTTTTATACCTGATCTCATCGAGGAGTTCGTCGTCGACGAGTATCGTGGTCGTGCCGATGCCTTGTATGTTCACGTAGAAGTTGCTAGTCTTCTTGCCCTCCGTCTGCAGCGGCTCCACCAAACCCCGTATATATACTATGCTTATGTCGTCCCGAAGTTGCAGCCTGCTTCTCCCGAAGATGCCTGAATACCTTGCGTCCGCCTCCCTTTTGATTCTCCCACCAAGCCGTTGGAGCGCGACAGCTATCGTGCCTATGCTAGTGTTCCTTCCAGAAAGTGAGGACACCTCCTTTTGTATCTCCCTTGCAAGCCTTCTGTTGTTGGTTATTCCCATGCGGATTGCATCGTGTATCCGCAGGTCAGATTTTACTGCCTCCTCAACAGCGTCTGCGATTGACTTTTTTCCTTCCACGGTGTTATATATGTAACATCCTGTATAAAAATGTATCAAATAAAACACAAAGTTTTATCCATGTAACAGGATATCCTATAACTGGGGATAACCATGGACGCAAAGGAAATACTGAAAAAGATTGAAGGGATGCCAATACCAAAAGTTAAAAAGACTTGTCTAGCATATTCAGGAGGACTCGACTCATCACTTGGTGTGGAATTCTTAAGAAGGATATACAAGGTCGATGAGATAGTCCCAGTCATGCTGGACGTCGGCCAAGGAGAGGAGGAGATAGAAGAAGCCTATCGTAAGGCAAAGATAATGGGGATAAAGCCGATCCTCGTGGACGTGAAGGAAGAGTTCACTGAAGTCTGGCTTGGCAAGGCTATACGCGCTAACAGCAACTACAACGGCTACCCTGTTTCGACGTCGATGACAAGGCAGCTTGTCGCAAAGTACGTCGCCGAGGAGGCTGTGAAGCACGGCTGCGACTCCTTCCTCGAAGGCTGCACAGGCAAAGGCAACGACCAGTACAGGATGCACAACGTGTTCACCTACTTCGCTCCTGGACTTGAGGTACTGCAGCCTGTCCGCGACTTCGACCTCACCCGCGGCGAGGAGGAACTACTCTGCAAGGAATGGGGCGTGCCGGTGAAAGAGCAGATAACAGGCGGAGACGACAAGACGATGTGGTGTCGCTCCATCGCCTCAGGCGCAGTCGACCTCAACCAGAAGCTCGCAGACGACATATGGATGTGGTTAGTTCCACCAGAGAAGGCCCCTGACAAGCCGACTGAAATCGAGATTGAATTCGCTGAAGGAATACCGGTCGCACTCAACGGCAAGAAAAAAACCCTCGCCGACATCATCATGGAACTGAATGTCCTCGGAGGCAAGAACGGAATCGGAAAAATAGACATGTTCGAGGACGGTATCATGGAGATGAAAAGCCGCGAAATCTACGAGGCCCCGGGAGCCCACATACTGCTGAAGCTGCACAGCGACCTTGAGCAGTTGTGCCTGACGAAGGAGGAGATACAGTTCAAGAAGATGGTGGACGCGAAATGGTCTTACATGGTCTACCACGGGGAATGGTATCACCCCCTGAAGGAGGACCTTGACGCATTCATAGAACAGAGCCAGAAGGTCGTGAACGGCACATACAAGGTCAAGTTGTACAAGGGCAACATAGACATAATCGATCGCGAATCAGATACAGGTCTCTTCAACCAGGAGATGCGCTCCATAAAGAGCAGGGGATTCGACCAGCGCTGGAGCATAGGCTATGCGAAGGTGAAGGGACTGCCCTGGCTGATACTCGCCAAAGCAGGCAGAGGGAAGGCGGAATCACCAAAGAAAAGTCGTGCATGAAGGAGGGTGGTGGCTCAACCACCCGCCTTTAATATATCACTCCAATATTAGGGTATACTATGGCGAAACTCTGGGGCGGACGGTTCGAGAAGGACTTCACGAAGGAGGTCGAACACTTCGTGCAATCCATTGAAGTTGACAGCGAGATGATTCTCGAGGACATATGGGGCAGCGAAGCCCACGCCATAATGCTCGCCAAATGCGGCATCATCACGTCCAAAGACCTGAAGAAGATACTCCAATCCCTCGAGAAGGCCAGAAAAGACTATCAATCCGGCAAACTAGTCCTTCGCGAACACGACGAGGACGTCCACATGAACGTCGAAAATTACATCATCAAAGGCGCAGGCCCAGAGTACGGCGGAAAGCTCCACACTGCAAGAAGCAGAAACGACCAGGTCCTGGTCGACGCGAAACTGCACATACGCTACAAGATACTTGATGTGAAGAAAAAGGTGGTGAACCTCCAGAACGTGTTCCTGAAGATAGCATCAGAGAACCTGGAGACTCCAGTTCCAGGCTACACCCACACCCAGGACGCGCAGCCGATAACGCTCGCTTACTGGGCGACAGCATATGTCAGCGCACTCAACCGCGACCTGGAACGCCTGGACCACGCATACTCGAACGTGGACACGAACCCTCTCGGCTCCTGCGCCCTAGCCGGGACTAGCTTCCCGATAGACCGGATGATGACCACGAAGCTCCTAGGGTTCGGCGCAGTCCACAAGCACAGCCTCGACGTGATAAGCTCACGCGACTTCGCAGCTGAGACGATGTGCGCCCTTGCGATACTGATGAGCAACCTCAGCAAACTCGCTGAGGAGATAGTCTACTGGAGCACATACGAGTTCGGCATACTCGAGCTAGACGACAGCTACACTGCAGGCTCGTCAATAATGCCGCAGAAAAAGAACCCGTGCGTGGCAGAACTCATACGCGGCCGCACAGGCCGTGTGTACGGTTCGCTGGTTCAGCTTCTCACCATGATGAAGGGGATACCGATGGGATACAACCGCGACCTGCAGGAGGACAAGCCCCCCCTGTGGAACACGTTCAAGGTGATTGAAGCCACTCTCGACGTCACAGCAGGTATGATAGATACGATGAAGGTGAACAAGGAGCGCCTCGCAGAGCTTTCTGGAGCGAACTTCACCACCGCGACGGAACTTGCGAACCACCTAGTCCGCGAGCACGGCCTCACGTTCAGGCAGTGCCATCACATAGTCGGCGGCCTCGTCGGCGAACTGCACAGGAAGGGGAAGAATTTCATGGACTTCGACGAAGTCCATAGCATACTGTCGAAGCACGGCGTTGAGGTGAGCTTCGACGAGATGCGGCAGATATTCGACCCGAAGAAGAACATACACACATACAGGAGCCTCGGTAGCACGTCTCCGAAGGAAGTCTCGAAGATGATGGTCGAATTCAGGAAAAATGTCGCTGAGAATGTGAAGAAAATCAACTCCCAAGAGAAGAGGATAGAGGATGCAAAGAAGCTCACACAGAAGTTAACATCCGCAGCCCTGAAAGACGCGGACATGAGAAAAATAAAATGGCAAAAAAGGTAGTTCTAGCATACTCCGGCGGATTGGACACGAGCGTGATACTCAAGTGGCTGATAAACAAAGGATACGAAGTCATAGCATACGTCGCAGACGTAGGCCAGGGAGACGACTTCCAGAAGGTCAAAAATAAGGCCCTCGCGGTCGGAGCGAAGAAAGTCTACGTTGAGGACTTGAAGGAGGAGTTCGTCCGGGACTTCGTGTTCAAGGCGTTGAAGTGCAACGCAATCTACGAGAACAAGTACCTGCTCGGGACTTCAGTCGCGAGGCCGCTGATTGCGAAACGCCATATTGAGGTAGCGCGGAAGGAGGGCACCAACATAGTCTCCCACGGCGCAACTGGGAAGGGCAACGACCAAGTCCGCTTCGAACTCACATACATGACTCTCATGCCTGGGGTGCACATAATCTCCCCCTGGAAGAACGACGAATTCCTCTCCCAGTTCCAAGGCCGCTCAGACATGCTAGAGTACGCGAGAAAGAACAAGATACCTGTGGAGGCGACGGTCAAGAATCCGTACAGCTCTGACGAGAACTTGATGCACAAGAGCTTCGAGGCCGGAATGCTCGAGGACCCTGATGCGCCAGCGCCAGCTGACATGTTCACAATGTCCGTGTCGCCGAAAGAAGCCCCAGACAAGGAAACCAATCTCAGAATAACGTTCTCTAAGGGGGTGCCAGTGAGGGTGGAATGCGGCAACATCATTAAGACGAAGCCGCTTGACACCCTACTGTACCTGAACAAAATCGGCGGAGAAAACGGTGTCGGCAGAATCGACCTCGTGGAAAACCGCTTCGTGGGCATGAAATCACGCGGAGTCTACGAGACGCCGGGCTACACAATCCTCAGAACAGCCCACATGGACATCGAAGGCCTCACCATGGACCGCGAAGTCATGCACCTGCGGGACATGCTCACACCAAAGATATCAGAGCTCATGTATAATGGATTCTGGTTCTCACCCGAGATGGACTTCCTGATGGCAGCGGTGGAGGAAAGCCAGAAGCACGTCTCAGGCACAGTCAAACTCAGCCTATACAAAGGCAACGTCACAGTCAAAGGCCGCAAATCCAGGGAAAGCCTATACGACGAGAACATAGCAAGCATGGACGTGCACGGCCGCTACGACCAGAAGGACGCGAAAGGATTCATCAAATTGAACGCCCTCAGGCTCAGAACCTGGGCTGCGAAACACGGGAAGTAATATACTAATCCTTCCTCCTCTTATACATGGTTGTTAAGGGAAAGCACCCGCTTGAAGAATATCCGGATTCAGCAGTGAAATTTTCTGGTATTATGGGTTCTGACGAGCAACTAGCTGCCGCTGTGGACCAATCCTTTGCCAGCGCAAATATGTTCTCCCCTAACAACCCACAAATAGCTGAGAAGGAGTTTGTCGCACTCGCCTCCAAGGACCAGTATCTTAAAAAAATAATCATAGAATCTTTCAAACTCCCCCAAGAGACTGTGCTGGCCGCGTATTTCGCCAAACGCCACATGGACGAACTGGTCGGCGGTGTCAGAGTCCTAACTGAACTCAGTTCGCATGCCCCCCCACCCACTCCAGCATTGACTCCAAAAGACAGGGAACCGGTTGCACTGCACAACTACGAGCCGTTCTTAGGAAACCCCGAAGATGCAGTTTCACGCGGCTTTGAGGGGACAGAATATGGGCAGGAAGTCTTCGCTGTGTTGGCAGACCTCTTGAACAGGCGGCCTTCGGATAAGCTGTTGGAGGTGTTATTTGTCGGTCCTGGTCGGGGTATTGAAGTCTATGATTTGATGCGACGTTTTGGCGACAAACTAAAGTTCACATTACTGGCCAATGAGAACCTTCTTGCAAACCCGGATTACCTTCACCTCAGGTCAAAGTCATATGTCATGTCAGACAGTTCAGGGAAGATTTCCCCAAACCTGAATTATGGGCCTGAAAACTTCCCGCCTCTCAACCTTGGCCAATTCCCGCTTACAAGCCCTGATGAGGCGAAGAAATACACAGATGCGATGAGGGAAGGCCTTAAGATAGGCAATTTCGAGGACATGTTTTTTCCTGACTCAAGCTTCGACTTTGTAGTTTTCGGCAAATCAACAGTCCTCTACTGTGATGACCTAAACAGCGTCTTTAACGAGGCTAAACGGGTTCTTAGGCCGGATGGCTCGGCATTGATACCTCTAATAGACATCATAGGGGTCGGTAAAGCCTTGGGGCATCATGCCCTCCCACGAGTAAAGAAGATGTGCGATAACTACAGTGACTGTTCTATGATGGAACACTCACTCAAGATAACCAACAATTCCCCGGACAAGTTGGTTCTCAGGTGGATATGATGAAGCCTATCAGAATACTATACCTCTCCCTTCTAGCTGTCGTCACCTTACTGCTCCTACCCTCCATCCTCTCCCATTTCATCTGGCTTATGGGCGGCGAAGGCCTGCCGAACATCGTGAAGGGTAGGTGGGATATTGCGGCAGTGAACGTGCTGTTCTTCGGGTTCTTCATAGTCCTGACTCAGTATCGGCGGCGCGTCGACTGGCGTTCCAGGAACATCTACATAGCGTTCATCATAGCCCTATTCGCTGAGATGTACGGGTTCCCGCTGACCGCGTACTTCATGGCCAACTATTTCGGCACGGTCCCGGTGGACTATGAACCTGCGTATAACCTCTCCCTCTCCTTTATGGGGGTGTACTTCACCCTCCCCACGATGATGATAGTCGGGGGAGCAGTCACAGTATTCGGCCTAGCCCTCATAACCGTAGGCTGGTACCAGATATACAAGAGCAAGGGAGGCCTCGTCACAAACGGTCTCTACAAGTACTCGCGGCATCCGCAGTACGTCGGCATACTCCTTGTCACCCTCGGCTGGGTGATACACTGGCCGACGATAATAACGATACTCCTATGGCCTGCCTTGGCTGTGATATACTTCCGACTCGCCAGGGCAGAGGAGTCTGATGTTAGGAAGGAATACGAGAATGAGTTCGAAAAATACGCCAAGGTAACCCCGATGTTCATCTAGTTCGCGCTCGTGTAAACTGTGGTCGCAGGCTCGAATGTCCTGCTCTTGTCAGACTGCTGGCTGAACTGCACTTGCACCTCATGGTAGAACAATTCTGTGGTGTCCTCCACTATGGGTTCGTACTCTGCCCTAAGTATCAACTTGAATCTCTTCTCGGTCACTGATGCGTTTTCGCCTTCGCCAGGTATCAGGTAGCTGGTCTCCACTCCCTGCTGGTTGGGGAATATGACGCCCTCCTGATTGGTGGATTGCGTCTGGTTCAATGACATCACTAGCTTCCCAGCGGCAAACTCGGATTTGGCCATACTGTACTTGGCAGGTATCGGCCCGACGTTCCTTAACGTTCCACCGCACCACATATCCTGGTCAATCCGCCAGCATCTCACGTTGTCTATGAAAAGGAAGGGCCTGTTGTCCTGCTGGTACTGTCTCTTGGAGAGGTCCAGTTGCTGCTTGGATATTTCTGACTGCTGCCTGCTGGCTTCGACTATGCTCTCAGTAAGCATAACATACCTTGCTGTCACAAAGATGAGTATTATCGTCAACGCGACCTGCAGCACCATAACCGTGTTCTGTGTCCTCTCTGACATATTAAATATTCCTATAACTATTCAAAATACCTATCAAATTATTAATCCGATAAGTATTTAAATAACTATTCCAATACACTATTTCCATGATTCTCCAACAGAACGCGAAAGGCCAGTATACTGTAACATTACCTAAACCACTTGTCGAGGGTATGTGCTGGAAGAAAGGCCAGGCGCTTGCATTGGAGATACTAGGGAAGGGTCGGCTGCTTTTGAGGGGAACATGAAAGAAAGAATACTCAGGAAGGTTAAACGGTGCACGTACTGCAACAGCCCGGAGATTGACATAGCCCACCATCACGACCTAGGCGTCATCCTGTGCCTGTGCAAGATATGCGGCAACAAATGGGGACAATAAATGACCTCAGCCTAAAGGCTGAGGTACTCTCGGATTCAGCAGAAAGCACAGGATACTCATCTGCGTATTCTGCTGAATCCTCGATAACGGACAGGGAAGAGACGCTCAGAGAGTTCCTCGAATCCCTGGAAGGATGCACAGTACTAGTTGAAGGCAGAAAGGACGAGGAAGCCCTAATCCGACTAGGCGTAGAACCAGAAAACATAGTCGTCCTACACAAAGGCCAGACAATCCTCGACACAATCGAAGCACTACAAGGACGCGAAGTCGCCATACTAACTGACATGGACCAGGAAGGCAAAATAATGCGACACAGACTCCTCAAACAATTCAGCATGTACGGCATAACCGAGAACAAAAGACCCCGCGAACTATTCGCAAAACTAAGACTCAGCCACGTAGAAGGGTTATAACCCGCGCTTTTTATCCTTGTATTCTGTAGATTGTTAATGAGGTGTCTGAGATGGCTCACCCAATCGAATCCACGGTATTGAATAAGGCTGACTATGCCAGGTTACTAAAAGATTTGGAAAACCCAAAACATGACTCTGAAGTAAAGGCATTGTTTGACCTTGGCAAGAAAAATCTTCAGTTGTTTAAGCGAAATGATTTCCAGCTTGTGAAGTAAAGTGACCTAGGATAATTGACGCCACCTGGAACCTCACCAAACAAGCCCTCGGCGAATTCTCCCACTCTAAGAAACCGCACGTAACGACCGTATGACTGACTCAACCATGCTGAAGGCTTTAATTCTCATCCTTCCCGATATATG
>JAZDIN010000030.1:0-7426 GCA_043804895.1 Candidatus Altarchaeota archaeon
CGTATACTTTCTTTGCTCCTGCAGCTAGGAGTACTCCCCTAATCTTCTCCTCCCTCTCCAAGGTACGGTAGAACAGGTTAACCTCCAATCTAGAACCGGTCAATTCAGCTAGTTTAACGGCCTCCCTGGGGCATAAGGCTGCCACATTCCCATTGATTGAAATGACCGGATTCTCAGCCGAAAGTAGGGCTGCAACCGCTGCCTTCTCCGCGGCAGCCGCATGCAGGGTCGTCCTCTCCCCGAGCAAGTAATCTAACGCCTCACCACGCCCGTGCGCAACCAACCCCGCTTCGGCCACAATCCCGGTTCTAAGGCCTTCCGTGAGCCTGTGACGCTCCACCAACGACACTCGACGGGGGTGGGAAACAGGAACAGCCATCAGGCTTATATATGCAAAGTGCCTATTAATAGCCGGTCAACGGCCACAGCGGAGGGGCACCACCTGCACTCATCCCGAACGCAGAAGTTAAGACCTCCAGCGATTGAGCCTGTACTGCATAACATGCGGGAAATCTCAGACGCTGTTGACCACCTACAGCCTTACTAAGGCTGGCGAATGATGGGTTTCGCATTCGCTCAACCCATCTGAACGATAGGAATATTCTTGAGTTCTTAGGAGGGAAACACCCTAGTTCTTTCTTTGGGGGTGAAGCACCTTTCTTTTCTAAAGAAAGGGGCTCCTCGGAAGATGTTGACCACCTACAGCCTTACTAAGGCTGGCGAAGGAGGGACTTCACAACCGACGCAAAGCGTCGGGTGTGTGTCCGAGACTAATGTCTCGGCCACATCGCTAACGCTTCAGTCCCTCTGAACGCGATTTCCTAATGTTTCTTTCTTTTGGATGAAACACTTTCTTTCTAAGAGTGGTGGTTCTATTTAAGGCCGTATTTCCCGTATTTTATTTAGGTGCTTAGGATGGGCCAAACAGAGTATCAAGGAAATAAGAATAATGTTGTTGGGGGAGCTAATCCCTCAGTGGATTTGAAAGGATTTGAGGAACAGAGTGAGATGATTGTGGCTTCGAACGTCTATAAGATACTTTCCAAAGACTTCCAGAGGGTCGTGGAATCCAGAGACAATAAAGAGGAGAGGATTGTGGGGGGTATTGTGGATAGGTACGGTAGGATTCTGGAGATATTAGACCCTGGAGACCATAAGACTCTGGAGGGGATGAAGGGAGAGGTTTACGAGGGTTTGAGCGATAATGTGAAGGCAAGGTACCCGAGTGGTAAGCATGAATTGCATGCGTTCCGTTTTAGGGTGTTTCCCAGGGGAGACCCTTACCCACTTAATCTAAGCCTGATGACCGAGGACCCACTGCCTGAAAAAGCCCAGATAGTCCTTGAGAAGACTGCGGAAATGGCTAAGGGCAGAATACCAGCTGAGTTTTAGTCCTGTCTTCTGGTTTTAGTTGCCGCAAGCAGCGCTGATGAGAGTAGGAATAGGACTCCAATCGCGAGGAAGGTTTGGCGTATCCCATACACTTCCGCTATTACCCCACCAATGATGGGACCTGCCACGAATCCTATGTCCATGAACAGGGCCCATATTCCAGCGATGCAACCTTTCCTGTGCTTGTAGGATAGGTCGATTATTAGGCCATTGAGTGCTGGTAGTGAGATGACCCAGCCGATGGAGGTGAGGAGGGCGAAGAAGAATACTGAGGATAGGTCTGATGTTGTGGAGAACGCTATGAGGGAGATTCCGGACACTATGAGGCCGATGAACATTATAGTCTTCTTCCCGACTTTGTCCGCTACCTTTCCCGCCGGGTATGAGAGGAATATGCCTGGGAGTGAGAAGAATGCTAGGAGTAGGCCTCCGATGTTGGATGGCACACCCAACACGTCCGGGCCGTAGAATAGTGGCTCGAATGTTAACAGTATCTGCTCCCATGCTGTGAAGAGTAGGGAGAAGTAGAGTAGGATGAATCCGAATGAACCGAATGATTTAAGCTCCTTCAGCTCTGATGTGATGAAGGAGAGTTTAACTGATTTTGATATGTCGCTTGTAATTGGGGTTGCTTTCGTCTCCTTGACGTAGACGAGAATTAGTATGACTGCGGAAATCAGCAGTATGGAGTAGAATCCGATGATGCCTGAGTATCCTGCATAAAGTAGGACTGCCCCCGCCAGAACTGGGCCTACCGTCTGCCCGATATATTTTACCTCCGTGTCGAGGCCGTATTCTTCAGCCCGCTCTAATTTATCGGTCATGGACGCGAACAGCGCATCCCTTGGGACTCGCCATATCTGGTAGGCGAGGCCCCAGATGAGGAACATTATGGAGAGGGTTATGTTCCCATTGAATGAGAATAGTAGTATGCTCGCCACAACCGAAAGGACGAGGCCTGATATCATGAGTTTCTTCTTGCTTGCCCTGTCGCTCAACACCCCCATCGGCAGGTCAATCAGGATGCCTCCGGCGGCTATTATCGACAAGAGCAGGCCTATCTCGAAGTAGGATTTCCCCGCGTCCTCCAGGTACGTGGGGAACACGAACTCTAAGGCGTTGTCTGCTATAAGCCAGAGTAGGGTCACCGCCAGTAGCATCAAGAGCTTCTTGTGTAGGAGTTTCCTGTGTTTTAGGATGTGCATTTTCTATCAGATGCGGATGCTTTTTGAGTTATTTTTTTCAGGTTTGACTTTTTGTTCGTGGCTTATTAGCTTCAGTCCGCCGTTATTTCTTGAGAAAACGAACTCCTGCACCTGCATGTTGTCGAAGACGTGGTTCTTGTAGCTCGTGTCAAAGATGTCCTCCACGAAGTATGCTCCGTTTTCCATGCTGTCAGTGAGGAGCGTGAAGAGGGCTGCGTAGACTCCGGTGGCGACCTGAAGGCATGTGGCGCTCGTCCCGGCCACCTCACTGTTGGTTATTGTGTTGAAGTAGTAGACTCTCTTGTCGTCGTATTCGAGCATTACGCCTATGCCGTCTGAGCCGGAAAGCTTGCAGGTGGTGTTGTCGCCGAGGATTAGGTCATCCTTTGAGACGGTCCCTTTTCGGTCGTAAAGCTCGATTAAGGCACCCATGGTCTTCATGTTAACGGCATAAACGAACTTGGAGGGAACGTCGTATTTCTGGGCTATTGTTATGTTCTCGTCGTGCATCACAAGGAAGCCGTCCGGGTAATCGTCCAGCTTCATTATAGGCTCTAGTATCTCTTGCATAGGCAACATATTCTTCAGACCGTTCGGGAAAACCTCCTTAAGGTTATCCCTCCCCAACATAAACCCCGTGGAGTCTGTTGCAACCTCATCTATGAACGCGTGCTTAGACCAGGTGGTCATGGGCTTCCACCCGCCTGCAAGCTCTGATGTGTCGTACTCGAAGTGCACCACCTCGCGCGGCACCCCGAACTTCTCTATTCCATACCTGACCCACATGTTGACGATCCCGGGATTCATCCCGGTGCAGAATATGTGGGCCGCCCTGTCGAACTCGCCCATCCTATCGTAGATTTCAAAGACGACATCTGAGAATTTGCCGCCTTGGCTCCAAGTCGCAGTGTTTATGTAGGATATGCCCATCCTGTTTGTGATGTTGAACACAGGCATCGTCGGCATGTCAGTCAAGTCTATGACGATGTCTATCCCGTGTTTTTTGAGCATCTCAATGTAGTCCCGCCTATCCTTCGGCAGCCTCAAGTCCCTGTGGATGAACTCATACGCTAGGACATCATGGTCTAGGAATGTGTTGGATAGGATGCTGTCATCACGGTCAAGAAGAATGAGCCTGCCAAGGAGGCCTCTGTTGAGCGGAAGACGACGAAGGAACGCACCCGCAACAGCACCTGACGCCCCGAGCAATAATAAATTAGGCTTATCCATCATATCTTTGATAAGATATGCTCATTGGTTTTAATATACTGTGTGTGAGCGGCATCAGTTGGTGACATGGTGGACTTTGATGAGGTCGTAAACCGCTGCGGAAATAAATATCAGCTGTAGGATGATGAATACTAAATCGCCGATGTAGATGCTGTAGAATTCAAGGCATATTCCGCCGAGTATGTATAGGATATCCTGGATTTTTCGCTTCTTGTTGATTATCCCCAGGGATATTAGGATAAGTCCTAAAGCGCCGATTATTTTGAATGCGTCAAACATGTTACACATTAATAAACTAGAGGATAAAAGAGAGAGACCCTAAAGACTGGTGTTTCTGCCGCCTCTAAGATAATATTCGGTATTTTTCTTTGGATTAGGTAATCTATTGTTGTGGATGATTTTGTGAGTGGCTGCCGGAGTATAGTTGAGGGGATACTTTCCGGCAGGATTGGCAGCCGTGATGCTTTGGAGGATGAGAAGAGGGAGCTCGCCGTCAAATTAGGCCTTAATAGGTTCATCAGAAACAGCGACATATTGAAGACTGCAACTTCGGATGAGAGGAGGGGAGTGCTTAACATACTGCAGAAGAGGCCGACTAGGACGATAAGCGGGGTGGCGGTGGTGGCTGCGATGACTTGTCCGAGCAAGTGCCCGCATGGGAAGTGCAGGTACTGTCCTGGAGGGCCTGACATCAATGTTCCGCAAAGTTACACTGGGAAGGAGCCTGCGACGAGGCGGGCTATACAGTACGGCTTCGACCCGTACCTCCAGACTACGTTCAGGCTTTACCAGCTAAAAACCATCGGCCATCCTGTTGACAAGGCTGAGTTGATTGTGATGGGCGGGACTTTGACTGCGCAGATGCTCGACTACCAGGAGTGGTTTGTGAAGGAGTGCCTGAGGGCTATGAACGAGTTTGATGGGAATTACGAGGGGATAAGACAGTCTAGCGATAAGGTTTTCATCGAGGAGTATGAGAGGACCCCGAAGAGATTCCGTTACAGGGAGGAGATTCAGGAGGGGAATGAGAACGCATCTGTGAGGTGCGTTGGCATAACCTTTGAGCCGCGGCCTGACTGGGCGAGGAGGGAGCAGATAGACTCGATGCTGGAGTTCGGGGTGACGAGGGTGGAGGTCGGAGTCCAGAACCCGGATGATGAGATTTACAAGATGGTAGAGAGGGGACATACAGTCGAGGACGTGGTTAACGCAACGCAGGAGATAAAGGACTCGGGGATAAAGATAGGCTACCACATGATGCCAGGGATAATGGGATACGACAGGGACCTTGACGTCGGAGCGTTCAGAAAGATTTTCACACAACAGGAGTTCAAGCCTGACATGCTTAAGATATACCCGTGCCTTGTCATGGAGGGGACGGAGTATTCCAGGAGATGGCGCGGCGGCGAATTCACCCCACTGACGACTGAACAGGCCGTCGACGTCATAGTGCAGGCTAAGGCGATGATGCCAAAATGGGTTCGCACGATGAGGATTATGCGCGACATACCAAGCAACCTCGTCGAGGCAGGGATAAAGTCGAGCAACCTCGGCCAGCTCGTGCTTGAGGAGTTGGAGAAGGAACATATCAGATGCAAGTGCATAAGGTGTAGGGAAGTTGGGAGGTTCCTCAAGGACGGAATCGAACCTGAATGGGACGACATAAAGCTGCTTAGGGAGGACTATGACGCAAGCGGGGGTAAGGAGGTGTTCCTCAGCTTCGAGGACGTGAAGAAGGACATCCTAGTCGGGTTCACACGCCTGAGGATGCCATACAAGCCGTTCAGGCCGGAGATTACCGATAAAACCGCCCTAATAAGGGAACTGCACGTCTACGGCCCCATGGTCGAGATTGGGGAGAAGCCGGAGTATGAGTGGCAGCACCGCGGCTACGGGGCGGAGCTTCTTAAGGAGGCTGAGAGGATAGCCCATGAGGAGTATGGCATGGGAAAGATGGCTGTGACGTCAGGTATCGGAGTCCGTGGATACTACAGGCGCCTCGGATACGAGAAGGACGGGCCGTATATGAGCTCTACAATAGGGTGAATATGAGGTTGAGGACCATGTTCAGGAGGGGTATCATGTTGATGATGAAAAGGACTGCGATGAACCCCACTATCGCGTAGACCATCCGCTGGACGTTTTCCTGCGACATCTGCAACGTGGATATGAACTCCTTGAACATCCGACCCCCGTCAAACGGAATCACCGGAAGTAAGTTGACTAGGGAGATGTTTATGTTGAAGAACGCTATCCAACCTAAAAGCTCGATGAGAAACGAGACGAGAGACACGCTCAGGATCGCATCGGCTGCGCCCCTGAACTTTATGTCCTCTGAGAGGTATACGCCGACGAAACCTTTTTCAGGGACTTCATCATTAGCCTTAAGCTTCATAGAATATACTCCGGTGCTCGTGTTCAATATCACGTCCGCCCCCGGCTTCATCGAATTTGTTACGTTCCTGTACATGAGAAAATTTGATGTCTTATGGCCGTTCACCGAGTACACGACCGTATTCAGGGGCACCACACCCTCCGCAGGGTATCCTTCCATGAAGCCGACGACCCGCATCCCAGTGGAGTACGTTATGCCTGTGAGCGCGGAAGTCGATGCGAATATCATGACCATTGCTGCTACGCCGACGACAAGGTTAGCGAACGAACCCATTGTAAAAACCCTCATCCTATCCACGCTAGATTTTTTGCTGAGTTCCTCCTCGTCAGGCTCCACGAACGCGCCGATAGGCAGGGAAAGGAACGAGAGGAGGCCAGTGGACTTCAACCTCACATTAGCCACCCTCGTCAGCACACCATGGGCGCCCTCATGGGCGGCAAGCGTGACAAACAACGCTATAAGAGCAAACCACCAGGGGATGAATATATCATAGCCTGGGAAGGAAACGCCGACAGCCCCGTCCCTGGCGTCAGGAAGCATCGGCGAAACCCCAGGCAAAGTAGTCTTAGCAGAGAGTATGTTCATGCCGTGAGAGAACATGAAATAAACCATCAACGCCGGCAGGCCGAATAGGGCGGCCAACGCTGAAAGTGGCGTGTCGAAAAACATCCGGCATCCGAGGAATATCATGAACACGGCGGCTGTGAGGTCTACCACTATGTTCCCCATCTTCGGCAGGACGAAGTATAAGGCGAATGACATCAGAAAGAACGCGGCAGAGATGTCGAACCACCCGAGAAAGGCAGCCAACGCGGAGAATATGAGGCCTGTGAGTAGTAGGCTGGTGTGGAAGTTCCCCTTCGACTGCCGGTTCAGGAGGAGATAGTATCCGCCTAAGCCGCCGAATGAGATTAACAAGGAGAAGTCAGCGAGGAACTCCCATAAGTCAGGCCTAAACTTAGACACTGATTCTATCAGCCTGATGCCATATGTTGAGCGTATGACAAAGAAAACGCCGAACACCCTCTCAACCTTAGACCGTAGTAGGAATACGGCTGCTGCCAGGAACAGTAGTAGAAGAAGCGCTATGACCGGGTCCATCAGTTACTCCTCTTCCTAACCACAATCATATCCCCTAAAGTCAGATCCGTAGAGCCTGACGCCTGCTTCGATGACTCTTCGCCTTCCTCACTGCGAGCAAGAA
>JAZDIN010000031.1:0-16543 GCA_043804895.1 Candidatus Altarchaeota archaeon
CCAGTCTCTATCATCTCCCTAATCAGCTCAGCCTCCTCGCCACAGTAGGAGTCCTCAGTCTGCCGGAGCTTTTTCGCTATCTCAATTATGTCGCCTGCGAACAACTTCTGTTTGATTACCTTCCCATCCCTGAGGATGAATGTGCCGAGCACGTTCGTCGTAAGCTGCATTATCCTAACCTGATGGCTTCACAGGCTCACTTGCCGAGCCTGGACCCTGATGACCTCTTGAAGGCCGGCTTCGGCCCATTCCGCCTGTAGAAGAGGCTGACTATCACTATCGCGAATATGCCTATCAAGACGATGAGCACCAGCACGATGAGTATTGGCACCCATATGTCTGATATGGCGGTCGATCCTTTCACGAGGGACATTGGCTTGGCATCGTAGTCTTGGCTTGCAACCTGCACAGTGTAGTTTCCGGTGGCATTGGCAGCGAATGATGCCACGCCTGAGCTGTCTGTCGCTGCGGAGTATGTGATGCCTCCAGCTATTACGTTGATGTTGACGTTCCCTGCTGGTTTGCCGGCTGTTGTGGCATTCAGTATGAGCTTGTCGTCCTTGAACTGGTATGTTATCGCCAGTGGACGCGGTTTGACTGTCAGAGTTTCAGAGGATGAGCTGTAGCTCTTTTTGGAGGCCTCGATGGCGTATGTGCCTGCCTTCGTGGGGGTGAGAGAGTACTCAGAGTCTGTGTACGTTTCGCTCCCGCTTGGCCCTGAGACCTTTATTGCCGCCTCGACGGACGTTCCGCCCGCATCTGTGACGGTGATTTTCACGCTCTCGTCGAGGGTTATCTCCGCCTTGTCTAGTTTCACTGTAAGCTGGCCTGTGGAGGACAGCGACGCTGTTCCATCAATGAACCCAGTCTTCTTGACTAGGACGTCGTATGTGCCTGCTTCACCCATGGTGAAGGAGAACCATCCGCTCTGGTCTGTCGTGCCCGATATCGTTGTCCCTTCAAGCGACACTGCCGCACCTGATACTGCGGCCCCGGACTGATCTTTGACTGTTATTGCAGCTTCACTGCCCCGTTTAAGTTCTGTTGTTGGAGTAGTTATCTGAAAGCTGTTGAGTACGCTGAACGTCTCAGTCCCATCGTCGTACCCGGACTTTGATGCTCTGACTGAGTAGTCTCCTTGCGCTGATCCTGTGTAGGGTATTGTCCCGGAGGCTGACGTCGTCCCTGAGAGTGTTTGTTCTGATCCTCCTGGTGGGGTGACCCTCACTGTTGCGCCGTCTATCTCATTACCGTTTGACTTCACGGTTAGTATGACTGGCTTCCCTATCGACTGGGGGTCTGGGGATACTGTGACTGTGAGCTGTGATTTAGCTCCTACGTTGACTGTCTTTAGAGTCTCATCGTATCCTGAGCTGCCTGCGCCGACTGAGATAGTGTATGCGCCTGCTGTTGCGACAGTGAATGTCGCATAGCCGTCCATGTTGATGGAGGATTTTAGCCCACCAGGTGTGAGTGAAGCAAGTAGCCCGGTTGCGGATTTTCCTGAGGGGGTTGTTACCCTCACCTTGAATGGTTCCCCGGTTTTTGGCGCTGAAGGCTCTGGGTCGCTGATGTTTAGGATGTTTTGTATGCTGTAGAGTTGGGTGGTTTTGCAGTAGCCTATCTTCCATATGTCAAGCTGGTATTTGCCGTTGCCTGCTTTTGATATGTCGCTTGATATTTTGAACGTCGCCTCGCCATCGCTGTCTGTCTTATCGTCGGTGTATTTGTCAGACACGTCCCATTCGCCGTCTGTGTCGCCTTTTTCCACATAGGTGAGCTTCACCCAAGCCTCTTTGAGGGGGTCCTCGTCCTCGTCGTAGACCGTCACTGTGAATTTGTCATCTAGGTTTAGGGTGGTCGGGCTTAGGTCGAATGAGCTTATCTCGCTGTCTCCGTCAGCTTCGATGTCTATCGAGTCGCTGTCTTCAACGTCGTCTATGTCGCCTGAAATGCTGACAATGACTTCGATGTCGCTGTCGCACCCGTATGCCATCAGGTTCTTGTCCCACACATCCCCGTCATCGGTGCTGAAGCTACCTGAGTTTACTGTTATCGTCCTGTCGACACTTTCGTTGAGGTCGACGTTCATTGAGTCCTGGTGGACGAGAACGTCACCCACAGTTATCTCAACATCTAAATTCACGTTGTTTTCGGTTTCATCCGGGTCTCGTAGTGTGAATGCTACGTCAAAGTCCCCCCCTGCTTCGATAGAACTCGGAACGTTTACGTCGAGACTGTCAACATCGACTGCAGACACCATCGGAACACACAAAAGCGCATATAAGGCGCAAAACAAAACAATATTAGCCCATTTTGAGCGGATTAAATCCATTTAGACACCTATAGTTGGTAGTATATTGTTAATGCCGCTATAAAAAGTCTTCCAGGGCATCTTCTCAAAGCTTGGAAAGCCGCGAACTCTTCTTGCCGTCATCGCCCAGGAGGACTGAATCATGCTTCGTCTTCATCCTCGGCCTTCCGAAGCTGAATGACGGCATCGTCCACTCGTTGCCCATGTACTTCCTCCCAAGCTGCACGACCACGATTGTTATAAGCGTGATTACGAATATCACGACAAGGGGCGTGGCCAAAAGAACCAGCTCGTAGGAGCGTAGTATGTTCTGCCTGAGCGTCTTCTCGTCGTAGTATATGTTCGACCCTCCACCATTCACGATGAGGGTGATGTTCCCCTCCCGGTTCATGTTGAAAACTGCGATGCCTTGCGCATCCGTGGTGCCGTTGAGGGTTTCAGATGCGCGCGTCACCGAGACCTTTATTGACGAAACCGGGTTGCTGTTGCTTGTCACGTTCACGTAAAGCTGCCCTGAGGACATGTGCGTTTGCACGTTGAGCGGGTGCGGTTTGACCTTGAATGTCACGTTCGCGTTGAGGTAGTTTGTTTTACTCACCGTGGCTGTGTATCCGCCGGGTTTGTCAGGGGTTAGGGTGTATGACTGCGTGTTAGGGTAGTATTTCACTATTCCGTCCGGGTCTTTGAAGTTTATGTCCGCAGCTGCCGGGTTGTTGAAGCTGTCGTATGTGGAGATTGTTATGTTCCCCCCTAGTTCGAACTCCTGGAGGCATTCGCCCATAGACAGTATCCCAAACGGTGTCAACTTCACCGCCTTATCCCAGAACATGTCCTTTGAGAGCTTTATCTCATACTCCTTCGGCTCCTGGAGGTTGAAGCTTATCTTGCCGCCCATGTCAGTGACGCGTCTGAAGCCTATGTCTTGGATTTCAACAAGCACATCACCCACAGGTTTGGCGTTTTGGTCGTTGACAGTCATATCCAGTGTGTCCTTCACATTCGGGGTGGACGGTGAGAAAGCCGCGTCGAAATAGTGCTTCGCCTCGAATGACGATGAGGCATCGGCGTATCTCTCCTTCGACACGCGTATAGTGTAGGTTCCGGTGGAGGTTATTGTCTCATAGTTGACTGAGCCGTAGTTTTCAGTTGTGTAGTCCCGTTCTACTCCATCGGGTTTTTTCACAGTCACCCTTGCACCAGCCAGCCCCTCCCCCCTTGAGCTCACCGTTATGGTGGCTGGTTTCCCGACCACCGGCTGGTCTGGCGAGACCTTTATTTCAGGCGTGAGCCTGTCCGACACGGTTATCGTCTTGTTGATGCTCCAGTACTTCGTGCTCTCGTCGCCAACGATGAGCGTGTACGTGCCAGGCTTGTCTATCGTGAAATTCGACCCGCCGTTATAGGACACTGGTGGAGTCTTATACACCCCCCCACCTGAGTCCAGTATCTTGACCCCAACGCTAGCCCCCGCCGGCACCGCAACAGCGACCATCTCGCCGATGACCGGATTCTCAGGCCTCGGCCCGTCTATCATTAGCGGCCGTTTGACGTAGAATGTGATGTCGCCGCATATATCCCTTTCCCTCATCGTCAGGTGGTACTCGCCTGCCGCTTTCGGCATGAAAGAGAAGCCTCCGTCGCTTATGACTGTTTTACCGGTTATCGGGTCACCGCCGTATATGTCCTTGATTGTCAAGTCCACGTTCCCAAGAGGGTTTCCGTTGTCGTTATCGTATAACTTCACACGAGCCTCCTTGTTCGGGACTGGCTGGGCTGGGGTGAACTCAAGACCCGGCATCACCCCTATGTTAAAGGACACGCTATCATTTGCCACCATGGACTGCGTCGCGCTCGTGTACAACTCGACCTTAGCCTGTTTTTGGCCACATGTTACCTTGAACAGATCCCAGTCCTCAGCTTTAAGATTGAACTTCCCCTTAACCTCTTCGGATTCACATCCTACGTTCTTCCTGTCGAAGATGTAGTTGTCAACGTAAAACCAGGCCTGCAGGTTGCACGTGTCCCCGCTAAGTTTAGCAGTGACTTCGAACGTATCCAAGTAGTCCACAGGGTCGTCTGAAACACTGATATCAGTAACCCGGACCGCCCCAACGGCCGTGCCGAGGGCTGAAACGAGGAAAATGCAAAGGGCTAGCCTAAGAGGAGATACCATCATAGGATATGTTATTTAGGGATTAATATATCAAGTGCAGCAGGAGGCTGAAATAGACGTTAGGGGGGGTATTGAACATTATTTAACGAGGGAGGCGAATACCTTACCATATGCCATTAACAAACGATGACTTTAGGGGGATAGTTAATTTGAACATCAGCAACAAGAGGAACATCCCTGGAACGTTATCCATGTTAGTAGTACATACGCGGGATGGAGGCACACTTCCAGAGTCAACCCAGGATATGTTGATTACTGCAGTATTTAATAGCGATATTACCACTGGCGGAAACGAAGAACTTTCAGAGTATTCCGGAGCAATATGTAAGGTCATAGCTGACTCGATAAAAAACGGCCAGAAGCTGACTGACAGATTCAGACTCGCTGAATTAAGCAAAAGCTTAGTTAAACCAGGGATTCCTTGCAAGGAGCAGATACTCTGGATATTTGATGCAGTATTATCGAAAGGAGGGGTTATACCCGGTAGAGTACTCCAGGACTTAGAGCATGCAGCAGAAGGTAACGTCGAACTCAAGCCAAAGATTGATGAACTGTTGGAGAAGGCGCGAGCACAAGCCAAACAAACACCTAAGGTGAGGAGTGAAGCGGCCCAGACCGGAACGACAACGGAGAGTGAGCCCTGGAGGAAGCCGCCACGACAAAAACCAGAGAAAAAACCAGACGAGGAGACGCCAAAAACAAAGCCTTACAAGGTACCATCCCCCGGAGATGTAATAGCCTTAATTGATAGCATATCCAACAGTGACATGGTGCTGGTGAATGTTGGAGTAGCGTGCGTTAAGTTAGAGCGTGCAGTGAGAGGCGGCCGAAGGATAGGGGAGGGGAAGCTGGATAGACTAACCAGCAGCCTGAGGAATGCGGACATGCCAGACAGGGAGAAAATCTTGGATGTTTTTAACGCGGTCGTCGAGATGGGAGGTATTTTGCCAAAAAGTGTGCTCAATGGCATGGCGGAAATCGCATCAAACAACCCTCTGATTCTGCCGCATATCGTCAGCCTGTTTGAAAAAGCAGGCGGTAAACAACGCGACGACGCGTCAGAAGCCCTGATAAAGCTAGAGTTTAGCTTAACTAGTAAGAATTACGAACGCAAGCAAGATGATTTAAAGATAGTAAGAGTTGCGCGAAATAACCTGGCCAGGGGGATATTGCCCTTGGACGGTCTTGAACCGCCAACGCAGGACAAAAGAAAGGATAGGAATTAAACATTAGCATTCATCTGCACCACGTCTTCGCCTTCCATCGTGTAGCCTCTGAGGTAGGCTTCGTAGTTGAATCCCTCCTTTAGGAAGAAATTTACAGCTTTAGAGTTGTTAGCTTTGACTTTCACGAAGACCCGTCTGATTCCGTTTTCCTTAAGGAACCGGAACATGGCTTCTCTCAGGGCCGAGCCTATCCCGTATCCCTGGTATGCTTCGTCTACGCCGAGTGGGCCGAGTTCGGCCCTCCCGACTGCCGTCTGGTAGAGGCATCCTATGAATCCGAGTAGGGTGCCGTCGACTTCTGCTACGAGGAATCTGAAGTCAGGGCGAGCCGCGGAGGATAGGATGAATTCCCTGTTGACTCCGATATCCTCAAACCAGGTTCCGAATTTCTGGTAGATGCCGACTACCCCATCAGCGTCCGAGTGCTCGAAAAACCTCACCTTAGGCTGCATGACTATTTTTATTCTGATTTCGTGGTAATAACAACAAACATGAAGTTTATCGTCCTAGTCCCTGATGGTGCGGCTGACCGGCCGCTTGAGGAGCTTGAGGGGAAGACTCCGCTTGAGGCTGCCTACACTCCGAACATGGATACGGTAGCTAAGAAAGGAACCTGCGGGATGGCTCAGACCCTGTTTCCTGAGCTTCCCTTCGACAGTTCGGTTGCTAACATGTCGGTGTTGGGTTATGACCCGCGGAAGTATTTCAGCGGTAGGGCGCCCATCGAAGCAGCCAACCTCGGTATCGAGCTTGGGAGGGGGGATATCGCAGTCAGGTGCAACCTCATCACCGTAGAGGATGGGAGGATTAGGGACTTCACCGCAGGCCACATAAAGAAGGCTGAGGGGGCGAAGCTTATTGAGGCGTTGAACGAGAAGCTCGGCGCCGACGGCATAGAGTTCTACCCGGGGACCAGCTACAGGAACATCCTTGTCATAAGGTCTAAGCTGAAGCCGTCTCTCGAATTCCTCGCTCAGCAGCCGCATGACATAGTCGGCGAGAAGGTCTCAGAGTACAGGATAAAAGCGAAGACTGAAGTTGGTTCGGAGACTGCGAAGCTTCTGAACATGCTCATGGACGAAGCTGCGGGTATTCTGGGAGACCATGATGTGAACAAAAAACGCATCAAGGAGAACAAGAACCCTGCGGACAGCATATGGCTTTGGGGTGCTGGAGTCAGCCCGAACATGCCTACCTTCAAGAAAGCCTACGGAATCGACGGCTCCCTTGTCTCGGCTGTGGACCTCCTGAAAGGCATCGGTAAGATTGTGGGGATGAGGGTCCTTGAGGTTAAGGGTGCTACGGGGTATTTTGACACTAACT
Source organism: Candidatus Altarchaeota archaeon (assembly GCA_043804895.1). Classification (GTDB taxonomy): domain Archaea; phylum Altiarchaeota; class Altiarchaeia; order IMC4; family SCGC-AAA252-I15; genus JAHIYG01. Next base: position 7,037 of record JAZDIN010000031.1, read on the forward strand.
ATGAGGGGAAGGCGGATGCTGCAGTGGAGAGCCTGAGAGAAGTCGACTTGGCTTACGTTCACATCGAAAGCACTGACGAGGCAAGCCATGAGGGGGATGTTGAAGGCAAAATCAAGGCTATCGAGGACGTTGACGAGCGGGTTTTAGGGAGGATGATGGAGAGCCTTGAGGATGATTACGCCATCTTGGTAATGCCAGACCATGCGACCCCCATCAAGGTGAGGACGCACACCGATGAGCCAGTGCCGTATGCCATATACGACACTAGGAAAAAAGGGGATAGTGTGAAGTCGTTCAGCGAAAAGGACATAAGGGAGAAGGGCAGTCAGCCTCTCATCGAAGCGCACAAGCTTATGGGGAAGCTCACTAGAGATTAGACATGTTCCAACCGCCTGTATCAGGTGTATGCTCGCTGTAGTCTGACGTCACTTCAGCGCCGAGGATGTTCGGGCTTTTGACGCCGGTTGCGATAAGGATGACCTCAACCCTGTCCCTCATGTTTGGGTTAACCCTGGCGCCCCATATCACCGAAGACTTCGGGTCGAACTCCTGGGTTATCATCTCGCCAATCCTGTTAGCGTCGCCCAACGTCATCTCAGGGCCACCGGTTATGTGGATGAGCGCCCCAGTTGCGCCCTTGTAGTCGACATCTAAAAGCGGATGCGCAAGCGTGTTACGAGCAGCGTCCGAACACTTGTCAGGGCCTTCGCCTTCCCCGACGCTGATGACTGCGACCGAGCCGCCAGCCATGACAGTGCGTATGTCTGCGAAGTCTATGTTTATGAGGCTCGGCTCCATTATGGTCTCTGTGATGCCTTTGACTGCGCGGGCCACTACCTCATCAGCAACGCTAAATGCTTTGTCGATTGGTAGGTTAGGGACATATTCGACGAGCTTGTTGTTGTCCACCACCACGACTGTGTCGGCAGTCTTCCTCAGCTTTTCAATACCCTCTCTTGCTTTATCTTGCCTTGCGCGCTCCAGCTTGAACGGGAAGGTGACTATCGCGACCACTATCGCCCCAGCCTCCTTGCCGACTTCAGCCACGACTGAAGCTGCTCCGGTGCCGGTACCCCCGCCCATGCCTGCTGTGACGAAGAGTAGATGCGTGCCTGCTAGGACGTCAGATAACTCATGGCGGCTGGACTCTGCAGCCTTTGCGCCAAGCTCAGGGAATCCGCCGGCCCCGAGGCCGCGCATGAGCTTCCCGCCTATCAGCACCTTGGTTATGCTGTCGTTGAGCTTCTGGAGGTCCTGTTTGTCAGTGTTCGCAGCAATAAGGTCAGCGCCTTCGACACCAATTCTAGAAAGCCTGTTCACTGTGTTGCCGCCGCCGCCTCCGACGCCACAAACCACAATCCTAAGATGCTCGGCCTCACTGAACTCGTCGTAGAGGCGCTTCTCCAGCTTCCCATGCTCCAACGCAGAATTAACTAATGAATCCACAACCACACCCCAATTAACTATGCCGGCGCACTATTTATAAGTGAAAAAAGTCACTTCTTTAGGTTTTCCAGTCTGCGCATTAGTTCTTGGTGGATAATCTGCTTCTTCTCTGGCGTAAGTTTGAATAGAACCTTTGAGACTAGGCTTTTTGAGGTAGTGAAGAGGTAGTTTAGTTTTATGACACTATCTTTCACTGCACCCTCAGCAATACTCAAGGGGATCCCATCCATCAGACGATTGCTTGTCACGCCAGCAACAACAACGTTACCATACTCTTCGAACAGGACGACGACAGGGCGTGTCTTTATTTCGAGGGTGTCCGTATACTGGACTTTAGCCAGTATTACATCTCCTGGCTCAAGCGTTATCCCAGACATCGTCATCCCTGTTGTCCCAGAGCTCCGCCATCTTCTGTTGCTGTATTTTGTGGAGGAATTCGTCATACTGGTTCCGTTTTTTTAGATTAACGAAAGCCTCAAGCATGTGGGCTATAAGTTCATTGTATGTTTGCCGGGGGTACTCTCTGACTGACTTCAATGATTCCAGCAAGTTTCTGTCTAATTGCACAGTCGTCATATCTGACATTATATATCACCAATAAGTTGTTATAGTGTATTATAAGTCTTATTGATTAATAAACCACAAGCACCCCATATATTCCGGTGGACTAGGCCGGGCTGGTAGGCGTAGCCTGTAACCTCAAACCGTCTTTAGGAGGGGCTGAGAGCCGGGAGGCGGGTCATAATCTTGTGCCCGGGTCCGGGGCGGAACTGTGAGTTCTCGTCTCACTGGACTGTCCACAGCAGGAACCTGGTCAGGCCCGGAAGGGAGCAGCCATAACTATTGTGGATGGTGCTTGTGAGGTTGCGGGAATGAGAACCACTCCGGGTCAGCCTGTGCACGAGCTTAGGATTCCACACCCGGCCCGTCCGCCACTTATAAAGTTGGCGTTGACATAATTAATAGGATGAATTTTAAGGTTGTTCTGGAAAAGGGCGAGGATGACTATATCGTCGCTAGGGTCCCGTCCATCCCAGGCTGCATTTCACAGGGGAAAAGCGAGAAAGATGCCCTAAAGAACATAAAAGAGGCCATATCACTGCACATTGACTGTTTAGCAGAGGACGGCATACCCTGTAGTGGATGATGGAGAGAAGACTGATTAAAGGGGCAGCGTATGTTATGCTGTCTTTATGCTTGGTGGGGGTGGTTTCAGCGTACTATACTATGGACGTGACCTCACCTGCTGAGGTCACAGTCTCTGGTGGGGGGGCGACGGTTGAGTTGACGTTGAAGAACAGGGGTGATGAACCCTCATATAGTACGGTGCTTGAGCTGATGCTGCCGGAGGGTTTCACAGCCAACAGGATAAACGTCGGGAAACTCCCTGAGAACACACCATACACCGGCAGGTTCAACATCACCGTCGGCAACATAACCCCCGGCTCATACGCTATCCCAGTTTATCTGAGATTCCAAGACAGGAACCGCTATCAGATTAGCATGGTCTACCCGCTGGTGGCATATGTGAAAAACGAAGAACGCCCGATGGTCGACCTGAGCATAAAACCAGTTGAACTCGACGTTGACGAGGAGATATTGATGGAGGTGCAGGTCAGAAACAGGGACACCGTAGACCATACTGTGAATCTGAAGGATGCCTTCCCAGACGTGCTCCTCCTCAAAGACCTCCCCGATTCTGTTGACGTGCCAGCCAAAAGCGTCGCCACTGTGAATCCGACAGTCACGACATTCGGAGCCCTCCCTGACAGCAGCTTCACAGTGCTTCTTTTAGCGTCATACGTAAAGGACGGAATCCACTACGAGTCGCTCTCCTCGGGCAGGGTGAAGACGAAGAAGAGGCAAATGGGGGAGTCAAGCCAGAAGAACCCACTCCTCGCAGTCGCAGCACTCGTCGGGGTCTTCCTTCTAGCACAGTACGCGTGGAAGCATAGGAAGGATATTATGAAGGTTGCGTCGAAGAAGAGGAGGAAGTAACCTACTTCAGAACCCATCTGCTGAAATTCAAAGCCTGGAGGGGAAGCTTCAGTAGAACCGAAGGCGACCTGCCGAAGATATTCGAATACACCGAATACGGCCTAAGGTAGAATCTAAGGTAAGCGTTCCTCCTCTCCTCCTGCATCTGCCGCGCTGTGAAATTCGGGTACGATATCGTCGCCACACCCTGTTGTATCCTCTCCATGTCGTCTCCAAGAAGCCACCCGTTCTCTTTCGCCATCCTGTGGAACACTGACCCTGGGAACGGCGTAGCCACGTAAAACTGGGCGAAGTTTATCTTCAGGTCCCTTGCGAACTTCGCAGTCTTCCTAGCAGTCTTAGGAGTCTCACCCGGTAGTCCGATGATGAAATGGCCTATAGTCCATATCCCATATTTTTTCGCAGCCTTCACCGCGGCCTTAGACTGTTCGAGTGTTATCCCCTTCCCGTTTCGGTCGAGTATCTCCTGGTTGCCTGACTCGAATCCGAACGACATCATCCTACAACCTGCCTCACTCATCTCCTTCGCCAGCTCCTCGTCGAAGTGATTCACCCGCGTGGTGCAAAACCACTTGAACTTTAAGCCGTCTGATTTTATCCTCCTGCACAATTCCAGCATATGTCCTTTGTCGAATGTGGCGATCTCATCCCAGAACATGAACAGCCTGATGTTCAGGTCCTCTGTAAGCCATTTGAACTGTCTGATGAGATAGTCGACTGAGTGAAACCTCGGTGTGGGCGAATTCAGAGGCTCAATACAGTATATGCACTTGTACGGGCAGCCGCGGCCAGTCCTCACGAACATCCACCTCTCCCCGGTCAGCGGGTAATAGTACAGGGGTAGAAGGTCGTATGCTGGGAACGGGAGGGAGTCCATGTCAGGCTCCATCCACTTACCCCCATCCCAGTCTAACATGGCGACGCCAGGCGACCTTGGACTCCCCTCCAATATTTTTATGATAGGAGTCTCAGGCTCAGCGAGTATCGCATAGTCTACGCTTCCCTCCTCAAGAAGATGCCTGTACCTTGCAGTGACATTCTCCCCGTACGCTATTACCTTAGCGCCAGTCACTTTCCTCACCTCACCAACTATCCTCAAATCAGAATCTATCGTCGGGGTCGAAGTGTTGAGGACAATGTAATCCGGCCTGTACCCGACCGACCTCTTGAGAGCCTCAGCGTATCCGATATCAGCTCCGATACAGTCCAACACCATCAGGCTCCCAGAGCCGAACTTTTCCCTCACACAGCCTGCGATTCCAGCGAACGTAGTCGGCGGAAAAGCCGAAACCCATGCCGCGCCCTCAGTCTGGCATCTGCCGTCCCTGCTTTGGCCACCAGGTGCCGGAGGATTCAGCAACAAGACTTTCATGGACTTTTATTACTGGGGTTTATTATTTATCAATAACAGTAACGGCACTTTCCATACTATGACAAAAAAGAGGGGGGAGGAGATTAAGAAGGAGGGCCTCCAGGACATCTTGGGGGTGGTTTTCACAGCTGCCGCGGTGTTGTTCCTCCTCTACGTCATGTCGTCTGTGTTCAACGACGGTTTCAACAACGCAGGCGACAATTACATGCACACCGCATTGTCGTACTACGTGAACCGCCTCGTAAGCGAGGAGGGAACCGTCTTCGGCTGGTTCAACCTGTTCCAGAGCGGCCTTCCGCTCCTGTACATGTACCAGCCGCTGTTCTACATCATAGTCGTCTTCATACACAAGGTAACGGCGTTGGACCTACTGTTCTCTGAGAAGACGCTCCTGGTGTTTCTGATAGGCGCATATCCACTCAGCCTGTACTACTTCCTCACCAGACTAGGCCATCCGAAGCTTGTGGCAGGCCTTGCCGCCCTGTTCGCTGCGACATCCAACATGGGCTGGGGAAACAACATGACCTCCTACTTCTACAGCGGCATAGTTTCGCAGGCGCTTGCCATGTTCCTATTCCCCATAGCATTGGGGCTGTTCTATGAGACGTTCCAGAAGAACAGGAACATAACGTTGCTGTCGGTGGTGCTAGTCCTTTCGATGCTCTCCCACCTCCTCATAAACTACATGCTGATTATCAACCTCAGCCTCCTTTTCGTGCTCTTAGTCTTAGGGTACAAACGCAATGCAATTCTTTTCTTCGTACGAAAGTACGCCATAGTGCTCATAGTCGTAGTCCTCGTATCCTCCTTCTTCTCAGTCCCGGCCGCATCGCTTTCCAAGTACCAGTTGCATGACGTCTTGAAGAGGACAGGCTCGGTATACTCCGGCTTCCAGAGGAATTCCCTCACGCTAGTGCAGACAGTAGACTACCTCGTCGACGGCTCCCTATTCGACAAGACCAACAGCTTCCTCAGAGGAAACAACTGGTACGACAACTCCAAGCAGAAACGCCAACCGATACTCACCGCCTTCATCATACTCGGCCTCACACTGGCTCTCACCAAGGTGGGGGACATCAAACACGGATTCCTCTCAATCGGATTCCTCACAGCGCTCATGTTCCTCTCAGGAGCAGACGACATGCCGCTCCTCGGCCTACTGCCTTTACAGGGCCAGATGTTTTACGTTAGGGTGAGCGCGGTGTTCGAATTCTTCGGAGTATGCCTTGCAGGCGTGGGACTGTACTACGGCTGTGAAGCCATCATAAGGATGCTGGCAACTAGGATAAAATTCGATGGCAGCACGTACCTCACACTCCTGATTCTCCTTTCCTCTACAATGGCATTCGCACCCCTTTGGCAGGAGAGATACGCTGTGGCGCAGGACACCGTGGACACAGCCTACCACTCCCAATTCAAGGAGATGGAGAAATTGTTTGGCAGCGTAAAGTACGACCCCTCAGGGAGGCTTCTTGTCGGCAGGGAACTGAACCTCAACAACCATGAGACGCAGCCGCTCTTCGCAGTAAGCTCGAAGCTGCCGATAATTATGACCCCCAACTGGGACCCACGCTACCCAGCCCAGCAGCTCCTCTACAGGCTCGTCTCCCAGGACAGTAGGAACGAGAGCCTCATCAAGGGCATCCCATACAAGCCTCAGCTCATCGACCTATACAACGTAAAATACATGCTGGCTGACAGAAGCTGGGAGAAGGACCCGAAGAAGGCGCTCGTCAAAAACAATATTACCCTCCTAGCAAAGACTCAGAATTACCTCTTCTACGAAGTGGATGAAACCCCCACATACTTCAAATTCACACCATCGAAACCTTCACTCATAATAGCCAGCGACGACACATGGTACAGCTTCGGCCTCCAGTGGATACTGACATACCAGAAGAGCAATGAATACTCTAAACTGCCGTTCACTGTCAGGGCTGATACACGGGTCCTCGATGAGGTGGAGTTTGATGCTGACAAGTACCCGGTGACGCTCATAATGGACTATGTGATACGCGACCAAGCTGTCGTCGAGAGGAAGCTCGAAGAGTACGCGAAATCAGGCGGCATTATAGTATCATGGGAGAATCTCTCTTACTCAACGACAGACCTTGTCGCGAGGCACGGCTCATCCTGGATGGACGTTACACTGCCGGAGAATCCGCACTACCCAGGGGACGCGAGAATATACAACACACTCTCAGGGCTGCAGGAGTATTCGATGAACTACGATGCCCCGACCGACAGGTTCCTCATCTTTAAGATGAGCTACTTCCCAACGTGGGAGGTGACAGTCGATGGGAAGGAGACAGAATACTATGATGTGACTCCGAACTTCGTTGGAATCTGGGTTCCCGCGGGAAGGCATACCGTCGAGGTGAGGTACACCAACTCCAGCTGGTATTGGACGTACCTCCTTGTCATCGCAGGAGCCACCATCCTCTACCTCTCTGCCCAAAAAAACCTATTCGCACTTAAACGCCTGCCAGACTACGCAATCAAAAGGCCGATACTCTACGCAGCCGTAGCAGCGGCCGCGCTGCTTCTCATAACATCAACCTACGTCCTGGAAAAATACTACAATATGCCCATCGTGGAAGGCCCCAACTTCGCCGAATCCTACCCAGCCCATAAGATACCGTTCAAATGGAACAGGGCCGCAATAACAGACCCAGGCCGCTACCAGGCCATCCTCGACAACAAGACAACCCCGGACTATCCGGCGACAGTCTCCTATGAGATGCAGATAAGCGAAAACCCCATCCTATTCGACCAGGCCATAGTATACAGCCTCAACACCACCAGCCGTGAGAAATACCTCGAAACAGACGCAATCAAACCCGGAATGCTATACGCCTGGCGGGTGAGAACAATAGTCAACGGCCAACCAAACCCATGGAGCACAACAGCATATTTCACAACATACAAGAACACCCCAAACATAGGGAACATACTGATTAAATCAGGATAGCTTTGTTTGGGGGAGGTAATAGTCCACATCCTCTAGCGGCCTTCCGTCTAGGCTATATAGTCTGAAGTAGAAACCAATTGAGGGGGGGTGGATGTTTGTGACTTTGAGTATGATGCGATTTTCTCCTTTGTGAAGTTTTATTTGGACAAAATCGTCGTCAATTTTCAGGCTGCGCGGGGACTTGTTCTCGAATACTATCTCCTCGTTGACGTAGACCTCGAGGGCGTCGTCTCTTCCGACCCCGGCTAACAGCTCCTCGTCCTCGGGAAGGTAGACGTATGTCATCGCATAGACTACCTTGTCTTTCTCGCCGAATGTCCCCTGGAGCGACACATACTCGCAGAAGTTGTCTAGTATGACCCACCTCACGGATTCTTTCATCTGGGAGCGGTATGTCCGCGAGTAATTTACCTCACGGTAACCCTTGGGGGATATGCCCTTGGAGAGTTTTATCACCCCATATACTGAGGAATCAAAGCTAGTGTCTGGGCGTATGAGAAGCCAGTCAACCCGGTTACTGCACCCCGCACCAACTGATGCATCCAGATTCAGTTTGTAGTACGGTTGTGTGCTGCCGGAGCGTATCTTGGCAAGATTCTGCATCACCGTAGGGATGAGTTGAAATATCTTATACCAGCCGTAGTCGTTGTATACTTCAAAGGATTGGACGTCCCCGTTTTTCACCCTTATGAAGCCGGCCGGGTCGCCGGGTATTTTGTATTCCTCGATGGAAAGCTCAGGCCTGGTCTTCAGGGTTTCGAACCAGTGGTATTTTAGGATGACTTCTCCTCTGCTTGCGTTAGTAACTGTGATGGAGTTAAGTTCTGCTTTTACATTACCAGAGCCTTTAAGGAAGGGGTTAGGCATGCGATTAACCTTGTATGTGGAGAACCAGCCTATTTCCTCGCTTTTGGAGAAATATGACGGGTGGGAGTCAAAGAATTTCTTTGACTTGTTGGAGTATACGATGACCCAGTTGACGTTGTATCTTTCAACGTACTCCATTATGACGTTGGTGTCTGCTGCGGAGCCAACGTCCTTTTCGAAGGGACGAACCTCGTTGAACTTGGCGACATCACCATGCTTAATCCAGGAGAACCAGAATGGCCCTCCGATGAACTCCCTCTGAGTAGCATAGGAGAGCATCATCAGGAAGTGGGAGCGGCCGAAGTGGTCGCCGGACCATTCCTCCTCGAAGAGTATTCTACCATTCCTGTTGGTGTTGTCTTCTATCCAGGACGCAAGGCTGACTAGATAGTTGGGCAGGACATTGGTTACCGGCTTCTCTTGGAATCTCTGAGTAAGACCGGATAATCCAGGTATACCAGAGAGTGTGTTAACCCCGAATAAAAGGGGCAATAGCAGGAGTATAGAGACACCCAATGCCAGTAATTTCCCGACAGGCAGGTATGTGCTTTTAGGCAAAAGGGCACACCAAATTTTGCCGAATAGTATGTTGACACCCAAACCGGAGAGTATGCTAAACCATAAGACGGGGAAGACAGAGAGTCGTTCAACGATGTGGATATTGCTGGGGTGTCCCAGATACCCTATGTAGAGCAGGTATGCTGAGATTATGAAAAAGACTGCAGATTTGTGCTTTTCCCCCCGAGTATATAGGCAGACCATTGCAAAGAGGGATGCCAACAGCACAAGTGTGAGGAAGAAATTCTTTCCAGTATCCGTGTAATCCGCATAAAATCGTGACAGGCCCTCTTTG
>JAZDIN010000032.1:0-9059 GCA_043804895.1 Candidatus Altarchaeota archaeon
CGAAAGAAAAGACTGATTCCACGACAACCACCCTCGCAGAGACGGTGAGGAAGCCTGCAGTCGCAGGCGCATTCTATCCGAGTGACAAGACACAGCTTTCAAAGGACATAGACACGCACATCAGCCAGGCCAAAGACTACCATGAAGTCTACGGCATAAGAGGCTTTGTGTCGCCGCATGCGGGGTACGTGTACTCTGGGCCGGTAGCAGCCTACGGGTACAGGCAGCTTATGAAAAGTAGGTACGAGACGGTAATAGTCATGGGACCGTCCCATTATGTGTATTTGACTAAGGCTTCCATCCCAAACGTCAACTACTATGAGACGCCACTGGGGAGGGTCTTGCTTTCGCCTAAGGTTAAGGATATGTTGAAGGAGGAGATGTTTACCTCAGACCCTAAGGCTGAGGAGAAGGAGCACAGCGTCGAAGTGCAGGTTCCGTTCCTGCAGAAGGTATTGCCGCCATTTAAGATAATCCCGATAGTCGTCGGCGACGTCGACCCAGTGAAGCTGGCTGACGCGCTCATGAAATACGTTGACGACGACACACTCATAGTAGCATCATCAGACCTCAGCCACTACAAGCCGTACGACCAGTGCGTTGCAACAGACAAGAACACAGTGGATGCGATAGTGAACCTTGACTCGGCTAAGATGGCCAAAGAAGGCGACGCGTGCGGGAGAATCCCTATCCTGACTCTGATGGAGATAGCCAAGAGGGAGGGTTGGAGGACGAAAGTCTTCGACTACAGGAACAGCGGAGACACGGCAGGCGATAAAAACCAGGGAGTCGTGGGATACTCATCCATAGGATTCTACGACGGCCTCGACACTAAGGAGCAGCGGTTCCTCCTGGACCTGGCGCAGGAGACCCTAGTTAGGCACTACAGGGGAGAGGATATGAAACTTGACGAGACCAAGATACCGCCGAAACTCCTTGAAGATAAGGCCTGCTTCGTCACACTCAACAAGAACAAGCAGCTGAGGGGCTGCATAGGCCACCTCGTGCCGCAGGAGAAGCTCTACAGATGCGTCATAGACAACGCGCTCAACGCCGCGCTAAACGATGGCAGATTCGAGCAGGTGACTGAGGATGAGCTGAAAGACATCAAAATAGAGGTGTCGGTGCTTAGCATCCCCAAACCGCTGAAATACGACAGCCCAGACGACCTCCTGGCCAAGCTCATACCAGGCGTGGACGGCGTCATAATAAGAAGCGGCCAACACCAATCCACATACCTCCCAGTCGTCTGGGACCAGCTCCCCAACAAGGAGGAATTCCTAGGCCAACTCTGCTTGAAAGGAGGAAGCCCCGCAAACTGCTGGAAAACGGCCGAAATCCAAACTTACCAGACGCAGGAATTCCACCAAGAAGGATTCAAATAACAGAACCAAAAAAGCCTAGAGGGGGTGTTTAAACAGTTTGATTGGATAAGGTGGGGGATAGTCTGAGAGAAAAATGGTTTTATTCTTTGTTTACGCGATAACTAATAGTAAGATGGAATATCGTGTTTTAGAGAAGAGAGGTAGGATAATTGGGGTTGAGAGGGTTGGAGTGATTAAGCCGTGGGGTTTCAGCCTTCTGAAATACACTACAGATGGTGGGAAATTCTTAGAGTCCTGGTATGCCGACCATACCTGTGAGATGAATCATTTTGATAAAGCAGTCCCAAAAGAAAGAGTAGATCCGGAGATGTTAGAGATTCTTGAGCTAGGGACAATTGAAAAACTACTTGAAGCACAACAAAAAGGCCAATACAAAAAATACAAAATAGAAAAGATAAAATAATTTTTTAACCCCAATCAGGACTAGGATTATCCTTTCAGTTCTTTCCCTTCTATTGCGTCCCTTATCTCTTGGATGAATTGGCCGAATTGTTTTGCGAGTTGTGGGAGTTTTTCTGGGCCGAATAGTATTAGGGCGAGTATGAGCACGACGGCCATTTCTGTAGTGCCTAACATCTTTTGCCTCCAGCCACCCTCGAAGTCAAAATCCCGACCTCATACAACAACACCATCGGAACGGCCAGTAGAGTCTGTGTGACGAACCCAGGGTCAGCTGTGATTATCCCTGCGATGAGGAATATGAGGACTATGACATGGCGACGGTATCTTGCGAGCGTACGGTAGTCGAGGACTCCAAGCCTGCTTAAGGCAGCGGTGATGAGCGGCAGTTGGAACACGACACCCAACGCGAGTAGGAGGGACGTTATGAACGATGTTGCTGAGCCCAGCGATATCATCGGCGTAGCAAGCGGCTCAGCGGACGCTAAGAGGAACTTTAAGGCAACAGGCAAGAGCACATAGTATCCGAATGCGACCCCAATGAGGAACATGAAGACTGAGGGGATTATCAGGTAGGCGAGCATCCTCCTCTCCTGCTTGAGCAATCCAGGCGCGATGAAAGCCCAGAGGTGGTATGTTAGGACAGGCAGTGTGAACGTGAAACCCAGAAGGAGCGACACACTAAAGTAGGCCATTACCGCCTCCTGCGGTTCTATTATCACCAGGTTGATTCCGCCGAGTAAATCCTCCTTCATCTTGAGGAGAAGCGGCTGAGCGAGGGGATAGGACAGCACGGTCGCAGCTATGAGGAATGCAAGCACGACAATAAGCCTACGCCGAAACTCGATAAGATGCTCAGTGAAGGACGCTTTCACTTTTTCTGGGTCTTCCTGAACTCGTTCACAGACTCCCCGATGGCCCTCGCCAGCTCAGGCAGTTTCTTAGCCCCGAATAGGAGCAACACCAGAAGGAACACGATCAGGAGCTCCTGAGTACCTAAAGCCATGTGAAGATATTGCCTGCAGGGTTTAAAATACGGTCAATGCATTATGGTCGGGAACATTGTACCAGTTCAACCTTTATAAGGTAGGACGCAGAATATCTGACACTAGACTAGGGGGGATAATTGGGGGAAAAATGACATCAATCTGCTTATACTTTCAGGTCCACCAGCCACAACCTTTTTCTTTCTTGGGAAGAAAGAAAAACGTTGATGAAAAAGAAAGAACCAGTGAGGATATCAGATGACTTCAATATGCCTATACTTCCAAGTCCATCAGCCTTATAGACTAAGGTGGTTCTGGCCGAACGGAGCGCCGCAAAACGGCCTAGAAGACTACTACTTCGACAATGGGTTGAACGAGTGGACGTTCCACAAGGTCGCTGGCAAATGCTACTGGCCTGCGACGCAAAACATCCTCGCCAACATTGACAGGCTAAAAGGCGAGAATAGGAAGTTTAAGGTCTCCTACTCGCTCTCAGGCTGCATCCTAGAGCAGATGGAAAGGTGGGATAGGAACCTACTTGACGTGTTCAAACAGCTCGCGGAGACGGGATGCGTCGAATTCATCGCAGAGACGCGCTACCACAGCCTCGCAAGCCTGTTCGACTACCGGCAGGAGTTCATCGAACAGGTGAAGGACCACAGGCAGATGGTGAAGGACCTCCTCGGCCAGAAGCCGACTGTCTTCAGGAACACCGAACTCTTATACCATGACACGATCGCTAAGGAGATTGAGGAGTTGGGCTTTAAGGCGATTATGACAGAGGGTATCGAAAGGGTGCTTGAAGGTTGGAGGAGCCCGAACTACATCTACACCCGAAAGGACGGGAAGATAAAGGTCCTACTCAGGAACTACAAACTCTCGGACGACGTAGGATACAGGTTCAGCGCGAAATGGTGGCCAGGCTGGCCCCTCACAGCTGAGAAGTACGCTGACTGGCTGAGCTGGTCAACAGAGGATACAATCAACATTTTCATGGACTATGAGACGTTCGGCGAACACCAGTGGGAGGACACTGGGATATTCCACTTCCTGGACGCCCTACCGTGGAAGGTTCTTGAGAAGGCGAACTTGGAGTTCAACACGCCCTCTGAGGTAATAGAAAGGTATTATCCCCGCGGGGAAATCAAAGTCCCATGGTATGAGACGGTCTCATGGGCTGACATGGAACGGGACGCCTCCGCTTGGCTTGGCAACCACATGCAGCACATCAACTTCGCAAGGCTGAAGGAGATGGAACACGACGTGAGGATGTCAGGTAACCCGGAGCTTATGCGAATCTGGAGGATGTTCCAGATAAGCGACCACTACTACTACATGTGCACGAAGGGGATGGGAGACGGCAGCGTCCACGAGTACTTCAGCCACCACGGCAACCCCTTCGACGCAGGCCTAAACTACCACGCGGCCATAATGGACTTCAAGGAGAAAGTCACAAGACACAACCTAGAGAAAGGGAAAAAGGCCGCGAAGAAGCGCAAAAACTAATCCTACGGGCGGACATCTCGAGCGAATCCTGTGGTGTTTTTAGACTGAATCTATCGCTTAATAGGAAATCCTTCCCCATCTCTTACAGGCGAACATAGCGGGGCAGACCACATGGAGGGGGAACACAGCAGTACAATGCCAAAAGAGCTTGCCGAAAGACTCAGGAAGGCTTTAGATGAGTACTGTATGCTCAAGAAAAAAAACCGCGAAGGAGAGAGAGGATGGAAAGGGAACGGAACGTAGGTAAGACAGGAGCGGATGAGTTGCCCATACTAGAATCGGCCTTAAAGGGGTATAAGAGCCTCACGTTGGACACCAGCAAAATCGCGAACGTGAGGGGATTATTTTCTGCAATTGAGGAGGACATATTTCTCCATAGGGTGTTGACTGAAGGCCCGTCTTACCATTACATTGATTTAAATGAAGTAAAAACGGGAGCCCCAAGAGATGAGCAACTAAAGGAGGTTAAGGGCATTAGATTTTGCGCTCGGAAGAATCCGACATACTATACGCCGGGAGACATGATAATCACAATCCACCCTAGTAAAGACGGGAAAAACAAAGTAGAAGTTGCAGGGGAGTATGTCGGGCCGAAAGTCCAAGCCAGGAACTATATGAACTACAGGGATTTTGAGATGGAGGCGGTGGGAGATAACAATATTAAATTCTATTTTAGGGGCCCGGATGGAGGGTTGAGAGACCCTTTTGGGGTATTGGCAGAGAGGTTCTCGGCGGAGGAGATTAGGGATTCTTACATCAGAGCATTAGAGATGCGAAGTAAGGAGATTGAAAAGGATATTAGGATAATGAAGTCGAATCCGAGTGGAGAACGATATAGGTTATCAATCACTGGCTCGAAGACTCCTGAGACCATGGAGCAGATATCTGGCTTTTTGAAGTCGCAAAAGTTCGACCCTGAGGAGTGTTACTATGAGTTCAAGGTTTCTGGAGGAGTAACCCCCGCCAACATAAAGGCGCTATTGGAACTGCCATATGAGGCGAACTTGACCGAAAGAGGCGGTCAGTTGGTTCTGATAACAGGCTGTGAAAGGAATGCTGGACTCATAAGAGGAGACATATATAAGATGAACACTAGGTTCCATTTACACACACATCCAAACAGGGAAGGGGGGGCAACTGTGACAACGCCATCGATTGCTGATGATATATCCGCAAGTGACCCAACACAGGACGTAAAAAATGTCTTAGCCCATAAGAATGGCTTGACAGTCTATGGTAGCCCAACGAGGGTAGATAGGGATATTAGGGATTTTATAATCCAGTATGGACGGGAGCGGGGGGTGGATGCACTAAGGTGGGGGTATGAGGAGTGTACTGACCTGTATGAGATGCCGCCTGCTGAGAGCGTTAGATTTCAGAGGGGGTTGGCTGAGGAAGCGGGCATAATAAGGATGGAGGCCAGATGGGAGGATGAGAGGGAGATAGCTGAGATTATGAGGTACATCAACCTATAGGTGCGTTTTTTAATCACGTATCTTATTCTATATCATGGACAGGCGGGATGCCCGTTTGGTCAAGTGCCTTGGGATGGCAGGCAAATTTGACTGGAAGATTCAGGTTGAGGACTTTGAGGGGTTGAGGAAGGATGCTGGAGCTGATGCGGACACTCGGAAGATTCTTAGAGAAAGAGGGAGTTAGGTATCTCATATTCGGCGGCATAGCAGGAGTAAGATACGGTTCACCCCGTGCAACGTTTGACTTGGACGTCGTCTTGGACAAAGGCACAATAAAGGAGGATTTTCTGGAAAAGCTTGATGCCGCCGGTTTCTCTCAGGTTGAGGGTAAAACGTTCAGGGAATTCGTCGGGAACGCTTATACTATTGTCTCATGCGGGTTTGGTAGGGCGGATTTGTGGATTAAGCCCGACGGGTTCACGTTCGATGAGAAAGCATGGGCAAGGAGGAGCATGGAGGATATAGACGGAATTTCTGTTTGCTTCATGTCACCAGAAGATTTAGTTGCAAGTAAACTCGCCATAAACCAAACTGAATTGGATGAGATAGACGTACTCTCAGTACTCCTAACAAAATCCCAGAAAAACGACTTTGACTACAGATATTTTGGAGAGAGGGTAAAGCAGCATAAGTTGCAGGGCAAAGTAAAACAGCTAGCTAAGAGGATAGGTAAAATCGCGGAGAACGGAGAATTTAAAGCCGATTTGGATAGAATCCGCGAAGAGCTCAAGAAACGCCATTAGTTCAGCTTAGTTGGTACACTTTCAGGTATTGTTTAGCGAGTTCCTTCCAGTCGTATTTTTTAGCTTCTTGGCGGCATGCTAGACCCATCTTTTTTATGCCTTCCCCGCTTCTGTCTCCGAGGAGGTATTTGAGGCCCCATGATATGCTGTCGGGGGTTAGGTTAACCTTCACGCCTGTCCTGAAGTTGTCGACTATCTCTGAGGGTCCGCCGACGTCTGCTGCGACGACCGGTTTCCCGCAGGCCCAGGCTTCGAGTGTGATTATGCCGAATGGTTCGTTCCTGGAGGGTATGCAGACTAAGTCGCATGCTTTGAAGAGTTCAAGCTTCGTCCCATCGTCTACGTAGCCGAGTACTCTAATCTTGTCTCCTACTCCGAGGTACTGTGCCCTCCCATGGACGTGCTTTGTCATGTCCCCGCTTCCAGCGAATATGAACCTTGCGTTGTAGAATTCGCGCACCACATCTGGTATAGCCTCCAAGAGGAGGTCCGGCCCCTTCTGGTAGGCCATGCGTCCGAAGAACAATATCAGTGGGTCGAGGGGGTGGAACCCGTACTTTTCCTTCACGCGGCCGGCGTCCAAAGTTCCCTCAAACTTTACAGTGTTTATTCCGTTGTATATTACGGTGACTTTGTTCTGGGGTATCTGGTATTCCCGCCCGAGTTCTGAGCGCATTATGTAGGATACTGTTGTCACGTGCTTGGATATGTAGCCGCCAAGCCATTCCCTGTGTCTTGTGCGGGCTGAGAACCAGTTGTCTGCGAAGTTGTTTCCGTTTCTGCCCCACTCCGTGCTGTGGGCAGTCCAGATTATGTTCGTGTATCCCTTGTTCGCCCTGATGTTTGCGAGCGCGTTGACGACGTGCCAGTCGTGTCCGTGGAGCACGTCAAATCTCCCGTACTGTCCTTCAGCCCAGTGGAAGCATGAGACCATGCTGTCGCACATGTGGTCCATGTATTCGATGAAGTCCTCGCATCCAGGAACTATGCACCTGTGCTCCCACACGCCGTTTATCAGCTCATGCTCAGGCTTGCCGGCGCTCATCCTCGTGAAGACATGCACTTCATGACCTTGAGTGGCTAATGATTCACAAAGTTGCGTAACTACCGCGGCGACGCCGCCGACTGGTATAGAGTTCAACGTCTCCCAAGAGAATACTCCTATGCGCATACGCACTCACCCCCCTAGTCCTTCTGAGTTATTTCAGTTTTACTGAGATTATCGTCCCTTTCCTGTCGAGGGATACCTTTTCTTCGCGCGCAAGCCAGCCGACTGCCATGGCAAGCGTCATGTCGTCAAGCTTTGTCAGCCTCTTCAGGTCAGCCATAGCTTGTGGCTTCTTCGCCTGGTCTAATGCAGAGTACGTTTTTCCTGCCGCAGTTCCTAGTTCTCCCCATATATCAACCATAATATCACCTCATTTAGATATGGCCCAACTATATTTGGAGTTAGTTATTGCTTAAGTGGTATAAAAACGGCAAGAAATGAGATAATGTTCATGTGTCTGTGGGGAGTATTATGAGAGGGATTTGACCCTCTTTTCGAAGTCTTTTTTCAGCTTATCGCCTTGGAAACTGCCTTTAAACGCATCTGAACGGGAGGCTAAAGCAACTTTAGCTGCGAAGTTCCTAGATATTTTCCCACGAACATCCCTTTTAGCATTTCGTATCGCCGGAAGCTGGAATATTATGCCGTGTTTCGGAGGCTTCTTCCCAGTCTTCAGGAACCTGAAGAAAGCGTCCTCAGCACCCACGAGCTGTATAGTTCCTGCCGGGAGTGTGGAAAGCCTTTTGAGACCGTGGGCGAGAGCTATCAGCTTCGCCCCTAGGAGGGGTCCTGCTAGTTCGTTGATGTTTGGGGCTATTTCCACCATGAGTTTGCCTATGTATGATTCTATCTCAGCTTTTGAGACGTGCAGCTTGATTATCGGCTCAGCGAGGGCTTTCACTGCCTTAAGGTCTTCTTCTGTGAACTCAACACCTAGTGAGTCTTTTGAGGCAGCTATCAGCTTGTCTGCCATGTTAGGTTCAATACCTAAGCTCTCTGATTGGAATCTTCCTCTTTCCCCCACCTCCGAGACTAGTCTCGCGTAGGTGTCCTGGGACGCTATGATGTGGTCGAGTTCCGGGTAGTGTATGGAGTACCATTCCCTCAGGCGTTCGACAAGCCGGTTGACTGCCTCGTCTATGTCATCGAGGCTGTTCACAGCCTGCATGAGTATCTGGTCTCTGTCAACCTCCATGAGACGCTCCCTGGACATTGCGCGGTTGACTTTCCTAATGAGTGAGTCAACGTCATGGCGGTTAAGGTACATCTCCGTCGCTATCTTGTAGACTGAGGGTCTTTCCTTCTCCTGAAGGAACGTTATGTTAAAGCCTGAGCCTTGGAAGCGTGTGGGGTTGTTGACTAGGAGTTTCTTGTTTCCAGTCTCTATCATCTCCCTAATCAGCTCAGCCTCCTCGCCACAGTAGGAGTCCTCAGTCTGCCGGAGCTTTTTCGCTATCTCAATTATGTCGCCTGCGAACAACTTCTGTTTGATTACCTTCCCATCCCTGAGGATGAAT
>JAZDIN010000033.1:0-23654 GCA_043804895.1 Candidatus Altarchaeota archaeon
CGATATTATAAGCACAGACTTCGCCTTTTTTGAGTCCACGATATCCTTTAGGACAGCAAGACAATCCTTAGCAGGCACTGTGATGACAGCAAGATCCACTGATTCCTCGATATCTGAGAAAGATGAGTGGACTTTCTGGCCGCCTGTCTGGTCGCCTTTTTTAGCATTCCGGTCTACGGGTATGACCTCTGCAGTGCCATCGCTTAACAGTGTGTTAAAAATAGAACTGCCGGCCTTATGTGGTTTATCGAAAGTTCCGACGACGGCTATCCTCTTCGCTGAAAACAGGGAATCCATGCCCTCAGTGTTCACTTTATATGGCTTGTATTCTGAAGCCACCCTCGGGGCTAAAGTCACTTTCACGTCCAACGGCACGATAAACCCTTCAGGTGTTATGACTAGGGGATTAATTTCAAAGTTCTCTATCAGGAATTGCGAGTCAGGACTCTTGTTGTATTGGTCTATGAATCTCGCAAGTCTGGATAGTGTAGCAACGAGCTCCTTCTTTGTAACAATTGGTTTCTGGCCACGTTTCGGCTCAAGTAGGGGGCCGTCTGACGGGACCTCATCGAGCATCTCCCTTATGCCTTCTTCTGTTATGTCAGTCATGCGGATAGCGAACCTGTTGTTCGGAGACTCGACATATATGCCGCCTTTAGGCGAGAAGACCATCATCGGGCCGAACTGCGGATCCATCCTGAATCCGACGAACAATTGGCTTGCGTCCTTCGGCGAGGCTAACTCTATTTGTTCTGCAATTAGCACCCCATCGATGCGAGCATTAGGAGCCTTCTCTTGGACTTCACGCATCATTTCGTTATATGCCTGTAGTACGTGTTCCGGGTCTTTGGGCACGTTCAATCTGACGCCGCCGACGTCTGTCTTGTGCTTTAGGTCTTGTGAGACGATCTTCATGACGACTTTGTCGGAGGATAAGACTCCAAGCAACATGGGTATTTCATCAGAGTTGGTTAATGTTATGTGCAGTGGGGGGAATACTCCGATTTGTCTCAAAAGTCTATATCCTTCTGATTCAGTGAGAATAGCGCGTCCGTCATGGGAGATGTGATTTTCAGCTGCGGTTGATATTGTCCCCTGAATTAGGAGTTCGTTAAGTTTGCTGAGGTCGGCTTGATTTTCAAGAAGATGCGGAAAATAAAAAGGGCTTACACCACGAAGTTGAAGATAGTTTCTGGCACCATTAGGCATGGATGGATCGACTCCCTTCTGAGAAATTACTGAATCTGGGAGATCAATGATGTCAAGCATATGCTCGTCGAGTTGTCTAGAAAGCATATTTTGGCCAGGTTTTTTGCGTTTATCACCCATCTTCACCACATTGAACGATATATGAATTATGGGAAATTTAGGGATATATACTCCAGGACTATAGGGAAAATGCGAAAGAAATTAATTTGGGGGGTAGGGTGTTTTTCTCATATAGGGGGGTGAGAAATAACATAATATCAGCCCTACCCCAACCAATCTATCTTACGAAGCAGATGTATTTAAGTAGGATAGCCTTCAGCTGGGGGGTATGGCATATGACTGCTAAGTTTATAGTCGCTGGTTGATGAGGTTACGAAATTGGCTAAACGATGCACGAAACTGCATTATCCCCCCATATTCAACGCCCACACCAAGAGCATATCGGCCGAGACAACCCCCGGGGAGTATAATAACCGCCAGTTTGTATGTTTTACGCTGATGTAAACCAACGAATCACATGATGCTGTTATTTGAAACGCATCAGGTAGGCTTTTATGTCCTTTGATGAGCCGACTTCCTCGAGGGCGTAGTTTAATGCAGGGTCATCCTGATACCTACTGAAGAAGCTTATGGCCTTCTTGTTATCGGGGTTTATGTCCACTTCTAGTTGGGTTATGCCGTCTGACTTAGCCATCTGGATTGTGCGCAACAAAAGCTCTCTGCCCGCGCCAGCCCCTTCATGGTCTTTTCCGACGAGTATAGATAAGTGAGGCTCCTCGAGGGGTGGGGTCGAGTATTGGCAGAACCCTGCTAATTTTCCTTCACGTGTCATGGCTAGTAGTATTTGACTTTCCAAGCTAGTCTCGACTGCATTTTTGGCGTATTTTTTTATGTCTTCATCTGACATCTCATGGTTGAACCTGAACTCCAGCGCATCCTTAGGCTGCGCAAGCAAGAATTCCCTCAACATACGCTCATCACCCTTCCTAATAGGCCTCAACGTCAAAATGACATTACCTAAGGAGGTCACATGCAGCTCGTCAATCTCCTTGGGAGGTGGGCCGCCGAACCCGAATGCAATTTCGCCTTGCTCTTTTTTCTTGAGCGTCATCTTGGTTGATTATCGGGAAACATAAGTTAATAACATTGTTTTTATACTAGTCCTGCGGGTATATACAGCAGGATGAAAACACGTTTTATTTTGGTCTTGATGATGTTTTTGGCATCATGGGTGAGTGCGGATTTCTCCCGCGCCCCAAACCCGTATTTCAGGATAACCGCAGTCCATGAGATGCAAGTACTTGTTGGGGGGGATTTTGTGATGAGGATATACGGTGCTGACGGGAGGGAGTCTTACGGGGCGAAGGTGTCAGTGTACTCTAATGGAGTATTGTATTACTCCGGGTTGACAGGCGTTGACGGGGTTTGTTCATTCAAGCCAATCGCAGGAGGCAAGTACGTCTACACCATAGACCAGGGTAGGTATTTCTCGGTAGGTGGCGAGTTCGACGTCATAGACCCGAACATGAAAGTTAATCCAGAACCTGAAGAGGAATAACCTGTCAGATCAGCTTGTTGTTCATAACCCACTTGAGGAGACCGAGATTCTCACGCAGGAGTGAAATGTTTTTCCACATATCAGGAGTATTGATGTCAGCCTTCCAGTGGTAATATTGGTTAGGAAGCCACCGTGTTGTTGCCACCAGACGTCCAATCGCCTCCAAAGGCAGAATCTCATGCTCCAACTTACTTAACCTAGTTATACTCTCATAACCTCTGAGGAACTCTGTAGCCTTCCTCACATCAACCTTCGAGCCAGTCTTGGAGAATGTTAACATCCCCCATGCCACATCGCATACCCTCTCCCTTGTCCCAGTCAAATCGAAGTCTACAAGCCCAACTGACTCGCCTTTGGAAAAGAGGACATTCTCTGGAGTGTAGTCTCCGTGAGCTATCGCCTTAGGAACCGGAAACACAACATCAAGCACCTTACCTTTAGAATCATACTCAACACGTAAGCCGATGTCATGGAGGCGTCCACGAATATGTTCTGAGGCCTCCTCCACCAGAGGAGCTGCAGCAAGGACTATGTCGTCTACGACCGACCTACCAGCCTCCGCCTTATCAACGAACTCGAGCATGCTCCAGGAGACACGGCGCCGCTCCTCCCTAGCATGATATGATACGTCCCCGCTCCCAGCAGGACTGTAAAACGGGGAGTCAACACACCGGCCTTCAGGCGCGAACTCGTGTATTATCATACCCCACACACCACCTATGTCAGGGTATCCTATCCGCCCTGCTGAAACAGAATCCTCAAGGACGATACTGGAGGTTTGGTGGTATCGCGCAAGAAACACCCCAGCATTAAAGACATCCCTGAGACTGCCATCAGCTTTCACGCCGGAAATCCAAGGACTGACAGAGTACAGCAACCCTTCCACCTTAGCAGCATAGGGCATAGGAAAACCATCCTGGTCCACCTGAACCTCAGCCCCGACATTCTTCAGGGGAGGCGAAACATACTCGAACCCCTCCTTATGCAACCTCCACAGGAGGTGGTGGGAGAAGTTCAAACCCCTCAGACTAGCCGCATAATTTATCTGCCTGACAGCCAAATCCCCTGAACCTGAACCCACACGGTAGACTGAGCTTCTTGCACCCCAACTGAAGTCGGCAACAGAACCGAACCTAACCCTAAAAGCCTTCTCCAATGCAGGGAAAACATCTTCGATAGCCTTCTCAGGGGAGTGTGTCATAATACATAATACTCCGCAGATAAACAAATAAGCACGGACTACTTCTCAGACACTCTAGGGAACAGTTTTTCCATTAGCTCCAATCGAGTCTTATTTCTTGGCTCATCTCGGATTGCTTCAATATTTTTTCGCGTCAAGTCAGATGAACACCTTGCCATCTCTGATAGCTGCCAGTAGCATTCACCCTTCAGTCTAGGGTCTTTCATTTGTGGCACTACCCCCCGCACCACAGCCGGAAGTAGTGAAGAAGGACATTCCCTTCCAACCTCGCCCAATCTTGATATGGCTATGACCTTCAGTTCAGGGTCATTCTCACTGTTCAAGAACTGTATTATGCCATCTACTGCACCGGCATTGATTTCATCCACTGCTCCTTTCTTCCCTATATCGACCAAGTCATCCAACGCAAGCCTCTTCATCTCAGGAGGGATACTTCCGCTGTTCAAATATTTGACAATAGCACTCAAAGCATTCAGACTCTCAGTCGTCGGCTTCAACGCCTCAGGGTCAACGCCCACAGGAAACTCCAACGCCCTCCTCTTCAGCTCATCCAGTATCATAGGCGTCCTATAATGTGACTCCTTACTACCGAGAATTGAAACCAAATCCAGAACACTCTTGGACTTAACATCACCGAAACCAGTAAAGAGAACCAACGGCGTATTGCCATCTGATGCATTATCCTTGTTATGCGTCCCTTCTACCCTTATTACCTTAGCCATGTAACATATCCGGAAGTGTAAGAATAAAAGTATCCAAAAGTTAGTCTTATCTAACACTTTTATTGCCCTAAAACCCTAATATATTCCCAAACAAAATCAGAGGTCCCGTGGCTCAGTTACAGCCTTACTATGCACGGTTGGCTCAAGCCAATCGGCACCCCAAAACAGCAAGGCTGTTTTGAGGGAGGCTGGCGAAGGAGGGGCATGCGTTCGCTTACGCTCACTTAGCCCCTCAGAGCAACGGAGATATGATCCTGAAGTAAGTCAGGTGAGAAACAAAAAACAAACGGTCCCGTGGCTCAGTTTGGTTAGAGCGTCCGACTGATAATCGGAAGGTCTCGAGTTCAAATCTCGACGGGACCATTGTGCCTCAAACCGAAGAAGAGTAGTATCTGTAATCCCTCGAGATAAGCGAGTCTAAAAGACGAGCGGAATCTCGACGGGACCAAAGAGCCCCTTTCTTTCTTCCCAAGAAAGAATGTGGCTGAGACAAAAGTCTCAGACACACACCCGAGCCTGAAAGGCTCGGCTGTGAGGCCCTCGGGTTCAAAGAAAGAAAGATAGGGGCATTCGCTACGCTCAGCCCCTCTGAGTAGGGTAATGCATTCGTGCCATCAGAGGATGACACAATCCGTTTCCGTGTGAACTGAGGATCAGTTCTGATAATGCATTCGTGGGGCTGAAAGACCAGTGTCTTTCAAGCGTCTCGCCAGGGCCAAACAACAAAGGTTCTTAGGGCATACTCCTAAACCGTTCTATTTTTGTGATTGGATGTATTTCTTTAATTTTTCCGTATCCGTTAGCCAAGGAATTATTTCAGGTATTGAGTGTGGAGTGGCCTCTTTGGGTGAATTTTTGATGCAGTCCTTTACGTAGCCGTTGGTCATACCCCAAACGGCATTAAGCGGATCTTGAGGGTTCAGATGTAACTCTTCAGCGTTGGATAATGCCAGAGAGAGGTATGTACTTGAGACCTTTGTAGCTTTGTCGATTAGGGAGGGCGTATGGCTAATGGCGTCAGGTATATCCTCCCCAAGAGCATTGATGACGGCCCCCACCATGTACCCTGCAACAGTCCTAAGCCGTCGCTGGTGTTCAGCATAATTTTTTTCAACTTCCTTCTTCCTGGCGAGTGATTCTTCCCAGTTTAGGAGACCTAATGCTTCGGCGTTTTTCCTAAACTCCGAATAGTCTCCCTCCATGGAATCTCGAGGTACGTTACCGCCCTCCTTCCCATGGTCTAGGATTATGATACTATTTCTTAGAGTTGTCGCCAACATATTAAAGTGCATCCCGTCTAACGGATCAAAAGTCCCCTCACTGTTACGTTTTAGCGCATGAAATGTGCGAGTTCCCTGGGAATCCTTTAAAAAAACAAACCTGTACTTTTCACCATTATAAGGGGTGGTGAAGTCAATCTGGTTTTCATCTGTGATGGTTCTCGGAAGGTCTTTAGGTTCGGGAACCCCTCCACTCACAGGCTGCATTTCCTTATACATAATACTATACTGGAGGGTTTAGGCTATAAGCAGGATTAGTCCCTGCGGTCAATCATACAGGACGACTCTCACGTATTGTATTATCTCAAGAATTAACAGGACGGTAGCATTTATTCCTGTATTACCTCCTTTTATGCTATGCCTTTCACAGGTAATGTGACTGCGGTCCTCGGTAAGGGGTTCGCTGCCGAGTTCGGCCGTAAGGTTACGGCCAGTGACATCACCCCGTATAATCATAAGTTGGGGGATTGCATACTGTCTTTTGTGGAGCCTTCGGCGTATCCTGAGAAGGTGCAATCTCTGGTCTCGTCTTTCAACATGGCAGACCAGGTTGTTTTGAAGGTGGAGTCTGTTGACAGCTACCTGGCCGAGTGCATCGTCGCATTGGATGCACTGGGGATGAATAGGGGACATCTCGTCTTTAGTGGAAAGGCGAGCCCTGACTCGGTGAGGCCGCTTCTGGCTGGTACTGTCGTCTCGTCGTATGAGGTGTTGGAGAATCAGGTGATGGCGGTTAAGGAGAGGCTCGCCAGCTTGAGGTATCCCACTGCCGAAGAGGAAAGTGTCAAAGAAGGAGTTGGATTAGGTAAGTGAGTAGGTTGTGGCTTCTTTTTGATTTAGCAGTTTCCAGCGCGTCTTTGTCCCTGTATTTGAGCGGCATCATCTTCTGCTGCAGCTTAGGGTTATCGCGTTCCATTATCTGCTGGGAGTCGTAGTACGTCTCCCATAGGCCTTCGTCGTTGGAGAGTTCATTGAGTGTGGGGTTTCGGGGGAGTTTGGATTCTAGGGTTGGCAGTACTTCTGTGAGGGGGAGGTTGTATCTGATTATTCGGCCGTCTGGTTGTATGACGTCTGTTACTTTGTCGTGTTCCAATGCTATGTGGAATGTCGGGAACCTGTTGTGGAAGTGGTTGAGTATCAGGTCTGCGACGTCGTGTTCTAGGTTGGTTTTAGCGTAGAGTATGCCGTGTTCTGAGATTTTCAGCCTCATGAAGCCTTTCTTCAGGTGCATGCACCTGAGCACTGACCGCTGCATCTCATAGAGCTTCCTTGACTCGGAAGTGGCACAATTTTCAACGAGGGATGGATCTTGTTTAGCGACGGCGTCACATAGTCTTTGGTCGAATTCCCTGTGCCTGCGGACTAGGTCGAATACGCCACCGCGCTTCCAGCCTCTTCTTCTCATCTGAAGTACTCCGCCAGGGTCACCTGCCTGTTGCCGTTGATTTTGAGGAAAGGGTCCGCCCTTTTTAGGACTACGCCGATTGAATGAAGTTGGCTTCGTGAGCCGATTCTCACGCGGCTTCTCTGGAGATTGATTATCCGTTGGGCGCTTTGGGGTCCGATGCCAGGTACCCTGAGTAGTTCATCGTATGTTGCCTCGTTCACATCCACCGGGCCTTGGAAGTTCTGTCTTGCTAGGTGGACTTTGGGGTCGCCTACGGGGAGGTTGTCGTTGACGAGTATGTCCTTGAATTCGGCAAGTGGTATGCCGTATTTGCGCATCATGAAGTCGACGCAGTATAGGCTGTGTTCACGCGCAGCCGGTGTTTTGTCTTTTCCTGCAAGAGGGGTTTTCTCGATGGGGGTGAATGCGCTGTAGTAGACTCGGCGGACGTCCATCCTGGCGTACTCCCATCTTGCTGCTTCTAGTATCTCAAGGTCAGTCTCGTCTGATGCGCCGACAACCATTTGGGTGGTCTGGCCTGAGGGGAGTTTCAGTTCCTTAATCCACTCCTGGCGGCGGAGTATGTCTGTTGCGTAGTCTTTGACTTCGCTTATCTCAGCGAGCCTAGACTTGTTGGGGGCTTCAAGGTTTATTGACAGGCGGTCAGCGTATCCGCCGGCTTCTGTTATCAGGTCTTTGTCTGTGCCTGGGAGTACTTTGAGGTGGACGTACCCTTGGAACTTGTAGTCCTGGCGTATCAGTTTGACTGCCTCAAGCATCCTTTGGGTCGTTGAGTTGGGGTCCCGTGCTATGCCTGAGGATAGGAATAGGCCTTCCACGTAGTTTCCGAGGTAGAGGTGCATGAAGACTTTAGCAAGTTCCTGCGGCTCGTATGATGCTGGGTTCCTGCCGCAGTGTGTGCTGTTCTGGCAGTATTTGCAGTCGAAGCTGCAGCTCGTGGTGAGGAGGGTCTTGAAGAGCGACACGCAGCGGCCGTTTTCTGTGAAGGAGTGGCATATGCCTGCTGCGGCCGCGTTTCCTATTCTGTCAGTTCCTGCCGTCTTCCTTGTTGAGGATGAGCTTGCGCAGGCGTCCCATTTGCCGGCTGCGCCGAGGATTTTTACCTTGTCTAGGAGGTTCATGCGGTTACGTTCTGGTTTTGTTTTGGCTTAAGTTGTAGGAGAGAGCTATGGAAAAGTTAGACTATAAGGGCGTAAGCACATTATCTTATATGGTGGATTCAGGAGGTAGAATCAGAGTAATTGACGTACTCAGAGGTTTCGCCATAGTCCTGATGCTCTTCCAGCACACGCCGCTTTTCTTCCTGAACGACTTGGATTCTAAGCTCTACATCCATGCGCTCATCGCAAGCAGGCTTTCAGCCCCGCTTTTTGTGTTGATTGTTGGCTATTGCATCTTCCTGTCAGGCGGAAGGAGAATCGAACGATCCGGGAGGGTCGGCTTCTTGCAGCATCTGGTTTTCAGGACCTTCCAGCTTATGGCATTGGGTTGTGCCATCAGCATATTCCGCTTTGAGAGCATATTCTCGCTGAACGTGATACACCTGATAGCATTCGCTGTTCTTTTCACAGGGCTTTTGTACCTCAGCACAAGCAGGCTAGCGTACGCCGTGACTTTGACTGCCTTGAGCACATACTCTCTTATTGGGCCAGAGTATAATTCCGGCATTCTGGTAAAGACTCCCATCGACTCCCTAGCGTGGCTTATGACCTCTGGCGAGTATCCGACAGGCTCTTGGATGGTATATGCCATTGTAGGGCTGGGTGTTGCGTGGTTTCTGAGGGGGGTGAGAGTGAGGTGGGAAAGAATATTCTATTTGGGGTGGATTTTGATAATCGCCTCCATGGCATTGGTTCTTGTAGGTGTGAAATTCGACATGGTCGGCAACAGCGCCCCATTTATGTTTTTTATCCTCGGCGCGATGGTGTTCGTGTATGTCTTCGGCGCCTACGCAGCTAGGCAGGAGGAGTGGTCTTTCCTGTCGAATCCGCTGGCTGCCTTCGGAAGGCATTCGCTGCCGATTTATGTCGTCCACCAGTTCTTGTTCATCACCGTACCGCGCATCGGCATGTTCAACAACACCCTCAACGAGCCTGAGGTCGTTTTATTGTTCCTTGCTTTTCTTGCGGCGGCATATGCCGTGATAGCGGCCTACGAGAGGAGGATGTGCTAGTTCTTTAGGAATGTTTGGTTGCACTGCAGCTCGAATGCTCCGTCCTCAATCAGGTTGCAAAGCCTAGGGTGTATGCCGACCGTTCCGCCAGTCCGGTTGTATAGGCCGATTTCGTGGAAGTAGCATTTGTCCTTCAGGGCGGGAGTGTAAATGTCGAAGCATTCCGTTGGGTCTGACCGCTCCCCCATCTTGTCAATGATGAAATCAAGCATGCACTTGTCCCTAATGTTTTGAGCGAATATGACCTTACAGTATTTTATCTTGTTCCACTTGAATGCCATCATCCTGTAGCACCAGTCCTTATCGGTCTGCACGTCTATGTTGTCGCAGTGTTCCGCTTTGTCTTCGAGGTAGGCGTGGCACTTGAACCTCAAATTTGCATTGGTTATCTTCTGGCATATTTCCATGCTCTTGTCACGGGATGCTGTACTGTAGAGGCATGAGTCCCTGAGTGCGACATCACCGAGTGTAAGGCAGTGGCTTATGTTTGCAGGCCTGTACATGGTGGTTGTGGTCTCATCATAAGCCTCAGTAGTGGTTGTAGTCTTGATTGTCGTTGTTGCAGTAGTGTGGACGGGGGCCTTGATTGTAGTGGTTGTGGAGGCGGACACACTCTTAGTCTGATTGCCGTTGATGCAACCTGCTGTTAAGATTAACAAAATCAGGAGTAACGGGGCGTTGAATTTCATGGTTTAGTACATATGGCGGACGCAGTTAAAAACCTGGTTTAGGTTGGTGGAATTTCACATTCTTCGGCTTGTAAGTGTTGTCTACGGTTATTCTGCCGTTTTTCACGCTGAATGCAAGCACCTGGATTTTAACTGTCTTTTTTTCCTTACCTTGGAACGGCCTCAAGATTTCCTCATCCAACGGGTGGTATGGGCCGCATCTTGAGAGGAGCATTCTATTGTCCATGGTTGATGATATCTCGCCGCTGCGCCTGTGGACTGAAGTTATCTTCGCACCTGCCTTCAGCGCCCTCAGGAGCCTGAGGTTGTCTTCCGGGCTGTCGTAGGCTGAACCTGCCTTGATGATGAAACCGTCCCCTACTCTGTTGTCTTCAGCGAGGCTTGTTGTGTTGAACGGGTCAGCGTATATCCTGTACGCGGGGAGGCTGTAGTCGACGTCAGCTTCGGCGATTAACGCTATCAGGTCCTCAGTCTGGCGTTCCTGAAGCTCCATCTGCAAGGCAGTGACGCCCTCAAACGAGACCTTGTTCTCTGATGTCGCAAGGAGGACATTCTTGTGTATCAGATAGTCTTTGAGGGCTGTGGATTCAGCGATTCTCTTCCTGACATTCTCGTCAACCTTCCCGAGGAGCGCAAGGGTAATGTAAGTCATCATCCCTTCTTTTCCGTGTATTTCCTGACTTTGGTCGCAGTACCCTCAGCCTTGAATGCCCTGAAAAACTCCAGTGCGCTCTTCTTGGTGGCATCATCCACCTTGGCGACAGCCTCGGAGGGGAGGGCGTCTATCTCCGCCTTGAAGACCTTTATTGAGTTTTTGATGTTCTTTCCGATGAGTTCCACGTCAGATATGTTGGGCTTCTTGGCTCTGGCTTTCGCGGCGTGTTCGCTCTTTAGGGTCCAATCCTGCGCCCTCTTGATTAGGTCCTGCGGCATGGTCTCGAACGCTATGTTCTGCCAGTTCGTCGCCACGTTGCCTTTCGCAATCCCGGCATCGATTAACATTGGCATGTAGCTGAGCGGAGTGCCTGTTATACCGTGCTGGGCTATCCTAACCCCGAAAGGCCGTATGGCGTCCGCTATGGCTTTCGTCCTGGGTATGTCTACTCCAAGCTTCGGTATTGGCTTCCCGTCCTTGTCGTAGACGTTGCCATGTGATGTGCCGTTGTTGGTGGCCAACAGGTCTGGCTTGTATCCTGCAGCGTTTATGGCTTTGATGAATGTCGTTGCCTCATCAACAGTCGTGAGGGATTTTTCACCAGTTTTGGGATCGACTTTGCCGACTTCCCCGACCTCCACCTCAAGGCTTGCGGTCTTCGGTATGAGTGCACACAATTTATTGGTTATGTCGATGTTGTCTTTCAGCTGCTCCCTCACATCCGTGGCGTTCATGTTGAAGTTGTGACTAGCGTCTATGGCGAATGATGTGAATCCCGCAGCTATCTCCTGCTTTATCAAGTCAGCAGCTGAGTTGACGTCCTTCGGGTCAGTGCTTTTCACGCCTATGTGGTCGCCGTGGACTGCGTAAGGCTGGTTAAAGCCAAGCTCCCTAGCGCATTTGAGTATGTTGTCCATGAAAGTCTGCGGAGTCTGGCTAGTATATCCGAGTTCGCTCTTGGCTATCTCGAACATCACAGCAGCGTCAAGTTCCTTCGCAGCCATCATAATCCCGCGGACGCTGTGGGTTATGCGGATGTTAGCTGCCATGACGATGCATTTCTCATTCTTCAGAGCTTCAAACAGGAGTTTCCCAGGAATAGGCTTAGTAAAGTCCATTGTAGAAATCCATGGGAAGGAGGATATAAAAGGATTTTTCACTGAAATAGCAGTCCTAGTGATGCTTCATTAGATTATTAATGACGTCAACTACATCCTTGTACTGTTTGTCATTGACCCTACAAATCTTTCTCAGGATTTGGTTTTTGTTTGCAGTGAAAATCATATTCGCGCGGACAAGACTGTCTATTCGAAGGCTTCCGCCGAGGGTTTCGTTTTGTTTGACTTCAACGGAGTAATCGTCCTTTCGGATTTTTTGGGATGTGATTTGGCACAGGATTATGTCTTCGCCCATCTCATCTGATAAGACGAGACATGGCCTGAGTTTCCTGTCGGTTAGGTCCGTGTAAGGGAACGGGAACAGCACTATGTCCCCTTTTGTAAATGAGCCCATGCCTCATCCTCCTCCGGTGTAAGCCAGCTTCTGGCAAGAGATTTTTCACTGGCCCCGTAGGTGGAAAACCCCCCGAAAACATCAACTTCTCTTTTGAATAGCCTCTCCCTGAGGAGGTCCCTTATGAAATCCTGCAAGTTGTCAAAACCATGCACTTTCGCGTACACTCTCGCGGATGAGAACATACTATCAGACAACTTGATGCTAATCTGAGTACCCATAAGTACATATAGGTACGTTATTGTATTTAAATTAGATTAGGGGATAAAATGTCGACTTAACGAAGTTAAGGGGGGTTTAAGTTTCCTAAGAGCATTTATACATTAGTTTTACTTAGTGTTACTAAGGTGAGATAAGATGGTCAATGCTTTAGTCCAAATCGATTATGACACGAATAAAGTCCTGAATATTGTTAAAGCAAGGTACGGGTTGAAGAACAAAGGCGAAGCCATACAGTTTGTGGTCGGTGAATTCGTAGAATATGAGAATGAACCTGACCTTAGGCCGGAATTCATAGAGAGGATGAAGTTAATAAGCGAACAAAAGAGTATTCGAGTCGATAATTTTGCCAGAAGGTACGGTTTAGATTAGGATGTATCTCCTTGACATTAAACCCGAGGCAGACCAGATTTTCAAGAAACTGGCGAAGAAGAACCAGCTACAACTTAGGATAATCGATAAGAAAGTCGCGGAGATAAGGCAGAACCCGTTCCACAGGTACAAACCGTTAAAAAAACCATTACATTCCTTCAGTAGAGTGCATATCGACACGCACTTTGTCCTCATATTCAAAATCAACCACGAAAACAAGGTAATCGACATCTACTACTACGACCACCACGACAGAGTATACCAATGGAGGCCAAAAAACTAGACACGCTGATTTAGTGTTCTTATTTTTTGCAGGTACCAGTTTGCTTCGGCACCGGCAACATTTATTTTTGCGTGCTTGATGGTCTTCCAGTTTCTTATGAACCAGTTTATATGGTTGCAGTCTGACGCAGTCAATCGAGGTTTTAACCCAATTGCAAGCATCAGAAAATGCATTTCAGCCAGCCTCATACCCCTGAACTTTTTTGGATAGGATAGGTCCCAGGTCCGGTATTGTTCAAGTTTTCTTCTGATTATGTTCTTATCCCAGTCGGTCAATTCTACCCGAACGCCTAACATTCTTGAGGAGTAAATGTTCCAAGCAACTCGCTCACCATCTCCGATATCTCTCCAGCGTGCGAGTTCGTTCCTCATTATACTTTCATCTTGGGCAGATAATAAGACTTTAAGCCCCACTGATCTGGTTAGGTTAAGTACACTAGCTAGAGGGTCTGGAAAAATTTGCTGCTGGAATTTTCTCCGTTCTCTCAAACCTTTCCTCATCAGTTCCTTGTCCTGTTTAGTGACTTGGACTGGGGCTCCAAGGTCTTTTAGGAACAGGTGCATTAACGCAATCCATAAGTAATGTTTTTTCTCTCGTGCCCAGTTTAATTGACTCACCCAACGCTGAATATTCTCCTCGGTAATAATTGGAGAGGGGTATTCCATTTTTGATGTTATTTGATTAGTTTTTCCATGACTTCGGTTATCTTCTCTTTTGTCATGCCGCCGCCGAATCCTATCCTGAAGTGTTTTTTAAGGTGTTCGAATCCTTTGAAGTTGCCGCCGAAGCTAGAGCCAGGGACGAATGAGGTCTTCTCCTCCTTTATCATCCTCCTCACGAAGTCGTCTCCGTCTGAGCCGTCCGGCGTAGTCGGGAACAACATATATGCAGCCGCTGGCTTGTAGGGGAGTTTTGAGCCCCATTCTAAAAGGTACTTCTGTATCAGCTCACTCTTCAGCCTGTAGCCTTCGACGATAGGCCGTAGGAATTTTAGTTTAGGGTCTCTTTCCACCAGCGCTGTTATGCCTGCTTGGACGCCTCTTGGGGCTCCTGCGCTGAGGTTTCTAAGGTAGTAGCCGACCATTGCATGGGATTCGAGTATCTCTGGGGATACGCGTATGAAGCCTAGTCTGATGTCTGGTTTCACAATCTTTGAGAATGAGGATATTAGGCTGACTTTCCTTTTGATGTCGCTTGCGAAGCTTACGGGTGAAGTGTAAGGGGTTTTTTCCATATCGTATATCGAATACTTGTAGGGTTCGTCTGAGATTATCTGCAGGTTGTTTGAGGCAGCCCAACCGCACATGTCCCTCAGCCCAGCCTCAGGCACTATTTCCCCAGTAGGGTTAACAGGGTAGTTGACGTACACGGCCCTTGTCTTCTTTGTTAAGGCTTTCGCCGCATTCTCTTCGATGAACTTTCCCCCCTTGAAAAGGGAGACTGGGACTCCTTTTACTCCGCTGTGGGCTGCCATGTTATGTATCGTCCCCCAGCAGGGTGTGTTGACGAGGACTTCGCCGCCGGCCGGGAACAGGGAGAATACGAACTGGAGGGCCTGTGAGGCGCCGACCATCACATAAAGTCTATCCACATCTTCGTCAGTCAATTCAGCCCCGAAGTTAGGTTCCATCCTGATGATGGCCTTCTTCAGGTTTTCTTCGCCGTCGAATGGCGGGTAGCTTGTCACCCCCTTAGCCTCTGACTCGTATTGGATTTTGGCGTAGAATTCAATGACATCTTTCGGTATCGGGTCTGGGACGCCGATTGTGAAGTTGTTGACTGCTCCAGCGTCTTTCGCAACTTTCACCCAGTATCTAACCGGGTCTGGGACTATCCCGTCAAGGTTCTCTGTGAGTTTCAATTTCAACCGAAGAATGTCTCTGCTATCGAATACCATTCGTCGTCTACGTGCCGGTCTTTGACTGCCTCATCGAGTGATATGTACTCTATCCTGTTATTCCTCAAGGTCACCATTACCCCGAACGTGCTCATGGAGGCGAGGTATACCGCTTTCACGCCGAAGCGTGTGGCCAGTAGCCTGTCTTCCGCGCTGGGGGTGCCGCCTCGCTGAATGTGCCCCAGTATGGAGGCCCTGGTCTCGAAGCCTGTCTTCTCCTGGATTTCGCGCTTGAGCCAGTTTGCGACGCCGCCCAACGCCACGTTGCCGAAGTCATCTTTTTCGCCACTTTTTTTGGTCACGCCTCCCCCTTTGGGCATAGCACCCTCTGCGACGACCACTATCGTGAATTTCTTCCGCTCGTGCCTCTTGCGTATCAGCGCGCAAATCTCATCCAAGTCGAACGGCTTCTCAGGTATCAGTATCAGGTCCGCTCCACCGGCTATTCCAGCGAGCGTCGCAATCCAACCCGCATGTCTGCCCATGACCTCCAGTATCATAATCCTGTGGTGGGACTCAGCAGTCGTGTGCAGTTTATCTATGGCGTCGACAACCGTGGTGAACGCAGTGCTAAACCCGATTGTGCGCTCAGTTCCGAGAAGGTCGTTGTCTATGGTCTTCGGTATGCCTATGACCTTGAGGCCCGCCTTCGACATCTTTGCAGCGACGCCCAGTGTGTCGTCGCCGCCG
Organism: Candidatus Altarchaeota archaeon; assembly: GCA_043804895.1. Classification (GTDB taxonomy): domain Archaea; phylum Altiarchaeota; class Altiarchaeia; order IMC4; family SCGC-AAA252-I15; genus JAHIYG01. Next base: position 15,869 of record JAZDIN010000033.1, read on the forward strand.
ATGGTTATCAACACGTCAAGGCCCAGCTTCTTGAACCCGTCGTTGACTTTGTTTATGCCGTCGTCCATCTTCAGCGGGTTCGTCCTGGATGAACCGAGTATCGTCCCGCCTTTGACGAGTATCCCGGATACGTCGCCTTCAGTGAGTTCGAATCCGTCAGCCTCTATCATCCCCTTCCATCCGTCGCGTATTCCGACGAATGTCATCCCGTACTCTCGCATCCCCTTCCTGACGACAGCCCTTATTGCAGCGTTGAGTCCCGGACAATCGCCTCCGCCAGTCAAGATTCCGATTTTCATCTTTTTCACCCTGAGAATATATCAGCCAGTGAGTGCCAGTAGTCGTCCACCCTCCGGTTTTTCACCGCCTCCCTAAGAGGCACCACCACTATCTCGTCGTTTCTGAGCGCCACCATCACGCTGAAGCGACCCTCCAGAACAGACTCGAGTGCCTTGACGCCGAAGCGTGTCGCTAGTATCCGGTCATCGACTGTCGGCGTCCCCCCGCGTTGCGTGTGGCCGAGCACGACCGTCCTTGTGTCGAACCCGAGCCTATTCCTTATCTCCCTCTTAAGCCAGTTGCCGACGCCCCCGATGGTGCTGTAGCCGAACGCGTCCTTTTCATCGGCGTTCGTCTGCACTCCCCCTCCCTTCTCATGGGCGCCTTCGGCCACGACGACGATTGTGAAGTTCCGTATCTGGTGCCTCTTCCTTATAGCCTCGCAGACTTCCTCTATGTCGAACGGCCTCTCTGGCACCAATATGAGGTCAGCGCCGCCTGCAATCCCTGACACCACCGCAATCCATCCTGCGTTGCGACCCATGACCTCGACTATCATAACCCTATTATGCGACTCGGCCGTGGTGTGAACCCGGTCTATGGCCTCGACCGCGACAGTGACTGCTGTGTTGAACCCTATCGTCCTATCGGTCCCCAAGATGTCATTGTCTATGGTCTTAGGTATCCCTATCACGTTAAGCCCGGCGTCGCACATCCTGGATGCAACGCTTAATGTGCTGTCCCCGCCTATGACGATGAGGGCGTCTAATACTACCTTACGGTAGCCGTCCAGTAGCTTCTTGAGTTCCACGTCCTTGTCGAAGATAGAGGAAGGTGTGGAGCCTAACATTGTGCCGCCCCGTATCAGGAGTCCTGAGACTACTGAGCGGTCAAGCGGTATGTAGTCGCCGTCTACCAGCCCCTTCCAGCCCTGTCTTATGCCAACGACTTCTGTGCCCGGCTCCTTCAATCCTCGCCTCACAATCGCGCGTATGGCTGGGTTGAGCCCGGGGCAGTCGCCTCCGCCTGTTAAGATTCCAACTCTCATGCTAGTAGTATTCCCTCGCGTCCCTGCAGGCCTTGAATATCTCCTCAAGGCTTTGGATGAGCTCCTTGTTTCCGATGTAGATCGGCACCCTTGAGTCCATGTTTATCGGGTCTATGTCCAGGAGGTTCTTGGTCCCGCAGCTTGAGGAGCCTCCCGACTGTTCCGCAATCAAGGCCATCGGGTTGCCTTCGAACACTAGCCTAAGCTTACCCTTTGGCTTGTCTAGTGTGGCCGGGTACCCGAAGAATCCGCCGTTGTGTAGGACCTGGTTGAAGTCGCCGACGAAGCTGCCGCCGTAGCGTAGCTTCAATCCCTTGCTCCTCAGGAGTCGCACGAACAAGTCGAACTCCGGGACCCACTTGTCAGGGTTTCCTCCGACACCGTAGATTTTAGGTTCAGGCATCATGAGATTCTCCGTTAGGAGCATGAACTCGTTTGTGGTTTTCCTGCCTTTAACGAACTCGTGGACTCCGTTGCCTGTTGTTATTACTAAAGTTGTGTTGGGGCCGTAGAGTTTGTAGAAGGCGGCTACCTGTTTCCTGCCTTTCCCGGGCTTGTCGGCGCCCTTGTAGACCCCAATTATCGTGCCGAAGAGGTTGTTGCTTTTCACATTGCTTGAGCCGTCCAACGGGTCCATTGCGACGTTGAACTTCCCCTTCCCGCCTTTGCTCTCGACAGGCTCAGGCAGCTCCTCGCTAACGACCATCCTGACGAGGCCTGATTTTATCATCTCCTGAGTCAAAAGGTCATTGACCCACACGTCCAATGCCTTCTGGTCTTCGCCGTACTTGTTTTTTGTGCCAGCGTCGCCGAACCTGTGTGGGAACTCCTGGCGGATTGGTATCGCAAGAGAGGATACCAACATAATCAACTCAGCCAGGTCCTTGTCAACTTTCTTCTCAGCCAGAAAATCCTTTAGGGATACATCCTTTTCCAATTGAATCACCCCCGGGGTAGATGGGATAATATTGAATATACGGTAATTTAAACTCGTGCCAGCTAGCATGCTGTCCGCATCAACTGAAGCCGCGTTTGATTCTGTCAAAGAGATTTCCTGATGGTTTGTCTTCTATCTTAGCTAGTTGCTCAACAAGTTCCCTCTGCTGTCGGCTCAGCTTCTTAGGCACCTCCACAGTCACCCGCACATTCTGGTCGCCTGCCCCGGACCTCTGTAGGCTTGGGAGGCCTTGGCCTCTGAGGCGGAATACCGTGTGGCTTTGAGTGCCTGAGGGTATTTTCAACTTAGCCTTCCCTCGGATTGTTGGTACCTCAATTTCAGCGCCGAGGGCGACCTGGGTGAACGTTACCGGGACTTCGCAGTTTAGGTCGTCTCCTTCCCTTCTGAAGAACGGATGCTCATTTTCGTGAATCACGACGTAGAGGTCTCCGCTCCCGCCACCGTATGCTCCGGCGTTGCCTTCGCCCTTGAGTCTGAGGTGATTGCCTTCGGCTATGCCTGCGGGAATCTTCACATCGATGTCCCTGCTCTTACGCTCTATCCCAGTACCATTGCATGAAGGACACGGATTCTCAACAACCTTACCCCTGCCCCTGCATCGGCCGCATGTTGCCACAGTCTGGAAGACCCCAAACGGCGTCTTCTGCTGCCGCATCTGCTGGCCCCTGCCGTTGCATTCAGGGCATGTTTTCTGGCCACCAGTCTTGCTGCCTGTGCCCCTGCACTGGGAGCACCTCTCATAACGCGTGACATGTATCTTCTCCTCTTCACCGGAGGCTATCTCCTCGAGGCTGAGTTCTATGTCATATCTCATGTCAGCTCCCCTCGCCTCCCTAGGCTCCTGCCCTTGGAATCCGCGTTCTTGGCTGAAGAACATGTCGAATATGCTCCCGTGGCCGAAGAAGTCGGAACCCCGGAATAGGTCTTCTATGTCGCCGAAGTGGCTGAAGTCCTGCCACTGGAACCCGCCGCCTCCGGAGAAGTTGACTCCCTGGTGGCCGTACTGGTCGTAGTTGCCTTTCTTCGCAGGGTCAACCAACACCTCATAAGCTTCGCTGAGTTCCTTGAACTTCCCCTCAGCCTCAGGACTTTTGTTAACGTCAGGGTGGTATTGTTTCGCAAGCTTCCGGTAGGCTGACTTGATCTCATCCTCGCTCGCGCTCTTTGCGACACCCAACACCTCATAATAGTCGCGTTTCTCTGCCATCGTGGTTTAAATAATATAGTCGCCCAGGATAAATCACTTAAAGTATCCTCAAGTCCGTTATGAGCCTGTCCCAAGTGGGATATTCTTCGACGACTGCTGGTCTGAGGCCAATTCCTTTTAATCCTTCGGCGAGTTCCTCTACAATCCAGGCCCCCGTGAGTATGCGCAGCCGTGATTCGTCCAGTTCGATTAATTTAGAGTCTAGACTGTACGTCGACTTTATCTTACGCATAGCCGACGATATTTTCCTCGTCAACGTCGCCTTCCTCGCAGGTTTCATCCCTTCTACTTTCTCCTTGTATCCGAACGAAGGCACAGTCTCCGGCAGGTAGATGGCGCCTCGGATGAGGAGGCCTTCTGTAGTCAAGATGTCATATTCCTTCGCGACATTCCTGGCCCTCCGCTTCATCCTATTCCTGAGTTGGACTCCGTCCTTAAGCTTCACGGTGCAGTAGTGCACCCGCAACCTGGTGTTCTTGGAGCAGTATTTCAAAAGCCTGTCCGCCGTCTCTGAGCTGCCTTTGACTGCGAAGGAGACGTCGCTTTCCGCCTCGTATCCCCTGCCAAGTAAGGCCTTGGCATTTGTCTCAGACACCTCCATCTGGTTGAGGTTAAGGAAGTGGACTCCCAGCTTGTCTATTTCTTTGATGAATTTCACAGTCTCGTTAAAATAGTTAGGCACTACAGGTATCTCGCACCCCACATCCCAGTCATACTTCAAGGCCTCCTCGACTGCCCTAAGGTCTGCGCCGGCCTTTACAAACTGCGGGTGGAACCGTATCTCATCCAACCCGACACTATGGAGTCTCGCAATAGCCTTCGGTGTTGCGTGTCTGCCATCAGTATATAGGTGTATGTGGAATTTCCTGCCGAATTTCCTCTTCAGTAAGCGTATATAGTGTAATGTCCTGTCCAACCTGCAAAGCGGGTCGCCGCCAGTTATGCCAGCACCTTCCGCGTCACAGAGCCTCGCCTCATCAAGGATGTCTTTGTCCCGTTTCACCCACCATTCGTTCGCGACGACGACATCCTTGTTCTTCTTCCTCTCGGAGAGCGGACAATACCAGCATCGACTGGAACATACGCCTGTCACGAGGAGCACTAGCTTAGCTCCCTTCACGCAGAGACGGCAGCCCCCAGGTAGACTGCCAATCCTCCTGCTGTGATACGGGGTGTCGACTACCCTCATGCTCATTTGCCGTCTTTGTCGTCGACCTTGTATTCCGCATCGACGACGTTATCGCCGTCCTTTCCGCCTTCTTTCTTCTCCCCGCCCTGCTGGCTCTGCGGCTGTTGCTGCTGGTACTTCTGGGCAGCCTCCTGGTAGACTTTGGTGAACAGCTCCTGGCTGCTCTTGGAAAGCTCCTCAGTCGCCTTCTTTATCTTCTCCACGTCCTTGCCTTTCAAGGCTTCCTTCAGTTCCGCGAGCTTCTTCTCAGCGTCGGCTTTCTTGTCCTTCTCAAGCTTGTCCCCAAGGTCCTTCATGGCCTTTTCGACCGAGTATGCGAGGGAGTCGCCTGCGTTCTGTGCTTCAGCTGATTCCTTCCGTTTCGCATCCTCATCTGCGAATTTTTCCGCATTCTTCACCATCTGCTCGATTTCCTTGTCAGACAGCTTCTTGGATGCGGAGATGGTTATCTTCTGCTCGTTGCCTGTTCCGAGGTCCTTCGCAGAGACGTGCATTATCCCGTTGACGTCGATGTCGAATGTAACCTCAATTTGTGGGATTCCCCTCGGAGCCGGGGGTATGCCGACTAGGCTGAATCTTCCGAGCGTCGTGTTGTCTTGGGCCATCGGCCTCTCGCCCTGCTGCACGTGCACTTCGACTGTTGACTGGTTGTCTGCTGCTGTGCTGAAGACCTGGCTCTTTTTAGTGGGGATTGTTGTGTTGCGGTCTATCAGCTTTGTGAACACTCCGCCGAGGGTCTCAATGCCAAGGGACAGCGGCGTGACATCCAATAGTAGTATGTCCTTCACCTCCCCAGCCAAGACGCCGGCCTGTATGGCAGCACCCATTGCCACGCACTCCATCGGGTCTACTGCGCGCTCAGGGTCCTTGTTGAAGAACCGCTTAAACGCCTCCTGCACGCACGGCATCCTCGTTGGACCGCCGACGAGTATTATCTTGTCTATCTTGATCCTGTCGATTTTCGCATCCTCTATCGCCCTCTGCATTGGGGGAATCAGCCTCTGGATTATGTCATCGACAAGCTCCTCGAGCTTCGACCTGGACATGTTCATCTCAAGGTGTTTCGGGCTGCCCTCCCGGTCCATTGTGATGAATGGAAGGTTTATGCTCGTAGTCGTAGTCGAGGACAACTCTATCTTAGCCTTCTCAGCAGCCTCCCTGACCCGCTGGATGGCCTTCTTGTCCTTACTTAAATCGAGACCCTCAACCTTCTTGAACTCGCCGACAATCCAGTCCATTATCCTCGCATCCATGTCCGTGCCACCAAGCTGAGTGTCGCCGGACGTTGAGATCACCTCGAACACAGACTCGCCCATCTCCATTATAGTGACGTCGAACGTTCCTCCGCCAAGGTCAAGGACTGCTATCTTCATCTCCTTCCCGCCCTTGTCCAGTCCATAAGCCAATGCCGCGGCAGTCGGCTCGTTGATGATTCTCTTAACCTCAAGGCCCGCGATCTTGCCAGCATCCTTTGTGGCCTGGCGCTGGTTGTCGTTGAAGTACGCTGGAACCGTTATCACAGCCTCGTTCACAGTGTCGCCGAGGAACGCCTCCGCATCCTGCCTGATTTTTTGTAGTATGAACGCAGAAATCTCCTGAGGAGTGTAATCCTTGTTGTTGATTTTTACCTTATAGTCAGTGCCCATCTTCCGCTTGATAGCCTGAATCGTCCGCTCGGGATTGGTTGCAGCCTGCCTCCTCGCCGGCTCCCCCACCAGACGTTGCCCGTCGGCAGTAAACGCCACATACGACGGGAAAGACTTCCCACCGATGCTCGTACCCTCCGCACTTGGGATGATCGTCGGCCTACCAGCTATCATCGCCGCAGCAGCCGAATTACTCGTCCCAAGATCAATACCTATAACCTTAGCCATCCAAAACACCTCCGTTTTTAACAACAACGACCTTCGAAGCTCTAATGACCTTGCCGTTTAACATGTATCCTTTCTGTATAACGTCTATTACCGTCCCGTCCGACTTTCCCTTGTCCGCCACGGTCTCGACAGCCTCGTGGAAGTCGTGGTCAAACTTTTCAGTAGGAATCTCAAGAACGCCCTCGGCTGAAAGCACTGACATAAGCTGGCTGTGAACCTTCCTGAAACCATCTAAAATCCTAGCTTCACCATCACCCTTAGGCTGAACCTTCAAAGCAGCATCCATGGTGTCAACGACATCCAACAGCCGCACAACCAAACCTTTGGAAGCGTTCCTCACAAGCTCCCTACGCTCAGCCTCGCTCCGCTTCAAATGATTCTCGAAGTCAGCCTGCAAACGCTGCAATAGGATGGTGTACTCCTCAAGCTGTTTCCCCAGTTCATCGGCTTCTGAGCCTTTCTTTTGGGGGTTTTTGTCTGAGTCCATGGTAGTATCGAAAATGAGATGATGTATAGGTTTGCTCGTATATAAATCTTATTAACGACAAAAACAACTATTAATCAGATGAGATATAAAACCACAATACTCCTCCTAACACTACTCCTCATAGCAACCACAGCGGAAGCCCTCACAGGAGACCCCATAAAAGACGGCAAACGCATAACAGCATGCATACTCAAACTCGTCAACGACACCGCACCATACATGACACTCCTGATGCTCATAATAGGAGGCATAACATACCTAGCATCAGAAGAAGACACGCAACAAAGACTAGTCGGGAAAAACTTCATGATGATAGGCGTAGTAGGCCTAATCCTCGTCACAGGACTAGTGGCCGTCGCAGCCATGGACCCGTTCAACATAACATTAGGAACCTGCACACCGATGGGAACATTAACCCCGGAACCAATAACCGACCACAGCCGCCTGGAGGACCCCCCGCCCGGAACCGTAATAACAGGCAGCCCATAGAATAGACCTAACCCCACGCAAATATTAACCCAAAAAGTTCTTGTAATATACCCTGGTTATACAATGGGCTCGTAGTCTAGTCCGGGAACCTTTTTCTTTCTTAGGAGAAAGAAAAACGTTCACGAAAAAGAAAGAACAAAAATTTAAACCCACCCAAACATAATACTCAAACCAAAGCAAAAAGAAGGGCTCGTAGTCTAGTCCGGTTATGACGTCGCCTTTACGAGGCGAAGACCACCGGTTCGAATCCGGTCG
>JAZDIN010000034.1:0-3947 GCA_043804895.1 Candidatus Altarchaeota archaeon
TCCTTACACTTGCAGCAGGCATCATCGTTAGCATCACCGAACTGACTGTTGGGATCGCACTCAAAAGTTAAACACGTTTCCTTATAGAGACTATAACCCGCGCAAAACTCAGCACACTTGTCGTCTCCACTGACTAAATCAGTGCAGGAATCTATACAGGATGCGCCGTTATCGCAGTTCGGGCTTGGTGTCGGCCCTCCGCCGCTGCTGCCTCCTGAACTGCTTCCGCCTCCGCTGCTTCCAGTGCCTGTGCCGGTGAGGTAGCATTTGCTGTTCATGTTGATGTAGTCTACTCCTTCTACGCCGTCTGGTTTTGTGCCGTCAAAGCACGCCGGCGTGCCGCCTTGGGCCAGGCACGAATCCCTTGAAGCTGGAGTACACAGGCAGTCGCCGCCTCCGCTGGAGGAGGATGAGCTACTGGAGCTGCTGCTGGTTGTGTCAGTGGTTGATGAGCTAGTGGAAGTGGAGTCACTTGTTACTGTGCCGGTACCGGTGCTAGTGTCAATGGTGTTAGTGTTAGTGCCAGTGCCTGGGCCGCCGCCGGAACTAGTGCTAGATGAAATGCTGCTGGAACTGCTGCTAGAGCTTGAATCGGTGCCATCACCGCCGTAAAATCCTATTTCGAGGTAGTTGCCATCGCCATACTGGCCCCATAGTTTATTGTCCGGGCATTTGCATATGTGAGGTTGCAGAATCTTAGCTACTTCAAAAGCTGGATTAGGCTGGGTGTAAGGTGGGAGGTAGAATCTATCAAGAATATCATTCGCTATAGGCCCATATCTTGGAACACAGTCACAGCCTTCTGGACAGTTAAGGTATTCCATGTCACAATTCCCAAGATCAGTTTCAACGCCTATGCATGGGTTGGCGCAGCTTTTAAGCGGCGCCCAGTGGAGGTCCTCAGTATGCCAGCCGCCAAACTCGCTGCAAATACTAGGACCCTCAACTGCAAAACACATTGTACGGAGGCAATATTCTGCAAGAGTCTCACCCGGCTGGCGGTTAAGATCTATAGGTCCATCACCTGCATAATTTACGTCACCGCATGAGTCTAATACCTCTTGGGACACCCCATCAGCAGGATAATCAGGAGTAACACACTCAATTTGATCCTCACAAATACTGGCACAAGGTACCTCCGCACCATCTTTAGTGCACCATGTCGTCATTGAGGCAGGAATTACTGTGGAAGACATGCCAATTATGGATATGAGGACGAGTGCGGTCAAAAGCCAACTGTGTGAAGTCAGACTTAATAGGCCGCGGATGCCAGACTTTAGAGCCATCACCTTATCGAGTAATTATATGGGCTCCTTAGGTATATAAAACATCGGACGTGAGATGTCAAATGGGGGAACACCACCATCACTTCTTCAGGGAGTGGTTGGCTGCAGAAGCCACTTCCAAAGAGGTATGTACCTTATCTTTCCTCTGATGCCAAACCATTCGGCTTCTTCTTCGGATTCGTAGTCTCCTGTCACGATTAGGAGGTTTTTGCATCCCAGTTCCTTGCCTGCTTTGAGGATTGCCCTCTCTTCCCGTTTTTTGGTTTCCAGTTCGCCCACATCGTAGCATACCTGTATCAACTGCCTTATTTCACGGCCTTTTCTGACCACGAAGTCGACTTCCTCTTGTTGTTGGCTCTTCCAGTAGGAGATTTCAACGGAACCGTCTGCCTCCATCCTCTTCAGATGCGCGGCTACTGCATTTTCATAGAGTCTGCCCGTGTCCGAACCTAGTTTGAATGCTTTAGCGTGGATTAAGCCGTTATCTACACAGTACACCTTCTTGTTGCCAGTGATCTGTTCCCTGAGCTTGTATGAGAATCGGTTCAGCCTGAAGAACAGGAAGGATTCCTCCAGGTAGTTGAGGTATTTTTCGACCGTCTGCACGCTCTTGCACATTGTCACCCGGGTTAACGCAGTGTGCGAAAATTCCCTGGCTATGTTAGACAGCAGGTAAAGCGCCAAGTCATCCATGGCCTGGACGGAGCGTATCCTATACCTTCTCACAACGTCCTTGTAGATTACCGAGTCGAAGAGGGTGGACAGGTAGTCGTCGTAGTCCAGTTTCTTGACTGTCGGCTCAGGATAGCCGCCGTAGGTCAGGTAATGCAGCAGCTTTTCCTTCGTCTCGGCTGCTGTCAGTTTCTTCCCCTCGTTTTTTATGACCTCCCTGAATGAGAACGGGAATATGCTGACTTGAGTGTGCCTGCCGGTGAGGTGGGTTGAAAGCTCTCTGCTCAAAAGCCTGGAATTGCTTCCGGTTAACACCAGGTTGCAGCCCTGCCGCTGAAGCCTGTTCACGAATAACTCCCACTTGTCCAGGTTCTGAATCTCATCCAGTAGGAGATACTTGGGGTTATCGTATATCGAGTTGACGGCGGCTGTTATTTCATCATAGTCCCTGACGTCCACAAGCTTCTCATCATCAAAGTTGACATACCCGAAACTCCCCACCTTCCGCAGTTCATGCACTGCGAAAAAGCTCTTACCAGACCTCCGCGGACCTATGATGACCTTGATGAGGTCGCTTTTTATTTCCTTGATTCTGGCGTCTCGCTCCACATAACCCTCTTTCAACCTCTTTTCCAGCTCCCTCCTCTGGAGCAGCAGAACATCCCGTAACATGCCGAAAACCCCGCAACTGTTATATTATAATACACGAAAGTTTAAAAAAACGTGAAATACAGTATATGACATAGATAAGTCACCCCTAAACCAGTTCAGGATTCTCAATCTCCGGCACACGCTCAAAGCCGACCTTAGCAAGCCATCTCTTGAAGGGTTCTTGTTTTAAGGGTTATCAGACATCAGGAGATACTGCAGGAAAGCCAAAAACAGATTTTCATACCAGGCGTGGTATTGGTTCACAGTAGTTTATTGAACTCTTCCACTGAGACCTCGGCATCCCTTAGAATCTTGCGAAGAAGACCTCGACCCAGGATTTTATGGTCTGGTACCGTCAGCTTTTTTCTTTTGGAATCGCCTGGATGAGCCAACCGTATGTGACTTCCATGCTGTCTCAAAACAACATAGCCTATCTTGGCTAAAGCTCTTATCAACTCTCTGCCGGAGAGTAGAGGAAGTTTAGTGTGTGACATTACGACCCGACACAAATCGTGTGGAAGCTGAATTCCACAGGCTGGTACGTTTTTAGGAATTTCTTCGTCTCATTCTCCCGGAGGCATACTTCGATTACCTCGCGTATGTTCTTTAAAGCCTCATCCAGTGACTTGCCCTGGGAGTAACAGCCCTCAAGAATCGGACATTCCACTGCATAGAACCCGTCCTCATCCTTCTCCACCACAACAGGAAACTGGAGGCCCTTTTTACTGACCATATTAGAGTATAGGGGAGGGCAATAATAAAAACAGTTCAGGACACCCCATAAGGTTTGCATCCTTGGTTGAGGCTGAGCTTGACATCAGATTAACGACCTAATATATCCTTGGTCGCAGTATTAGTTTTATGCGTTTTCAGGTTTTGGTTCTGGTTGTGGTTTTGTTGGCCGGTTGTGTGACCCCTAGGAGTGGGGGTTTGAATTTCAAGTATGGGAGCGTTTACGTCAGGTATGGGGGTTGGGGCGGCCCCGTGCCTGCGGAACAGTATCTGACCGAGTATGTTGTGAACAATACCGTGGCCTCCTACAGGACAGCCTACAGTAATGGGAGTACGTCATTTTACCGGGAGGGTACGGTGGATTGGGAGAAGTCAAGGAAGCTGGGGGAGGATGTTGTGGCTGCGGGCGTGTATGGGATGCTTGAGGAGTATAATCCGTCCTCTTCGATGAACCCTGAGGATAAGCCGACTGCCGTGTTTTTCGTGAGCATAGACGGGAGGAACAAGAGTGTGCTGATGAAACCGTACGTTGAGGAGTACGCTCCCGGGTCGATTGTGAAAATCATATCCAGGATGAGGGGCGACATGCAATGGCTTAGGCCGTGA
>JAZDIN010000035.1:0-42592 GCA_043804895.1 Candidatus Altarchaeota archaeon
GTCGGCGCATGCCAGCGCACAGTAGACTACTGTGTTGGAGGATATCCGACGCAGTGCCAGGAAGGCGCTCCAGTATCTGAGACCTGTGACGGAGTCGACAACGACTGCGACGGCACAGTTGACAACGGCGTATGCGGTGGCGGCCCAGGTGGCGGCGGTGGTTACCAAGTGAGTACTCGGGAATACAGGCCGACTGAGGAGGAGAGGCCTGTTCCGTCTGAGGAGGAGCCTGAGGAGCAGCCTGAGGAGCAGCCTGAAGAGCAGTCGACTACTCCGACGCAGCCTACCACAACTCCGACGCAGCCTACGACTCAGCCAACCTTAAGCCAAACTGAGGAGGTTAACCCAGTCGTCGAGTCTGGGGTTACCGTGCCTGAGGAGGAGCCGGGAATCATCGGTTACGCGGCCTTGCCGTTCGACTACATGTCGTTTAGGAACAGCGGATTCAGGAACCTGTTAATCCTGCTCATACTAATAGCAGGATATACGACTTGGGCTGAGAACACAAGGCGCATGCGCGGCGCTGACAAGCACAAAGGCAAGTAAGCTGAACTGGTGGGGGTTGAATCCCCCATTATTCTTCTTTTTTTACTCCGGAAGCTAATATCCTTTCTGGTTTTTCCATGAAATGCTTAGCGTCGGCTTTGTTGCTGCTTATTCTTGCAGGGTTTGTTTCATCCGCGCCGCCGCTCATGTGGGAGTACAAGACCGTCGGTACAGTCTCCACTGACTTGGTTGTGGACGACTACGGCGTGTACTTTGGAACGTCCTCTGGGAAGCTTTATTGGCTTAACAGGACCACTGGCGCTCTAGTGATGAACTACACCGCAACTTCCGGCATATACTCGACTCCGGTCGTCGCAGGGGATATGGCGTACTTCGGCTGCGACAACAGTATAATATACGGCCTCAACAAGAGCAGTGGGAAGACTTTGTGGACTTCCATGGTGAAGGGTAAGGTCCGATCCTCTCCCGTGGTTTATGGTGGTTCCATCTTTGTCGGAAGCGATGACAATCACCTTTACGCGCTCAAGGAGTCGAATGGGAGGATCCTATGGAGGTTCAACGTCGGTTCCCCGTTGGGGTCCGCGCCTGTAGCTGACAACTGGAAGGTGTACTTCGGGACCTTGGATACGAGGGCTTACTCCCTAAGCAACGTCAGCGGCGAGGTCATCTGGAACAGGACTCTCGGGGGCGCTTTGAAGTCTGCTCCTGTGATATACAAGGACGTAGTATATTTTGCTTCAGGGGACAAGAGGCTGTATGCTCTTGACAGGTATGACGGTGAAGTGCTTTGGAATTACACACTCAACGGGTCCATCTCAGGTTCGCCTGTGGTCTCTGGTGATAATGTACTTCTCTCGGGTGGTGATAAAAGGGTGTACTCACTCAACGCATACTTCGGAGACCTAGTGTGGAATGTCACGTTAAACGAGACCCCCCAGACGACCCCGCTAATAAATGATGGCTTAGCTTATGTGGGTGCTGGAAGTAGGGTCTACGCCATCAACGAATCCACTGGTGAGCTGATATGGGTTTTGAACGCCTCATGGCCTGTGAAATACAAGCCCTCGTTTTCTGATAAGGTGTTGTATGTGCCTGCAGGCTCGTATGTGAAGGCTTACGGGGGCGTGGCTGATGTTACAGTCGCTAGTATCACGCCTAAACCGATGGTCGCGGTCGCTGGCAGACCGTTCACCCTTGAGGTTGAACTTATGAACCTGGGCAACACCATGGCGTTTGACGTTCCGGTTGAGGTGTACGTTGACAGGGTGAACGTATCCTCCCATAAAGTCACCATCGGCCCCGGTTCTTCGGTCAAGCTTGAGGAGGGGATTTCAGTCTCATACGGCAGGCATGTAGCCGAGGTTGTCCTAGACAAGGACGACAGGCTTGTCGAATCCAACAACTCCAACAACCGCATGGGGGTCGTATTCTCAGCTGTGATTGATTGGCCTACACTGCAGCAGAACAACAACCGGACTGGTTTGTTCGACTCTAAGGAAAAGTACGTTGGAAGGAATATCATGGCGAAGTGGACTTGCAACACGAACATCACAAACAGGACTCTGGCCGACGTCGGCTTCCTGTTGGGTGCGGTCAACTCCACCCGGGGCTTCCGTCTTGCTGACCTCAGGTTAAATTCCACATGCCAGATTTCACAGAGCCGAGGCTACTTCACTGGGAAGGTCTACTCCAACTGGACGTGCAGGCCGTACAACACGACCGGATACTCTGACAGGAATTTCATCGCATTGGTTGACTACTTGAACTCGTTCAATGAGACGGTCTACAACATTTCCCTCAGGCACAGGGCCATTTACTACACCTACAACCTAACGGACTTCAGGGTGCTTTTCAACTGCACATCAACTGTGAATCCTGAGATTCCCACCCCCCAAGCCGCATTCTCCTGGGACTGCAGGGTCAGGAGGGACTTAAATGCGACACCCTACAACATAACCGGCGCATGGTCATGCGCTACCAACTACTACACCAACAGCTCATTCGAGGACTTGGCAGAATTGAAAGGCTACCGTGAGGTCGGTAGGTTCAACAACTTCACAAGCAGGATAGGCCTTGAAGAATACCGCCAAAAATGGAACTACACCACCAGCGGGAAGGTCGAGTCCTCCCCGATACTCGTGGATTTGGATTCGAGTGGCGACGGGCTTTTAGAGGTAGTATTCGGTTCATACGATGGGAGCGTGTACGCGCTGAACCCTGACGGCAGCCTAATATGGCAGACGCATCTTACCGGTGGCGTCCACTCAATAGCTTCTGCGGATTTGGAAGGAGACGGTCAATTCGAGATACTAGCCGGAAGCCTTGATGGCAAACTCACATGCCTTGATTCGAAGGGCAACGTCAGATGGTCATACTCCACGAGAGGTCAGGTCACCTCAACCCCGATGGCATTGGATATTGACAATACGCCAGAGGAGGAGGTAATATTCGGGTCAGCTGATGGGAGGATAATCGCATTGGACGTTCGGGGGACTCTTCTGTGGGACTACAGGACATCTGACAAAGTCTCCTCCACAGCCACTGCAGCTGATGTTGATGGGGACGGCATGAATGAGGTGATCATCGGCTCAGGCGACAACATCCTCTACGTTTTGCGTACGCCGCCGTACAAGGTTTGGATGTACCAGACGAACGGGGACGTAAATGCAGCCCCTACAATAACCTACTCTTATAGCGGCAGGAGCCCTGAAATCATCGTCCCCTCGGCTGATGGGAAACTCCACGACCTATACTACGGGTCAGCTGGGGAGGAGGGGGCGGTTAGGGTGTGTGGTCCGGAAGGCTGCAGCAGGGAGGGGGTTGCGAAGACCCGCCTGAATGCGCGCTGGAATTTCACTGCCGATGCTGGTATAGAATCATCGCCTGCCGTCGCTGACTTGGACGGGGATGGAAGGGTCGAGTTCGCGTTCGGCTCACTAGACCACAACCTCTACATCCTGAACAAGACCGGCCATAGGCTTTTGAGGTACAGTACTGACGGTCCAATCTACTCGTCGCCTGCGGTGGCGGACTTGAACGGCGACAGGTTGCTTGAGATTATCATAGGCTCCGATGATGGGAGGGTGTATGTCATAAACGGCAGCGGAGAGGCGGAGTGGACTTACCGGACTGGCGGTTTCGTGCGCTCCTCACCTGCTGTTTCAGATGTGAACAACGATGGCATGGTGGAGTTCGCCATAGGTTCAGACGACGGCAGACTGTACATGTTCAGCCCCAAGGAGTCTACGACCACGACCACCATAACCACTTCGACCACCACGACAACTGAGATGTCCACAACGACAACATCATCCACCACAACGTCAACAGCGACCACTTCAACGTCCACGACGACGCAGCCTACCGCGCCAGGGAGGGTCTTCCCGTCTGACAGCAACGAGTTGGGTGTGTTCATCCTCCTCATATCCCTACTGGGGTACTATTTCCTCACAGTCATGCACCCGCCTGCGCACACCAGGGAGAGCAAGCTAAAAAATGCATAATTTTTTAAGGATGATTCAATATCCTATCCTATGACTGTCGTGTTGGAGACTAACCTGGAGGCGAAGCTTTCAGGTCGCGGTAAGGTGAGGGACATATACGACCTCGGTGATAAGCTCCTCATCGTCGCAACGGACAGGATAAGCGCCTTCGACTGCGTGCTCCCGAATGGAATACCCTACAAGGGAGAAGTGCTCAACAGACTGTCTGCTTACTGGTTCGACCAGACGAGGGACATAGTCGGAAACCACATGATATCAATCGACTCCAAGAAATTCCCAGCGGAACTGAAGCAGCACTCGGGAATCCTGGAAGGTAGGAGCATGCTCGTTGCTAAGGCTAAGCCGCTGACTGTGGAGTGCGTCGTCAGAGGATACCTCTCAGGCTCAGGGTGGAAGGAATACAGGAAGACGCAGAGCGTGTGCGGAGTCAAACTCCCCCAAGGCCTCGTAGAATCAGACAAGCTGCCCGAGACTATCTTCACGCCGACAACCAAGGCTGAAAGCGGCCATGACTTGGGCATGACATACGGGCAGGTTGAGGCTGCGCTCGGGGCTGAGACCGCAGCGAAGCTGAGGGACACCGCAGTGAGGATTTACGAGAAGGCTGCAGTCCATGTGGAGTCGAAGGGTATCATAATAGCTGACACGAAGTTCGAGTTCGGGTTGAAGGATGGGAAGCTCATCCTGATAGATGAGGCGTTAACTCCGGATTCCTCAAGATTCTGGCCTGCAGGCTCATACAAGCCTGGGGGGCCTCAGAAGAGCTACGACAAACAGTATGTGAGGGACTATCTGGAGTCTATCGGGTGGGATAAGAGCCCCCCAGCGCCTAAACTGCCTGAGAACGTGGTTTTGGAGACTAGCAGGAAGTATGTCGAAGCATATGAGATAATAACCGGCGGGAAGCTCTAAGGCTTCCGAAAATATACTGCATAACTTTTATTCCTAAACTACCCATGTTAATCAAACAAATCTCCACAGGCCGAGGCCTGTGGTATTTATACGAAAGCCACATAACCCACATTCATCCACAACATGAATATTGCGGTATTCTGTGACTTTCGTTATAAATCCTACCGTGGTTGGGGGGAACTAGATGAAGGCTGTAATATTAGCGGGCGGTTTCGGCACTAGAATGCGACCCCTCACTTTCTCCAGGCCTAAGCCGCTAATGCCCCTCCTCAACAGGCCTGTGACCGCCCACATACTAGACCACCTTAAGGGACATGGCGTCACAGAGGTTGCAATAACCACAAATTACCTTCGTGAGCAAATCCAAGCGCACTTCGGCAGCGAGTACCTTGGCATGAAGCTCACATACCCGTTCGAAGCACAACCCCTGGGGACAGCAGGCTCGGTGAAGAACATACAAGAATACTTCGACGACACGTTCATCGTCATGCAGGGCGACACCATAACCGACATGGACCTTACGTCGCTCCTTACGCAGCACAAGTACTACAGCGGCCTCGCCACCATCGCGGCTGTGAAGGTCGATGACCCGTGGAATTACGGCGTCATGGAGCTTGGCGACGATGGTAGGGTGAGGCAGTTCTTCGAGAAGCCGATGATAGACGAGTGCAAGACTAACATGGCGAACACTGGGATATACGTGCTTGAGCCTGAGGCGTTGGACCATATCCCAGCCAACACGTTCTACGACTTCGCTAAGGACCTGTTCCCGAAGCTCCTTGAAAGGCAGAGCCTATTCGCTTCGCAGACGGACGGGTTCTGGGTGGACATCGGCAGGCCGGAAGGGTACAACAGGGCGAAGAAGTGGATGATGTCGAGGATAGAGTCTGAGATACCGGATTCATCAATCCTAGACGGGAGACTCGAGGGGAGGATACGCATAGGACAGAACGTGAAGATAGGAATCCACTCGCACCTAATAGGCCCGATAGTCGTCGGCGACAACGTCACAATAGACAAGGACTGCGTCATAGGCCCGTACACGGTTTTGGGTTCCGGCTCTGAGGTCAAATACCAGACCGTCCTAAACGGCGCGGTCCTCTTCGAGAACATAAACATCGGGGCAGGAGGGGACGTGGGCAACGGGTTCATAGCCGAGAACTGTAAGATAAGCCTCGGCGCAAGGATCCAGTCTGACACTATCATAGGTGGCAATTGCACGCTCGAAGAGAACGTCTCGGTGATAAACGGCTCAAGGATATGGCCTAACATCGGCGTTTCAAACGATTCGATGGTGAGCGGGACAATCAAGAGATTCGTCCCAGCATTTGAGGTCCATTACGACCCGCAGTGGTCCCTTAGGAAGGTGACGCCTGATGAGGCGTTCTACTTCAATAAGCTAGAAGGCAACCGCGTCATGTTCACAGGAGCTAGGGCGCTCAGCCTCACGGACTTCAACAGCATACTCAAGCACATAGACGCGTCCTCTGTGAAATACCATATGAGGTCTGAAGTCAACGACTTCGAGCAGTGGTCCCAGTACGTGTTGTGCGACCTGAAACTTGCCGAAGCCTTCAGGGAGATAAAGCGCGAATACGCGAGAATGGACGCCCCAGTGATAAGGCACACAATGGTTGACGCAACGACCCGCCGCCTGAACGAACTAATAGATACAATCAAAAGAAAAGGATACGCCTAAAGCCCCAGCCGACTCTTGAGTTCGCTAATCTTCACCCTCTCCTGGTTTTTACCATCCCTACTCCTGACCGTAACAGTGTCGTCCTTCATAGTGTCGTAGTCCACGGTCACACAGTATGGGACACCAACCTCATCAGCCCTCGCATACCTCTTGCCTATGCTGCCGGCATGGTCCAGGAAGACGTAAAACCCCGACTCCTTGAGGGTGTTGAAAACCTCCTCTGCCTTCTCACCAATCCCATCCTTCTTCACAAGCGAGAATACACCTGCCTTGTATGGCGCAACCCTTGTTGGGAAGCTGAAATACTCCCTATCGCCGTCCTGCCTGAAACAGCTCTCCAACATGCAGTAAATCGGCCTGTCTATGCCGTAGGCGACCTCTATGACATGGGGCACGAACTTCCTACCCTCTATGTTCACTGACATGTCCTCTCTGCTGTGTTTCATGTGCTGGCTGAGGTCATAGTCAGACCTGTCTGCGACGCCAACAAGCTCTATTGCGCCGAATACGTCGCTCTCGTACTCCACATCCCAGGTGTCGCTTGAATAGAACGCCCTCTCATCAACCCTATGCTGCCTCAACCTCAACCTCTTGCCGTCTATGCCCATCTCCTCAAACACCTGCAAAGCCTTGCCAAGATGGTATGCGATGAATCCGATACCGATGACCCCTTCCTTTAAGGCCTCTCCCAGGGTGGTTTCAAAGGCTTTCCCGTCCTTATCAGTTATCCTCACCCTCCTCATAGCCATATCCTCTAATCCTGGCCCCCCCTTATCATGGGGGTCGACGAAATACTGTATCTCAGCCTGGTTGAACTCCCTCAACCTGACCATGCTTTGCCTTGGGGAAATCTCATTCCTGAACGAGCGTCCAATCTGTATAACGCCGAATGGTAGCTTCCGCCTTGCGAACTCCCACAGCCTCCGAAACGCCAGGTAAGTCGTCTGGGCTGTCTCAGGCCTCAGGTATGCGACCTTCCGTTTGCTGCCTGTGCCGACAGCTGTCTGAAACATGAGGTTGTAGCTGTAAGGCTTCGAGAGCGCGCCCTTACACTCCGGGCACACTACCTTGTTCCTGGCCAAGAGCTCGCCGACCTCATCAGCAGACTTCCCCTCAACATCCTCCAGCAGCTTATCAGCCCTGTAGCCTTCGCCGCATTTAGTGCACTCGACCAATAAATCAGCGAAGCTTTTCACGTGTCCTGACGCAACCCAAACCTCCTCAGGGCTTAACACCGGGCACTGCACCTCAAGGCAGCCTTCAGAAATGACATAATGCCTCCTCAGAAGGTCCTCCACATTCTGCTTTATCCTTGAGCCGACTGGGCCGTAGTCTATGAATCCGCCTACGCCCCCATACAGCTCAAAGGACGGGTAGACTATGCCCCTGCGTTTAGAAATGTCAAGAATGCTATCGTACATGTCACTTCTCCTCAAGCTTGCCTCTCTCAGCCTCTATGAGCCTCCGAAGCTCGTCATCGACCTTGGACTTGGTGTCCTCCTCTACCCTAAGTGAAAGCTCCTCGTTTCTCCTTCTCATATCCTCCTCCCCCTGCTGGCTCCTAGTCTTCAGGTCCGTCTCCATGACTCTCTTACTCCTCAAGTACTGTAACGCCAAAAACACGGCCACAATCCCTATGACACCTATAAGTATCATAGTGTTCCTGCTCTGGCTTGATTGCTTGTCTAACTCTTCCCTGCTCGTGTCGATGACCTTCTTCGACTCGTCGACTCCTATGGTGTAGTTCACCTCCACATACAGCTTGTTCGCTGCTTCAGCGCTCGTTAGGGTGTTTCCGTAGTCTGACGCCTGCAGGTAATTCAACGCCTTGTTGAAGTTCTTGTTAGCGCTGTCAAGTTTGTCCATCCCATCCCTTATCGCCTGCACCAGCTCGCCTACCTTCTCGGTGTTGTCATTGTCGTGCATGTCAGAGTAAAGGCGTCCGGCTCTGCTTGCATCCACCAACGCCTCATCGAAGTTCGCGCTCATCGAAAACGCCTTCGCGCTGGCAACAAGGGACTCAGCCTCGCTGCGCTGCCTCATCACCATCTTTATCTGCTCTATGAGCGTGTCCGACTTCGAAACCCCGACGTAGTTCTTCAGCTGGAAGAAAATGTTTCTGGCACTGTTCGCATACGACAGGGCCTCATTCAGGTTCAATTGGAGGTAATACTCCTGGCTCGTCCTGTAATACGTCTCTGCTATGATTAGCATCCTCTCTGCGCTGCACGTGTCCTGTATCTTGGACATGAGCGCGTTGACTTCGCCAATGTACGTGTCGTACAGTTTCACGGTGTACTGCTGGCTCTTCGGAAGGTTACCCTCCCTCTGCAAAGCAAGGTCCCTCAGCTGCTGGTATATGCTCTTCGCCTTCGAAGCCCTGTCAGTGGCGTTGAAGCAATCCCCTATCAGGGAGAAGCGTTTCGCCTCCTCAGAATACGCTTGAGCCTGCTTTTTCATGCCCTGCTCCCACCTGTCTCCAGTCTCCTTACACCTGGATAGGAGCATTGTCGCGGCCGAATATCCCTCAGAGTCATCTATGCTCGTGTACAGTCCCTGCGACGCGCCCGCGTACTGTATGCACAGTTTAGTGTCGCCTGCGGTGTAATACTGTATAGCCTTGTCATAGCTTGCCTTCGCGTTAGTCCTTATCTCATCTATCTTAGCGTTAATCGATGACAAAAGCAGTGCGCTCTTGTCCACCCCCGTCTGGTAGGGGCAGGCTAGATACCTTGCGCTGGCATTGGAGGCGTAAATCTTCGCGGTCACATAATAGTCTGAGAAGAAGCTATTTTGAGCTTTAGCGTACAGGTCGTCTCCCTCACGTATGCAGGAGTTCACGTTATCGTTTATCTCCTGGCTAGCCTCGTTGATGAGGTCCTCGCATTTTAAAATCCCAGATGAGCCGACAGTACCTCCGATGCTAGCGTAAATCTTCTTAGCCTCCTGTGCCATCATGATGGCCCGGCTTAGGTCGAATGTGTCCTTATTAGCGCGCGTGAAATACTCCCCTGCGATGCCGTAGTAGGTGTCCGCAAGCTGGGTCGGGGTCAACACCAACCCTATCTCCCCTATTAGTTTGTCGCATTTGTCGACGCCCCACCTCTGGCCGATCGCCCCGTAAGCTTCCTTGCTGAGGTAAGCGCTTGCGAGCGCGTTCTGGTACAGTCCAGAGCGGTAGCTTCTCTCAGCTGTCTGGTAAAGGCTATCAGCCTCAAGGCTCGAATACTCCGCTGATGCGAAGAACGCAATCAACAGCACGATGCATAACGCGCCAACCCTACTCATATCCCCTCCTCCGGTTTAGGCATCTCAAACGGTTCATCAAGCACCTGCTGCCGCCCCCCACTGCTCCTCCTCCTAAGATATAACGCCAGCAAGACTATAAGTAGAACGCTGAGAAGCAGGTAGTTTTGCATGTTCATCACGCCATCCGCTGCCGGAAGCGTGGTGGAAGTCGACGGCCTGTAAGGTATCGTCCCCCCAACATCGCCCAGCCTCTTCTCAATCTGAAGTTTCAACAGCTCGCACTTCACGACACCCTCTTGGTTCCCGAATTCCGAATATATGGCCTGCGCCTTGTTCA
Source organism: Candidatus Altarchaeota archaeon (assembly GCA_043804895.1). GTDB lineage: Archaea > Altiarchaeota > Altiarchaeia > IMC4 > SCGC-AAA252-I15 > JAHIYG01. The sequence continues at coordinate 10,208 of JAZDIN010000035.1, forward strand.
CGAACGACTGTGAGCTTGTGTAATCCTCGCTGAAAAATAATTCCTGAGCCTTCGAATAATATATGTCAGCCTCCCTCCTCCTCTCTTCCAGCATGTTGGTCTCCATCCTGAATATGAACGACTGCGATTCCTGCACGCCCCGCTCGTATCCGAGCCTAAGGTACAGCGCCTTAGCCTCCTTGAAGTACTCTATCGCTCCCGTGGTGTCAGATGAGATGAACGCCTCCTGACCGAGGTTGAAGAGCGTGTCAGCCCTCCTCCTCACAGTGTACGTCTCATTGACTATGTATGCCTTAGCCTTATAGTCCTCAGAAACAGCGATTATTCCCTTCGTCCCATCCTCTAACATATTGCCTGCAGAAACAACCATGAGCGGCGAACCTGTGTTATACCTCCACTTGAAGTCCCCGCTAGCATCTAAAAGATAGATTGAACCGCTTGAAACAGCCACGAGAATATCCTCCATCCTGTCCCCATCGACGTCCTCGAGTGAAATGTCATTCGGTTCCCCGTCCAGGGGATAATCCCAGAGGACGAGGCCATTGTTGTCCACGGCATAGACTTTGTTGTTGGCGCATGCCACGAGCGTCTCCATCGCGTCGTCGCCGTCCAGGTTAGCCAGGATGGCGTCCCTTACGCTGCACTTCAAATCAAGCGTCCACTTCACGCTCAAATCTAAGGTGGTCGCCGTCCTTTTCTGCCCTGTGGGGCTGGTGTAGCCTACTCCTTCTGCCTTATCGATCCCGACTGCAACAATTTTGTCCGAGTCCGTCACTGCGATTGTGGTCGGGTAGTTGCTGTTAACCCCCTTCGCAGCTGATACGAACTTGAAGCCCCTCTTCCGTATGTCGACGTTCGGCTCAACGTCTATCTTACCCATCAGCTTCCCGCTCGCGTCGATGTAATAAAGCGCGTCCGAGCCTGCGATGACGTCTCCTACTCCGTTCTTGTCGACATCGTATATGTACACCGCGTCAGTCGACACGTTAAGTACTCCCTCACCGCGCGGCGGATACATCCATATGTTCTCCCCATAGCTGCGGAAGAGGAAAATCCTCTGCTTGGAGCCTCCCACAATCTCATAATACCTGTCCTCCTCCATGTCCCCCACATACATGCTGCCCATGACAGCGCTGGAATCGTACTTCCTCAAAGTCCTACCCTCGCTCCCCATGACCCTGACAGTCCCCCGCTGTATGTTATTCAACTCCTCTCCGCTTGCCACGACCAACTCCAGCCTCCCGTCGTTGTCCACGTCAAAGAGGGCGGCGCTGGATATCCTCTCATCGACTTCAATCTCCCACAAGACAGAGCCGTTAACGCTAAAAACGCTCACATGGTTCTTCACGTCCCCGACCATGCGAAAAATCCTGGGGCCGGACAGGACGACAACGGCCTCCCCGCGCCCGTCAGCGTCTATGTCCTTAACCCATGCACCGACTACTATGACGTTATCGTCCACGGACGGCATCAGAGGTTGAGTCCAAACAGGACTTAAGACATCTGTCTGCTGGGCTGAAACCGCCTGTAAAACGGCTAAAATCAAAACCAAAAGCCTGACACTCCTCATCCTAAAAATATTTAAGATACGCCATTATATAGTCGAGAGCATAACCTTTTTGGCTTAGGTTCCATGCTCTCGAATATATCTGAGGGCACAAGGCTTGATATGCCCCCTATGATGTCTGACGAGTTATGTCCTCAGCTATATACTCACTTCTGCCTGTAGAACTCGGCTGCAGCCTCCGGCGCCATCGTGTTGATTATCATGTCTGAGCCGAGCTCGAAGCCGGCCCACGTCGACAGCTTAGGCAGTATCTCAACGTGCATGTGCAGGTCATCGCCTGCTGGGCTCACATGGAAGTACAGGTTATACGGTGGGTCGCTGAGTCCCCCCTTCAGCTTCGAAAGTATGAGTTTGATGCCTTTCGCCATGCTAAGCCTCTCATCAACATCCAAATCATCAAGGCAGCGCACATGCCTTTTCGGCATCAACCACGCCTCGAAGGGGCTTCTTGAAGCGTACGGGGTGAAACAAGCGATATACTCATCACCGTAGACAGCCCTCGGCCCCTCATCTTCCTTCCTCCAGGCGTCGCACAACGGGCACGAACCCTTCTCTTGGAGGAACCTTTCTGCCGCCTCAGCCTCCTCCCTAACAAGTTTAGGCACTACAGGCAGGGAAATAATCTGCGTATGGGTGTGCGCCAGGGAGGCTCCCGCAGCCCTACCATGGTTCTTGAACACAAGAACATACTCTACCTTATCGTCAGTAAGGAGCGACTTGACGCGCTCAGTATAAACCTCCAACACCTTAGCTATCCTCTCAACACTCAAGTCACCCACACTCTTATCATGGTCTGGCGTCTCAACTACCACCTCATGGCGGCCGTAAGCTGGCATAAGATACTCGCTTCCCTCACCGGCCTCAGGCGTAACAGCAGGGAACTTGTTCGGAAACACCCTAACAATCCATTTGCCCGCCTCCTCAACCCTACTTATCTCAGGAGGCGTACTACTCTCATTCCCAGGGCAGAAGAAACACTGCTTACCCCCCTCAACCTCAACAGAACCTATGTGAAGGAAGTCATTAGGCCTCTTACCACGGCCCACAGCAATAATCACATACCTGTCCAAGAAATAGTCCCTACGCAACTCATTCAGCATGAAAAACATTAGGCGTAAGCATATTAAACCGGATTTAAGCAAAGAAAACGCGATATATTACATGGCAGACCAAACAGTCTCGGATGAAAAGCTAGTTAATATGCCTCCCAAGAGGGTTTACGAGAAACTCTCCCCTGAGGAGTTGAAAAACCTTCTCACGACCGATTTAGGGCCTGCGATTAATAAACTTGAATTAAAGGATATCCCAAGATTTGAAAGAAAAGTAGAAAAAGGTGAGAAAGTTACACAAGAAGATATTGCAAAGATAGAAACTAGCATATTAGATACTCCAAATACTCCAGTTTCGAGACAACGTTCGAATCTACTCTTCCAAGGGGGTATTGGTCAAGATATCATCCACTCAAACATTGCCATTGACCATGTTGACGAAAACATAAAAGAACCCAATATCGGAGAATTGGATGCTTCATTAAAAGATGCTACTCACTTGAATCCCGGCGGTAAGGTGACTCCTCTTCAAGAAGAAGAGATGGTTCATGCTGCTGGTGGGGCTAACCCTAAAGATTTTGTAGAATCTGATAAGCTACCTCAACATGTCAAGGAAAATCTCATCTCAGAAATATCTAATAAAATAGATGACTTTAAATCAAGCATCGGTACAGGCAACATCAATTACGCGGAGACGGATGCTACTGATGCAATAAAAGAACGGAATTTAACTATTGGGGCATTTGCTGGCGTGAATGCGAGGTTGGACGGCCTCAACATCAATGACCCGGGTAGGCGGGTGGCCGCTCTTAACGACATCAGCTCGATAGGCCTCAAGTTCGGCGTCCAACCTGATGAGATGATTGACGCTGCAGTGGATGCCGCCCGAGAGCTTTCAAAAAAATTAGGCCGGGAAGTGAAGGCTGATGAGGTATTGGAGAAGTCGGCCAAGGCGATTGAGGATACTGAACGGGCTAAGCAGGATGGTTCTTTCGAGACCCTGAAGCAGTTCCTCCTCAGTCTAAAACAGAAAACGCCGAATAACGTCGACCTTGCGAAGTGGGTTGAGGGCATGTTCTCTGACAGACAGGAACCGGCCAAGGTTGTTTGATATCAATATCCAGTAGCTGAAACCACTGGTTTGTTAAGCCTGAAACCGCAATAGTAAATACATGGTTTATCGCCGCTAAAGTGAGGGCGGTTTCATCGCTTATGGATTTTGGGCATTCTGTGAGGGTTATGGGTGTCGGCGGTTCAGGTTGTGCTGCGGTTGAGCGGATGGCTGGCTGCGGCGGGTGTGACCTAATAGTTGTTCATACCGATGCTTCTTCGCTTTTGGAAAGGAAGGTTGCGACCAAGATTCTCATAGGTCGTAATGTCACGAGGGGTCGGAGTACTGGGAATAACATTAAGTTGGGTGAGGAGGCTGCGTTATCTGACTTGGATATGGTTAAGGCTGTTTTGGATGGTGCGAAGGTCACGTTCGTTATAGCTGGCCTTGGCGGTGGCACTGGTGCCGGGGCTTCGCCTATTGTCGCCGAGGCTGCGAAAAGCAAAGGCAGTACTGTTATAGCGTTCGTGAACATACCGTTCACTGCTGAGGGTAAGGTGTGCAGGACTAATGCGATTACCGGCCTAGAGCACCTGAAGCCTTATTGTGACCTGATTGTGGTGATAGAGAACGACAGGTTCCTGAAGACTGTGCCGAACCTTTCAATAAGGGATGCGTTCACGAAAGTCAACAACATGCTCTTGGAGGCGGTCCGTGGAATGGTCAAGTTGATAGTCGACTCAGGGGTTGAGAACCTCAAACCGATGCTCACAGGTTATGCAACGTTGGGTTACGGTGCCAGTTACACGTTAGTCAAGGCGGTGGAGGCAGCCCTCGACTCCCCCTTAATCGGCGCTGACCTGAAGGAGGCCGCGGGGGTCATGTTGAATTTCACAACCCATTCTGCGCAGGTTGATGGGTTGCAGGAGTCTTTGGATATCATCCCTGCGAAAACGAACAACACTGCTGGGATAATCTGGACGAACACAGTGGATGACACGGCTGAGGGAGTTGAGGTCATCGCCTTATTCTCGGGAGTTAAACCAGCTTTTTAGGTTCGTATTCACAATACTCTGCATGGGGGTCCTAGAGGATTTCAATTTCCGCGGGTGCATGATACTCCAACCCCGTCAACTGGGTTTGGATTCCGCCCGTCGGATTGAATGGCTGATCCCCAACGGAATCGGCGGATACTCCTCCTCCACAATCCTCGGCCTAAACACCAGAAAATATCACGGCCTACTCGTCGCCTCACGCGGCCTACTCGACAGGAGGGTCGTTGTCGAGTCGCTGGTGGAGGAATTACTGTTCGGCGACATTGTCTTCAACCTATCAGTCGACGAGTACGCTGGCGGGATGGACTCCCGCGGCCTGCCTTACATTAAGCGGGTTGTGAAGGCGGTTGAACACGTTAAGTTCGAGTATGACGTTAACGGGACGAACGTGGTAAAGATAATACACGCAACCCGCGGCGTAAACGGTCTCATAATATCCTATGGTGTTAGGAACAACTTCGGCGGCAGCGTCAGGCTTAGGGTGAAGCCGCTCGTCAACTGCAGGAGCGTCCATGAACTCAACCCTCAGGGTCGTGATTTCAAATCATCCCTACAGGATAGGGCGTTGGTTGTAGAATGCGGCCAAGAGCACACGATATTCGCAAGCAGGGAGATGGTCGCTGAATCCGCAGGCGCCTGGTGTAAGGACATGCACTATTGGATGGAGGCTGAACGAGGAGAAGCCTCCAATGAGGATGTGTTCAATCCTGGGTCGCTTACCCTAACGGTCCCACCATACGGTCTTGCCGAGGCTGAGGTTCGGGTAGCATGGGGTATGGGCAAAGATGATGCCTTAAGGGCGTATAAGGCGCTAGTTGAGAGGCCTTACCAGACGTTTGAAGCAGACCCGGCATCGATTCTTGACGCAGCGGCAAGCTCCTTCATTATTGATGCAGGAGGCAAAAAGACCATCGTAGCAGGCTACCACTGGTTCTCAGACTGGGGTAGGGATGCGATGATAAGCCTCCCAGGGCTTTGCCTGGTCAGCGGGAGGTTGAATGAGGCCGAGGCTGTTCTTTCAAGGTTCATCGATTACATGCGCGATGGGAGGATCCCCACTCAAATCACAGTCGACGGGCCAATCTACTACGATTTTGACGGCACATTGTGGATGCTTGACAGTCTGAATGAATACTGCAAGTACGCCGGGCAGGAGAGGGCTCTGGGCTTCATCAGACAAAGGTGGGGTAGCATAAAATCAGTCATAGAATGGTACTCGAAATTAGTGGAGGGAGGTCTTCTGAGGCACAGGTCTGGCACGTGGATGGACACTATCGAAAGGGATGATGCGGTTGAGGTGCAGGCGTTGTGGTATAATGGTCTCAACGTCGTGGAGGAGCTTTCGAACCTCATAGGCGAACCTGTGGATTACTCTCTCATGAAATCAGATTTCGAATCAAGCTTCATGGAAAAGTACTGGAACGGCAGCTACTTGAACGACTGCCTCAACGACGACTCGCTCAGGCCTAATCAGGTGATAGCAGCCGGGTTGGAGTACTCCCCAGTCCCGAAGAACGAGGCTGCTCAGCTAATCAAGGCAGTCAACGAGGAGCTTCTGACCCCTTGCGGCCTGAGGACGCTCGGCAGGAAGGACCCGCAATATCGCCCACAGTATGTGGGAGGATTCGAAGATAGGGCTCACGCATACCAAAACGGAACCGTGTGGCCTTGGCTTTTCGGCCCATATGCCGATACTGTGGTTAGGTTGGGTGGGGCCAGGGGCAGCAGGCATGCAATCAAAGTCATCACCCCCCTCCTAAACAGGGTGTGCGACAACTGTCTCGGGACATTGAATGAAATCTACGACGCAGAGGAGCCTCACACGCCGCGCGGCGCAGTCAGCCAGGCGTGGAGCGTTGCCGAGATTTTGAGAGTACTGCAGGAGAATAAGCTGGCAAAGTGATTCTGATCAATATCTCATGTTTTTCGATGCTATTGTGTAAGCCTTGAAGTAGTTCTTGACGAGTATATGCCAGTCAGCGAGGCCTGCGAGCTCCTTCGCATTCATCCTCCTCCTGGTCAGCTCCTTCTTTTCCATATTCACTATCTCATAGAGTCTCGTGTAGAGTTCGTCAACGATTTTCCCGTACTCGACGTTGTCCATGCTCAAGACCTGTATGCCGTCCCCCTTCCCGCTTATGAACTGTCCGAAACCGGCCAGGTCCGATGTCACAGCCAGCGTGCCCTGTGCTGCGGTCTCAAGTGGCGTGTAGCCCCAAGGTTCGTAGAATGACGGGAACACTCCCACGTCACATGTCAGGGTGGCTGCGTTATACTCCATCGCAATCAGCCTGTCTGCAGAGGAAAGGTATGCAGGATAGAATATCACCTTCACCTTGTCCTCTTCCCTATTAAGCAGTTCGTTCCGCCTGAAAGCCTGTATAATACTGTCCTGGTCCTGTGGGTAGCTCAGCTCGAACGCGCAAAGCGGCGCGGTTTGGCCTTTCTTCTCAGTGAAGTGTATCGAAAGCGTCTTCACATCCTGCTTGAACTCCTCAGACAGTATCCTCCCGTCCGGAGTTTCCCCCCTAATTATCGTCTCAATCAGTTTATCCCTTATCTCCGGCATCCAGTCCTCAACCTGGTCGTGTATGTCCTCATACAATGCCTTGTTCTTCAAAACCTGAATGTCTTCCCCGTGCGTGCCGCTCGGGACGAATATGAACGCTACGACGTTCTTCTTCGCCTTATCTACCTTCAACTTCCTGTTCAGCTTCCCCAGGGCGTCTATGTAAACGTCTAACCCCTTATTGTGGAACTCGTAGCGGCCAGAGAGGAACATGCTCCTGATGTTGTAGAAGTCCACGTTATAGTACCTGCAGAAATACGCGAGGAGGAACTCTCTCATCTGGTCCCTGTACTTCTTCCTCAGGATGGACAGGTCCTCAGCCTCCTTGTACTTGCTCATGTCAAGGCCGTTGAACAACAGGACGTCCGGCTTCTTCCCGTACATGTATTCTGCCTCCCTGCCGGTTATCTCACTCACTGTTGTGAAGGCGTTAGCATTATTCGCGCAAGCCACTTCCATGCTATGCTTGTCCTCGCAGTTGTATCTCCTCGCGAGGTCGATACTGGCCTTCTCCTTCCGCTTGATGCCTTCGTTCACCATCCTGTAGAGGTCGCCTCCACCTCCGCTGATGCTCCTGCCGAGCATCGTTGCATGGGTCGTGAAGACGGTCGCTATCGGTAGCTTGTTGTTGTGGATGTGGAGGAGGCCGAATCCTGACAGCCACTCGTGGAAGTGTCCCACAATCTTCTTGCCCTTGTATGGTTCCTCCTTCGAGAGCTCCTCAAGTAGTCTGCCGGTGGCTGTCGACCAGATGAGCGGGTCGTTAAACCACGCATCAGACTTTATTGAATCAATCTTATACTTCTCCCACAGTTGCTTCTTCATGTCGTTTATGCTTGCCTTATAACCCTTAGCATCGACGAGTATCGTGTTCGGCCTCCCTGGAATCAGCCATGTGCCGAAGTAGCACTTTATGCCTTCAGACTCAAGCCTTTTGAAGGCTTTCGCCATGCCTGCTGAAGGAGCGGTCTCATCGAACTCTATCCTGGCCTTATCTTGGTCGAAGTAGCCGATTGCATGGTATCCGTCGCCGTATTGTTCGACCATCCGGGCCGCCTTCGACCTGATGACCGTGTATATCCCCCCAACCTTGTTGCACACCTCAAAGGATGTCTCGAAAACGTAGTCCACTTCTTTCATACAGGTAATAAATTACCACAACACTTATAAAGAGCCCTGTTTCATTATATACCCGCTATGGACGACCCAAGTAGGCGCAGGAGGAGGTTCTTTGAAGGAATGTTCGACGACGACTTGTTCGACATGTTCGACGAGGAGGTACGGAGGATGGAGGAGCATATGAGCTTCCTGTTCGACGAGATGAGCCGGCGCCCTGAAGGCGGGGGCATGAGGAAATACGTCTACGGCTTCACGATGCGCCCAGGACCTGACGGCAGTCCAGTTCTCGAAGAGTTCGGAAACGTCCCGAGATCAGCGGGAGAGCAAATCCCAGGAGAACGTGAGCCGCTAGTGGACGTAATAGATGGGAAAGAAGAGGTCTCGGTAATAGCAGAGCTTCCGGGAGTGGACAAGAAGGACATCGACCTGGAGGCCGACCAGCGCACGCTCTCGATATCAGTAGACACACCTAACCGGAAATACCACAAGGAGCTGAGGATACCCTCCGAAGTCGACCCTGAGTCTATAAAAGCCGCCTACAAGAACGGAGTACTCGAAGTGAAGCTGAAAAAGACTAATGGAAAATCTGGCGGGAAGAGGATACAGGTCGACTAGACCACCTTCCTAGCCACAGTGATAAACCCAGTATGACCTAACATCCTAGTATCTGGGCTCATCTTATCAGCCTTCCAGTCTCTTAGCATGCACTCGAATGTCTCGTGCATGTACCCTCCCTCCAACACATCCACTAGTTGGCGGCTCTGGTTTATGCTCGGACTGTACGACACCAATATTCCACCGACTTTCAGCGCGTCCTTGACATGCGGAACTGCAAGCCATGGCTCAGCAAGGTCGAGGAACACGGCGTCAAGGCCCCTCTCATCCACTCCTGCGTAGATGTCCCGAACCTCAAGCTTCACATTCTTCACCCCGAACCGTTCGAAGTTCTTTCGCGCGATATCTGCGAAATCCTCCCTGACCTCGTACGTCACAACCGTCTCAGGCGCAACGACATAGGCGAGATACAAGGTGAAAAGTCCTGAACCGGTCCCGGCCTCCAACACCCTGCTGCCGGAACGTATCCCAGCATACCCTACCTCGATGCTCATGTCCTTCAAGGTCATCGCCTGCGGACCCCGTTTCGCCTTCGCTATATAATCGAGTATGTTCGGCTCCAAGACCCTGAACTTCTGGCTTGTGTTGCTCTCCACCATACCACCAGGCTGTGTTGAGGCGATATCAGATGCGGAAACCTTACCCCAGTTGCTGTGCAAGTCCTCCCCGTCCTTGACAAGGTACCTCCTCCTTTTCCTATCGATTAGAATTTTCATGTCAATCACTAACGCCTGAATACCAGATAATATGCTCCCATCAACAAGAGGCCTATGACCCCTACTGTAACTGCACTCTGCCTGTCTGAGCCGAAGACTATCGGAATCGGACCGAGGAACACAACAGCGCTGCCTTTGACTTCACTCCCCTTCGAAGAAAAGACGCCGACGACTATGACAATGAAACCGATTAACACTAGCATAATGCCGAGGCTCACCAACGAATCCATAACCCTTATTATATCCTGTATGCTATTTATAACAATGCCTCGGGACTATATTGCATTATCTATAATCCTCCTAATGGCATCCTACTCCTCAGCCGCAGCCACAGCCCCCTTCCAAGACTCCTTCGAAGAGATGTGGACCGCAGACCTCGGCGGAGAAGTGAACTCCCTGAGGATATCTGACATCAACGGCGACGGGATGGGGGAAGTCATAGCAGACAGCCTGTTCCTAACATCATACGGCAGAAGCGGCACACTATTCTCATTGGATAAAAGCGGGACGCAAAGCTGGAAATACTTCGCAGGCCTTCTCAAGGACTCATACACAACTCAGAGGGGATACACCATCCTTGGCGCAGGACCATACGCGGAATTCGTCGCCCCCGACGGAGTTGCAATATGGAAGCGCTCAACCCGCTCCTCCCCGCTGCAGAGCATAGACTCCCAGAGCGTCTACGCCTCAGACCTAAACAACGACGGAAAAGACGATGCAATCATCGGCACTAACCTCGGCTCCAAAGGCAGCTACCTGAGTATAAGGAACGACCAAGGCGATGAACTGGTTGAGATAACCTTCAAGGGGAATGAAGCCCCCCATGCCATATATAGTGCAGACTTGAACGGCGACGGCATACACGAGATAATGGTCGGCACAATCCGATACACGCCAAACACCGTAAGCGGCTCACAGCAGGCAGCATACAGCAAACCAACCACATTCAGGGTGTTCAACATAGACGGCCTCCTAACATGGTCAGACGAATACGAGAGCGCCGTGACAGCAGTGAAGTCATGCGTACTCAAGGAAGATGAGGGACCTGTTGTAATAGCAGGAACCGCTAACCGCTTCAAAGTCTACGATACGAAAGGACAAAGACTCTGGGAGGGCAACGTCAACGGCCAGGTCACTGCAATAGAGTGCGGCGACATCGACGGAGACGGCGCTCTAGACATCGCAGTCGGGTCCAACACCCTCTACGCCTACAAAAACACCGGAGAACAGCTTTGGAGCTACAACTCCGGCACAGTATCTGCGATACGTGTAGCCGACCTTGGGAAAGACGGTAAACCGGAGGTCATCGTCGCATCAAACTCTATCCGAGTGTTCAACGACAAAGGGGAAGTCGTATACCGCTCAGACAACTACGGTACAATAACCTCGCTAGACGTGGCCGACACAAACGACGACAACTACGAGAACATAGTCTTCGGCTCCAAAGACCACAAGGTCAGGGCCTTGGACACCAAAGCATACTCTCAGGAGGTTATGGCAGACCACTACTACAACCAGGCTGAGAAAGCCTACACAGCCCAGGACTACAACCTCACAGTATACTCGGCCACGGAAGCCAGAGACATCTACGGCGCAATGGAAAAGGAGTCTGACAAGAACAAGGCAGTGAAACTGATAGAAAAGGCCACAGCATATTCTGACGGCAACAGGTACTATAACCTATCCCAATACTACTTTGACAAGACTGAATACGGTGAAAGCGTCAAATACGCTGACAAGGCGTTGGAAGCCTACAAACCACTGAACGATGTGCGAAAAATCACCGAAGTCGACGGGCTGAAGAAGAAGGCTCAGATGCTGCCGAACGCCGAAGTCAACCTGAACTTGTCTCGGCAGTACTTCCTCCAAGGAGACTACGATAAGGCGCTGGAGTACTCAGCTAAGGCAAAGAGCGGATACGACTACCTTGGCAACGCAGCACTCAAGGAGGAGGCGAGCACAATAAACGCGAAATCGACGCTATACTTGGAGTATCACAACCAACTCGACATAGCCTACAACTACTCACTAGCCAACAACAAAGCCAACGCCACATACCACCTTAAGCTCGCGCAGGACATATACGACCGGCTGAACGACACGTCCCTGAAGCCAAGGTACGAGAACGTGAGCAGCGTCCTCACGAACATCAAAAGGAAAGAGGACGTGATAGTCTACGGCGGCATAGGGGTCGTAGCCTTCATAATACTCCTAATAATCGCGTTCATCGTGCTCATTGCGTTATACTTCAAGCAGAAAGGTGGATTCGAGGCCATCAGAATGCTCGTAAACTCTTACAGCAACAGGTCTGAAGGCAGAGGGAAGGGTGGAGACAGCGGCCTTCGGGAGCTTCGCGGCAGGACGGGGGAAAGCATCGGAGACTCGTTCAAGAGATAGTAATATGAGGTGACGTATGGCATCTAAGTCGAAAAAACCAGCAAGCCAGTTGGACAAGGTCAGCCGTGACATCCGAAAAGACAACAGGCCGACCCTGTTCGGCAAAGGCAAAGCCAGTGGAAAATACAAAATAGGGAAGACGAAAAAGAATAAGCATGCAAAACGCAAGCACGCTCGGAAAAGAAAAACCTAAAAACGGGTTGGTCTATTTCTTTGCCGTGCTGAATCCTAGCAGGCTGTAAGCCGTGCAGTGCCTTGTCATGCTCGTGAACAATCCGGCAAAAGCCAACAAGGCAAGCACTACCTTAATCGGCCAAAATTCGAAGAAACCCCAAGCCAGTATTATCATGGCCAAAGTCCCTACAAACGCCCTCAACATAAGGTCTACCCCCCCAACATTCTCCCCATACAAAACCCTTCCAAAATCCATAATTCACCTCAAAAATACATCTGGATATACTATCCCTCCTTAACGGAATTAAATAGGATAAGGGCACCGCATTAGCCACCTCCCTCCAAGCCGTGTCCGGTAAATCCTTTATTAAGGTTCTATGACTAGGTATTACCTATGCGACTAGGGAACAGCAGTCTGAAAGTATTCACTCGAGGATTCCCTAGCTTCGGCTATTGCTCGTATACTTATTGAATTCAGGACTCATATCCTGTTTTCTTGATAAACATGTCCTCAACAACAAAAATGTTTTTTAACCCGATGGCGGGCGTCAGCTTCATGGCATGCCTAGTCTACAGTGCAGCCAAACTGGCGCAACTGAAGCCTACGGGATTAGATGCAGCGTGTGAGGTGGAAAAATGATAGTAGTAATGGGCAAGCGTGCGACTTCGCAAGATGTGGAAGCACTCTCGCAGTGGGCCAAGGCAAAGGGAATAAAGGTTCACTTGTCGCAGGGTGAGGAGCGGACAATAGTCGGCCTCATTGGCGATGTGAGGCAGCTGACAAAGGAAAAAATCGAGATGATGGGCGGCGTGGAGAAGGTAATGTCCGTGTTGAAACCCTACAAACTCGTCTCAAGGGAGTTCCACCCTCAAGACACAATCATACAGGTCGACGGTGTCGAGATCGGCGGAAACGATTTTGTCGTAATTGCCGGACCCTGTGCCATCGAATCTGAACAGCAGTTGTTCGAAACAGCCGACAGGGTGAAAAAAGCAGGCGTGAAAATATTCAGGGCGTCGGCATACAAGCCGCGAACGAGCCCATACTCGTTCCAGGGTCTTGGGCTAAAGGGTCTGAAAATGCTGAAAAAACTCAGAAAAGAAACAGGATTGATTGTGGAGACTGAAGTGATGGACATCAGAACCCTTGGTAGTGTCGTAAAACACGTGGACATAATCCGGATAGGGGCGAGAAACATGCAGAATTTTGATCTCTTAAAAGAAGTCGGAAAAATCAACAAACCCGTCATACTCAAGAGGGGGATATCAGCGACTATCGAGGATTTCCTCCTTTCAGCTGAATACATCGCAAGCGAAGGAAACGAGAAAGTGATACTGTGTGAGCGAGGCATAAGGACATTTGAAACTGCGACAAGGAGCACACTGGATTTAAGCTCCGTGCCTGTCGTGAAGGAGCTATCCCACCTGCCCATAATCGTAGACCCAAGCCATGCCGCCGGAAAATGTTCACTAGTGGCGCCCCTAAGCAAGGCGGCCTTGGCCGTGGGCGCGCACGGCTTATTAGTTGAAGTGCATTGTGACCCTAATACGGCCCTTTGTGATGCGCAGCAGGCTTTAACACCAGACGACTTTGATAAGCTGATGCTGGACCTAAGACGGATAGGGAAGGCATTGAAGAGGGACATCTCATGAACTCTGAGGAAAAAATACGGGTGGGGTTATCTCCCAACTACGATATTCTCGTATCGGATAAACTCACATGTCTTGTCGAGAAGCATCTTGCCAAGAAGGTCGACGCAAGCTGTTTTGTGATCGTCTCGGATCCCAACATCCTGAAAATCGGGAAGGCTGTCGGAGAAATCCTTGAAAAAAATAAATGCAAGGTGTTCGTCCTGGAAATCAAGGGTGGCGAAGAGAATAAAAACCTGAAGAATGTCGAGTCAATGATAGAAAAAATGCTAGAAGTCGGTGCTGATAGGAAGTCAGTGATTGTTAGCGTCGGCGGCGGTATTGTGGGGGATACGAGCGGGTTCGTCGCCTCAGTATTCATGAGAGGGATACGTTTCGTGCAAGTGCCCACCACCCTATTAGCGATGGTTGATGCCAGTATAGGCGGCAAAGTAGGGGTAAATGCTCCTCAATGCAAAAATGCCATCGGAAGCTTTTTCCAACCTATGGAGGTTTTAATAGGGTTGGATGTGTTAGAGACATTACCTCAGAAGGAATGGAAAAATGGGCTGGCCGAGGTTGTGAAAACAGCAGTCTTAGGGGATAAGGACTTTTTTTCGTTCCTGGAAAAAAATCATGATGAAATAGGGTGTAAAAGAATCAACATCATAAGGGAGATTATCCTCTCATGCTGTAAAATAAAAGCAGGCATCGTGGAAAAGGACGTGAAAGAAGCCAACCTCAGGCAAATACTGAACTACGGGCATACCATAGGCCACGCTATTGAAATAGCTACGGATTATGGGAAGGTATCGCATGGTGAAGCTATTGTTGTCGGGATGGAGGTGGAGGCGATTATCTCCAACAGAATGGGTTTTTTCCCTAATGCGGATTTAACTAGGCAGCACAATCTACTTCATAAACTCGGTTTAGAAACAATACTGCCCCCGGACGTAAGTGCTGATAGAATAGTGGAGGCCTTAAAACATGATAAAAAGAATTTAGGCGGCAAAATCATATTTTCTCTGCCAGCTGAAATAGGCCGGATGAAAGAAATTGGCGGCAACTTCGGGATAAGCGTCCCACGGGATGTGTTAAATGCATCAGTTAAAGAGTTCCTTTCTGATGACAGACCTGCGTCTTAGTCTGCTCACGGCCTTTTGGGCGATTTGTCTTGCAGTATCGCAGCTGGCAGGTCTAATACTCCCTCAAGTTTCCTTATCAGCGCAGAATCCGATGTTGCTGTTGTCTTATTGAGTTTGAGTATCGTACCGTCTGCGTTTTTCGCAGTATTCGCGTCGCCTTCCAGTCCGGCCTCCGTCATCCTTTCGCGGACGTACTCCGCGAGTCTTCCGCTTTTCGGTATCTGGCTGTCGAAGACCCATGTGATATGGGATGGTCTGTGTTTGGCGAGTGCCTGAACAACGGCATCAACCGCGTTTTCAGTCCCCTCTCCCACCTTGTAGTTGCTGAAGGCCATCGTGTTGTCTCTCATCATCCCGTCCTGGCATGGGAATACTTCGCCGCCTGAGCGGCCGGCTTCGACTGTGATTACCACATTGAATCCGTCGATTACTAGCTCCCGCCCTTTCACGGCTTCTATCGGCTTCAGTTTCGCCTTAGTCGACTTCATCTCATCGTAGGAGTACACTTCACGCAGTAGCCTGTTCCTCTGCCTCCTATCCAGTCTATAATGGTCTGAGATGAAAGAAAGAGCGGAGCATTTGCGGTAGCCCCTATCTAATAAAATCCTGATGTCCTCTCTCGCATCTTCCAGGTTACTGGCATCGGCCATTATCGTTTTACCTTTTTTGCGACTAGGTCCCCCATTTCACTGCAGTTGACTTTCTGGCAGCCTTCGCTCATTATGTCACCTGTCCTGTAACCTTCCTCCAGGACGGCCAGTACTGCGGCCTCTATCTTATGCGACTCCTTGGCCATGTTGAATGAGTACTGTAGCATCATGGCTGCTGAGAGTATCTGTGCGAGGGGGTTTGCTATTCCTTTGCCTGCTATGTCTGGAGCGGATCCGTGTATGGGCTCATACAATCCGAATCCGCCTTCGCCTAGGCTTGCGGATGGGAGCATTCCAATGCTTCCTGTTAGCATGCTCGCCTCGTCGCTGAGTATGTCCCCGAACATGTTACCTGTTAGTATGACGTCGAACTGTTTAGGGTTTCTTACAAGCTGCATTGCCGCGTTGTCCACGTACATGTGGTTTAGTTCGACTGTAGGGTATCCTTTATGGACTTCCTCAACCACCCTGCGCCAGAATACGCTCGTTGAGAGGACATTCGCCTTGTCAATTGAGGTGACCTTCTTGTTCCTCTTCAAGGCTGCTTCGAATGCGACCTTAGCTATCCTCTCAACCTCATTCTTCCTGTACCTCATGGTGTCAAACCCCTCATCGTTGCTCAACCCCTTCGGCTGGCCGAAGTAGATGCATGATGTGAGCTCCCTGACTATCAGCAAGTCAAGTCCACCCTCAATAAGGTCAGGCCTCAGGGTCGACGCGGCTGCGAGCGGCTTCAGTATTCTTGCAGGCCTCAGGTTAGCGTAGAGGTCGAATATCTTCCTCAGCGGCAGTAGGGCTCCTCTTTCCGGTTGCTCTTCCAGGGGCAGCTTCTCCCAATTGGGGCCTCCGACTGCGCCGAAAAGTATGGCTGAACTTTCCTTGCACGTCTTTACAGTCTCATCTGGCAGAGCCTTCCCTCTCCTGTCGATGGCTGCCCCCCCGACGTCAGCCTCAACGTACTTGAATCTGAGGTCCAACCTATCCAATACTTTCCTCGCCTCTGCCATGATTTCAGGTCCAATCCCATCCCCTGACAAAACTGCGATTTGCTTCATCCTAAAAAATCACCCCCCTCAATTTTTGTTTCTTCCGTTTCCCCTTACATCTGGTTTATTCAGAATGTCAGAGACTGCCGGATCATGGATGATGCCCACATTCCCAAGTTTTTGGGCTACTAGGTCTCCCATCTGGCTGCAGCTTACTCTCTTACACCCCTCTGACATGATGTCTGCTGTCCTGTAGCCTTCCTCGAGTACGGTCAGTACTGCAGTCTCTATTTTTCGGGCTTCTTCTGGCATGTTGAATGTGTGTTGTAGCATCATCGCTGCTGAGAGTATCTGTGCGAGGGGGTTTGCTATTCCTTTGCCTGCTATGTCTGGGGCTGAGCCGTGTATTGGCTCGTAGAGTCCGAATCCTCCCTCTCCTAGGCTTGCTGAGGGTAGCATCCCTATGCTCCCTGTTAGCATGCTCGCCTCGTCGCTGAGTATGTCTCCGAACATGTTCTCTGTGAGTATGACGTCGAACTGTTTCGGGTTCCTGACGAGCTGCATTGCCACGTTGTCCACGTACATGTGGTTCAACTCCACATCCGGGTAATCTTGGTGTACCTCCTCGACAATACTCCGCCAGAACACGCTCGTGTGAAGGGCGTTTGCTTTGTCGACTGACGTGACCCTGTGGTCGCGCTTCCGTGCAGCCTCAAAAGCAACTCTCGCTATCCTCTCCACTTCATGTCTCCTATAAACCATCGTGTCACAAGCTTCCTCGTGTGAAATCCTCTTGGGTTCGCCAGAATAGATACCTGAGGTAAGTTCCCTGACTATGAGCACGTCGAGTCCACCTTCTGTTATGTCCGGCCTCAGTGGCGAGGCTGATGCTAGTGGTTTGAATGTCTTCGCAGGCCTTAAGTTAGCGTACAAATCGAACATCATCCTCAGAGGCAATAGTCCCCCCCGTTCAGGTTGCTCTTGGGGCGGCAGATTCTCCCATTTCGGTCCCCCAACAGCTCCAAACAATATTGCGTCGCTTTCCCTGCAGACCTTAATGGTCTCCTCCGGTAGAGCCTTCCCTTTCCTGTCGATGGCAGCTCCGCCGACGTCGGCTTCCACATATTTGAATCCGAGGTTCAGTCTACCCAACACCTTCAAGGCCTCTGCCATTATCTCAGGTCCGATTCCGTCGCCTGGTAGGACTGCGATTTGTTTCATCTTAGGGTTTATCCAAGATAGAGCAGAAGACCACAACCTTTAGGTTGTGGATGAATGCATATATACCTCCTCTGCTCTATCAGGATAATACCACAGCCTTCAGGCTGTGGTTATTTATCTATATCTCTATCTTGGGTAAATAACCTGTCTTGTTTTCACTTGCTTTTGTATTGCTTTGTGGTTTTATGGCAGAAATGTCATGTTTTCGTACATTGTACTCATTTATATACTAGTTCTACCAAGTATAATCAAATAAATAATGGATTCTTTAGTGGGTGGTTGGTGTGATTGAAAGTATAGTATTGCTCGGAGCTTTGCTTGTGATGGGTCTTTGCTTCCATCATGGGATGTCCATCTCAGGCCTTATGAACGACAAGTCCATGTACTCCAAGACGATAGTTTCTAAGATGTACTCTAACGTTCTGCCCCCGCTGAAGAACGGCCACATGTGTCCGAGGACTAAGAAGCAATGTCACTACAATGACCATCTGGGTTGCAAACACTTCCAGACCCTGGATACTAAAAAGAACAAGATTGTCTGCAACTTCACGCACGGCGGTGTGAAAAAGGGGTCAGACCAGGAAAAGGCGCTGGAATTCAGTAAAGTCGACTATGCGACGCATGACAGGAAGAAGCTGGTGACTGACATAGACCGACTAGCTAACGTCCTGGAAAAGCACAAGAGGGTTGTCTTCGACATGAAACTGGCCGACCACCTGGGCGTGCCATCAAAACAGCTATCTACCCACATCAACTGCCTGGAAAAATACAAGTTCATCAGGACTTACATAGACCCGGTCGACGGTATGACAATCGTCTGGGAGGATAAGACCGACCTGATAAAGAACGGCTACTCGCAGGAATTCATAAAACAGGAACTGCAAAACAGAAAAAAAGTCAACCTGTACTGAATAAACCTCGTTCAGTCAAACCTTTATACTGATGTCACCTAAGTGTTAGCCAGCCAGGTGACGTATGGATGATTCAAATCCAATAGGGAGCGTATCAAAGCCGCCGAAAGCGTCGGGCAATCGGTTCCCGAGATATTCCCCTCAATTCCTGTTAGCAATCCTAATACTATCTCTCCTTGCTACATACTACCTCACGTTCACGACAATCATAGACTACCTGAACCACCCCACTCCGACTCCTGAGCCTATGATAACCCCCGCTACGACATTGCCCACCGACGCAAGCGAGCCAGTCGAGCAGGTGGAGAATGAAGTTCAGGAGCCTGTGGGGGGCGGTCCCTCAGGTTTCGGAAGTCGAATCTCCTCCACGACACTGAAACCGCAGATTAATAATCTGCTCGGGGATAGTCTGCCCGGATTCTCAGTGACTGTCGCGCTCGGATTCATACTCCTAGTCATAGTCGCGGACGCTATCAGAGTCTACTACACAGAAAAACGTAAGTGACTCAGTCAGTTCTCCTGATGATGTACTCAGGGACGATACCTAATCTAATATACTCTCCCTTGACCTCTTTCGGCAGGTGTTTGAAGTCCCGCACACTCTTCCTGCATTTCTTATGGCCGCAGCCGCATTCCATCTCCCAGTCGTCCTCGTCCATGGTGGTCGAATAGTCCCAGGTGACTTCGTCGCCTTTTTTGATATTCCTGATTGCTATCAGCTGCGCCTTACCCTCTGCTATCCTCAGCCCGGCGTTGGGATTGCATGAGTGGTTCATGTAATCGTCGAAGCTGCCGGAGGGGCCGAGGTACAGGTCCTCGCTTATCTGCACGAAGTAATCCTCATCTTCCTTATAGTGGGCTTCAATCTCATCGTAGGTGGCGGTTTTCCCGCCGAAGTCCATTATCTTCTGCCCTTTCTTAAACCCTTTAGTGGCGTAAACGCCCCTCCCATGCTTGGATTTACCTACCCTCAAACAGTCCATCGGAATAATAACCTCATCTCTACAGCAACTCATTATCTATTCTAGCAGCAGGGATAAATATCAGGCCCTCCTCGTCTGACATATCTATTGCCGTCCTGTCGGGTTATATACACACAAGACCTTTATCAGGGGCCTATTCTTCGACCCTCAAACTGGGTGGCCTCCACTCGGCTGTGAAGATTCTTGGGGGGTGAACTTAGACGATACTTAAGAAAGGGCGAAAAGACTAAAATCACGGGTGCTTTGGGAGTTCGTAGACAGTTTAGGTGAGGTTTCAGCCGTACGTTATCTTTTATTAGTCTACACTGCCCAAAATCCTACTATGGGGGCAGTCGAAAAATATGGGGTAAGTCCCAGCGGAGCCATTGAGGACGTCGGCAGGCCACCAACACTAGGTGGGCTATTGGGCGACCAAGGCAAGTACCTATGGTATTTCAGAAAGGCTATAGACGGCAAGAAGTCGGTTGCATTCATCAATAAATTAGGCTCAGCACTAGGGGATATCGAATCCAGTACTGCGGACGTGCAACCTCTAATAAACCTTCTCATGCGTGGGCATGATGTGGGGAAGGATTGCATCCCCCCAGATACCGAATTAACTCGAACATTGGCTCTGTCACGCAAATCTGTTTACGTACCAGATGAAACGCAGAGGCAAGAACATGCTAATCCAGATGGGGCAACCGAACTCTCAGGAGGGTATGCTAAAGCCGCAAAACGTGTGGCCTCAGGCCTCAAAAAAGTTAGGGAATACTCTGAACGTATTGTGGCAAGGTATTCGACAACCCCTGAGCTGCTCTCTGACTCGTTGAAAAAAAGGGTAGGGGAAGTTTGGTCAAGTGATGAATTTACTGCAGAAGACGTTTCTAAGACTATATATGAGCTGTCCGAACGTCTTGGAATCGACGAGAAGAAGTTGAGGCGGTTCGTGAGGGGAATAGCTAGCTCCTGGCGAAACTCCGAAAGGCCTGAGGGGTTCAGTCTATTCAGCCGTAGCCAGGCTGAGAAGGAACACGGCACCCGCAGAGTACAGCTAGCCTATGAACGCACCCTGTTGGATTTGATGTCAGGAGACGACGTCCTGGCAAATGCAGTCAAGCTAACCATCCTGGAAGACAAAAGAGCCCCCTCGTTTGTTGACGTTGACGATGCGCAACGAAGGGTCCATCGTGCGATGTTATCTGCTATGGCTCAGGAGGTTGTGGACTTTAACAAAACACTACTTGGGCTCAGCCATAAGATTGTTGAAGGTGCATTGTCCGACTACTCTAAGGTATCGGATGCCGAGTCAGAGGTTCTGCCTGAGACGAAATTATACTCCTCAAGTTTCTATGATGAAGGCAGCAGTAGGTTAAGAAATCATTACGGTTCAGGGGAACCACTGCTAACCCATCAGCTTTCCGATGGCATGAGACAATACTTTACTCTCGAGTTTAGGAAAAGATACGTGGACCCGAAAGTCGAACGCGAGCGGCAGAAAATAGAAAAATACCCTGATATATACACCAATCCTGAACAACAACTTAAGACTGAGAGAGAAAATACAGAAACGCATATGGAACTCAGTGCGCAAAAACAATTCGACAAGATATATGGCCTCACAAAGGATGTGGATTTTGCCCTACAGGACGTGTTCTTCCTGGAAGAACAGGTTGCGGCGCTGACGAAGCTTACCAGTTCAACGCATGATGTTTCCGCCCTAATCGACAAAAAACGCGCCGAAGCTGAAAAAAGGCTCCAAGAGGCCAGAAGCAGGGTCGAGGAGAGAGCGAGATTCGCGGTTGAATCCATCACCAAGGACATGAGAATAGAAAAATATGCTGTCTTCAGAGACACCTATACTGCCCACCGCATGGTTTCGCAGAAGGCATTGGAGATTGTGGACGAGCACGTAAGGTCTAATCTAGAGGATAAACTGCTCGAAAGCGGCGATACTGCTTCAAGTGCAGCTTACAGTCTTAGGACGTTGAGGTCATTCAAGTCGATAATCCCTCTCACTTTGGCCGCGGTGGCTCTATCGGACGGACGCAGCAGAGCCGCTGCAGTGGGTGCCCTATATGATCTGGTGACAGACCCTGCGTCACAGTCCGAGATGGATGCACTCAAAAGGCTGAAAGTCGTCGGCTTAGGGAGAATACTGGACGTGCTCGCAGAATACAGCAAGGAGTATGATCCGTATACGTCCGAGGACACTAGGTCTCACGTGTCAAATATGCTAACCGAGTACAGCGAAGACCTACTCTGCCACCTCTTAGAAAACGACAGCATAAAGATAAGGAAGATGGCTGTTGAAGGGTTAAGCCCGAATATTGGTATTTTTGGTGTCCAATCCGGCAGCAGCTACACGCAGGCCAGTGAATTGCTTGCAAAAGCGTTGAACGAAGAAAGGAACCGTGATATACGCGCTGACATAACAAGCACTTTGTGGAGCAGGGCAGTTAACTTGAGTGAGGCCAGTTCGGCTGATGTTCTGGCAGAAAACATGCGAAACGAAGACCAATCGATAGCGCATGCCGTGGCCTTAAGCTTATACTGGGTATACGATGACGAACGCTCAAGGAAAGTAATAAGGGATATGGGTGAAAAGGACCCTGGATTAGTTGACGTCTACGCCAGCCTGTATGACCTGGGCGCTAGTTATGTCGGGTACTACAGCGATAAAGCAGTCGAATCCAAAAATGCTGCGGTCAAATTCCTCTCGATTGTAGACGACCCGCGGGCGAGGCGTAAATTGGAGGAGATTGTCCTAACAGCAGATGAAGGAGATGACTACCATCGCAAGGAAGAAAAGAAGAAAATAGCAGAATCCCTCTTGAAAAGCATACATGAAAGTACAACATCGCCTGTACTGTATACTATCCTCTCCGGGAGTGGATTCTACAAACTCAATCACGCAGTTATGGAACCGACTGTCATGAGGGGCTTCAGCAAGCCTTTGACATCATTTGACGAGCATCCCGAGGACAGGCAGACGATACTGACGGACATATTAGATGCTGCATTCAAAGACCGGAAGACAAGCGAGCGTATATCATCTGCGTTATCCGCCTTAGAGGGGGTTAACCCGCTTGCAGCCCAGTTTTACGCACACGAGCTGTTGAGGGACGATTATAACACCGAAGCCCCACAACGCGTTGAAGTCCTGAAAAGACCCGAGTTCATCTCAAACTACGTCGAATTAAGCAGGGTCTCCTTCCCTGCGGCCAGGACCCTCATGGAATTGTGCATAGAACAGCCTGACAGGGACCCAGCAGAGATTACGTATTCCCTCCGTTCAAGCAAAATATTAAAGGAATATACTCGCTTTGAAGTCACACCAAAGACGCCTACACCTGAGGTGTCGACATTCTCCCAAGTATTCAGCATCGGACAGAGGGATTACGTCCCACTGGCTGTGAAACTATTCGCCACACCGGATGGAATCGGCATACTAGGTCAAGAGCGTGTAAGAGAGATACTCGGCGAAGACTTGTCTGCGAGGCTGAAGGCTGCCATGGAAGTGGACGTCACACCTGATGAGATACTGTTGACTGAGAACATTTTTGGCATTGCTGCAGTTGATGAAGATTACTACAAATTATCTATGAGACACCATCCGCAGTCCAAATCCGACCCTATGAGGGCGCATCAGGAGGTCATCGAAGAAATCTCCAGAAAGAGGGGGTTGTGCGGGTTAATGCACGGCACGACAGTCGAATCCAGAGACAGCATAGCCAATGGACTAGGCGGCAGGATGATGCACAAGAAGGCATCTGCAGGAATTTACTCCACAATTGACATGAAAACTGCCAAAATATACGCCAACGGCGGACTATACAACTGGCTTCCAGGGCAGGAAATGGAAGGCACGAAAGGCGGCTTAATCTTGATGCTAGGCGGGGACCTTAGAGACTCCTACATATGCCTTGAACCAGGGTTTGGTGTTACTGAATACCGTTTTGTGGATTCAGGCGGTACTCTACTTAGGGCTCCATCAAGAGTAACCCAGGCGTTGGATACCATTATTACAGATGACTCATCCAGCGAGGAGTGGGAGAACCTCAGAAGGGAAATTGCAGTCAGGATAAAACAGAGGAACATAGTAAGGCCGCTTGAGGAGGAACTATTAGGCAAGCTGTCTGCTGCGCTTTCTTCCGAGCCTGGGGTGGCAGACAGCATCAGCAGAATCTACGGCGGGATGAGGGAGCACCATTTCCCTGAGGCGAAGATTATCGAAGTGGTCGACTCATACATCAAGCTCGTGTTAACCTCAGACAAGACAAACCCAGAAGACCAGAACCACAGGCTTAGGCGAATCATGGAACAGGCCATACAACACAACGGACTTTCCATATCAAAGGTCCACGACTCCCTCGTCGCCTACCCGGAAATATCCATGGAACTTGACCCAGGCAGGCCATTCACAGATAACATGGAGGCTATTGAACGGCACATCCTGAAAGCTTGTATGGCGCCAATGGAAGAGGCTGACGACGGGACATTAATAGGGTTAGCATTCAGTTTAGGCAAGGACAGTGCGCCTGAGGCGATAGTCGACTCCCTCAAGGGACTAGGGTGTGAAATAAACGGGGATATGCGGGGGAACAAGTACGATGCACCACCCCAGGGCACTAAGGTCTGGACTATAAGAACCACAGAGGAGGACTGGTCCTTGACATACAAAAACGGCTCTTTGAAGGTGCAAAAGGGTAGTGACGTTGTCATGGATTTGAAAGCTAAGCCTGACCGCGAAGACCCTGAAAAAATCAACGTCTTCACCAGAGCCGTGATTGCAGCCTCTGTCTCAGAAAAGTACCCTGAAGTAGAGCTGCTTGACCTAGCCAACGTCCTAACAGGTGAAATGACACACGAGGGCCCTGACGTGGAGGAGCGCATATTCGCATCCACCAAGGTTGTGTATTCCCAAATCTCAGACAAACGGGCAGAGCACTTCCGGAAGGCCATCACTGAGTCCGTGCATGAGCTTTCCTCAGGTGATCTGGAGATGCCTCCAGAGGAAACATACGACTTCGCGTTGACTGCCTCCTCAAGCAGGGGAGAGGCGACTCCATTCTCAGACTATGATGCGTTCTTCCTAATCAGAAGCAGGGATGTGGAGAGACAGTATGCGCCATTCTTCGACGCCATTGAGACGAGGGTATTCAAGAAACTAACAGAATACGGCTATGCAATAGACGCCGGAGCGATGCAGAGGGTAGGCTGGCGCATCACATTCGAGGACCTGGATTCCAAGGTACTTTCCGACGCAGCGCTGATGGGCCAGGATGTGAACCCCACGACAATGATGGACCTGCAGTCGATGTTAGGCCGCACGTTGTCTGCAGAGATGAAAGAGCATGCCTTAACAAAATACGGCCATGAGAGTGAGGCCCTAAGGTCATCCCTTCAAACGCAGATTAACGGTTTCGCGAGGTTCTTCCGCGAGGGCGCGAGCCAGGCGTTAAGCGGTGACGCACCACAGGACATAAAGACCGCATTCACGAGGATAATACCATTCATGCTGTACTACATGATGGCCGGACACATGGGTGAAATAAAAGATCATCTAAGTAAGGGAGGCAAATCCTTAGCAGACATTCCGAACTCAACTTTAGAGCGCCTTCAGATGCTGTCAGAGGCAGGAATAATAGGCGATTCTGACGCCAAAAACATTAGCACGGCCTATCTGGGGATACAGAGGGCAAGGTTCAAGACCTCTGTGATGGAGCAATCGACGCATGGTGCCGAGGTTGACCCGATGTTGTTCACAATAAGGGAGAGGGAGAACTTCGAGGGTTACCTCAAAACTATCTCAGATTTCATCGATAAAATGGGAATGAAAGACACACCCGTCATCCTAGCCACGTAACCTATGGCTTATTTTCGTGTACTCTACGACCCCGCCAGCCTCTATCATCCTCAGTAGAAAGTCAGGTAATGGTTTGAATTCGTATTCCCTTCCAGTTCTTTCATTCCTGACTTTCCCGGCCTTGAAGTCAACATCCACTGTGTCGCTGTCGTTAGCCTCAAGTGGACATTCCACTAGGGTAAGCCCTATGTTGATGCTGTTTCTGAAGAATATCCTCGCGAAGCTCTTCGCTACCACGCACTTGACTCCGCAGCCTATGAGGGCCCTTGGGGCGTGTTCCCTTGAGCTTCCAGAGCCGAAGTTCAATCCGCCTACGATGATGTCGCCTTCCTTCACCTGCCTTGCGAATTCCGGCCGCACCTTCTCGAAGGCGTGTCTCCCCAGCTCCTTCGGGTCTCCTGTCACAAGGTATTCTGCAGGTATTATCTGGTCTGTGTCAACGTTATCCCCGAACACCCACGCCTTGCCTGTTATCCTATCGTCCACCTGCAATCTCCCTGACGTACTCGTCAGTCGAAACCATCCTAGCCCCCATGTTCCTCATGTCAAGGAGGTTCGCATCATGTATCTCCTTAGTCTTCGCTCCCGTGGCGTCGGTGAGGACTACAGTATTTAAGTCGTAGCCTATCGCATCCACTACCGTGGCCCGCACGCAGTTTGGGGTCTGCACTCCAGCCAACACCACTGTATCAACCTTAAGCCTAGCCAGGAGAAGCTGCAGTTCAGTCTGGAAGAATCCGCTGAACCTCTGCTTCTCAACGACATACTCGCCCTTCTCAGGCTTGAGGTCATCGACGAATTCGGCACCCTTAGTGCCTGAGACAAGGAAAGGTTTCTCCTTGAAACTCTGTAGCCTGAAAAGCTCCACGTCAGCCCCGTCAGCCCTGTGCACCCTCGCTATGTGCACCACGGGTTTACCAGCCTTCCTGAATGCCTTAAGGATTTTCTTTATGTTCGGTGTTACGGCTGTTGCATTTTCTATTATCCTCGCGACCACATCCCTCTGCATATCGACTATAAGCAGAGCTTCGCTCATCTTTTCACCTCGTTCGGGTCCGTTATCCTTCCTGTTAATGCGGATGCGGCAACCACTGCGGGGTTTGCGAGATACACCTTGCTCCCCTTATGCCCCATCCTTCCTATGAAGTTCCTGTTCGTTGATGAGACTGCAACCTCGCCGTCCGCTAAAACGCCCATATACCCTCCAAGGCATGCACCGCAGGTCGGGCCTGAGACGAAGGCGCCGGCCTTGCTGAATATCTGATAAAGCCCCTCCTTCACCATCCTGTCCATGACATCCTGCGTGGCTGGAACGACTATCATTCGCACGCCCTCCTTGACCTTCCTGCCTTTCATTAACTTGGCTGCGATTCTCATATCCTCTATCCTCCCATTGGTGCATGAGCCGAGGTATGCCTGATCTATCAGGACGTCGACTTCTGCTGCGGGTTTGCCGTTCTCAGGCAGGAACGGCTCCGCGACAGTGCAAGGAATGTCCTTCGCGTTGTATTCGAATTTCTCACAGTACTGCGCGTCCTTGTCGCTGTACACCGCCTTGTATCTTCCCTTCAATCTCCCCTTCAGGTAAATGTCAACCTTCCTGTCAGCAGGTATAATCCCAGCCTTCGCCCCAGCCTCTATCGCCATGTTAGATACTGTTATTCTGTCCGAGAGCGTCAGGGACTTTATAGTCGACCCGTACCATTCCATCGTCTTATAGAGTGAGCCGTCTACGCCGATATCCCCTATCACATGCAATACCACATCCTTACCCATCACATACCTGCCGAGCTTCCCGTTGACTGTGAACTTCTGCGTCTCAGGAACCTTAAACCACAACTTACCTGAAGCCATCGCGCAGGCCGCCTCAGTGCTCCCTATTCCTGTAGCGAAGGCTCCCAGCGCCCCATAGCTGCAGGTGTGGGAGTCTGCTCCCACAATCAGCCTCCCTGGCGCCACGAACCCTTTTTCTATCATCAGCTGATGACATACCCCGCCCCTGCCGACCTCAAAGTAATTCCTTATACCGTACTTTCTAGCGAAGTCCCTCATAGCCTTAGCTTGCGCCGCGCTTGCCACATCCTTGTTTGGGACGTAATGGTCTGGTATGAGCACAGACTTCTCCGGAATCGGTCCTACTTGAAGTTTGTCAAAGACTTCGAAGGCCGGGAGGCCTGTCACGTCATTGACCATGACGTAGTCTACCTCAGCTTCCACAATCTCCCCTGCTGTGACGGATTTCAACCCGGCCTTCCCGGCTAATATCCTCTCTGATATTGTTGGCATCCTAACCTCAAGTAATTGGTTTCCGCTTTAAAATATAGTCGAGAGCATAACCTTCTTAACTTAGATTCTATGCTCTCGAATATATCTGAGGGCACACGGCTCAATATACCCCCTAAGAGGTCTAAAGAGTTATGCCCTCAGCTATAACCCTAGCTTCTCCGCATTATTATCGCGTTCAGGCCGTTTATCATCGCATCCACTGAAGCCATGATTATGTCGGTGCCAGCGCCTTCTGCAGTGATTATCCTGCCTCTGCTCTTCAGCTTGACTAGTATCCTCACGAGCGCGTCAGTCCCTCCAGAGACTGCATCAACATGGTATTCTGCAAGCTCGAACGGAACGTCCTTCGTCGCCACCTTTATCGCGTTGATGGCCGCGTCCACTGGGCCTGTGCCACTGCCCATGGAGGTTATGGTGTCGCCGTTTATCTGCAACTTAACTGTCGCATTCGGGGTTATCTTGTTGCCGCCAGTGGCCACAAGTTCGAGTAGCTTTATCGGCTTCTCCTTTGTGACTCCAAGGACGCTGTTGGCTATGGTGTCAAGGTCCACGGAGGTGACTCTCTTACCCTTGTCTCCTATGGACTTCACCTGCTCGTATACTCCTTTCGCCTGCTCGTCAGTCATACTGAACCCAGATTCCTCAAGCAGCTTCTTCACACTCTTGAAACCGACGTGTTTCCCTAGTACGAACTTCCTCCTCGCCCCCACAATCTCCGGCTTAATCGGCTCATAGGTGCTCGGCTTCTTAAGTATCCCGTCCACATGGATTCCGGCCTCATGGGTGAATGCGTTCTCACCGACTATCGCCTTGTTCGGCGGCACCGGGATCTTCGTCAGCTTCTCGACGAGCTGGCTTATCCTGTTCAAACCCTCAATCCTAATCTTGAACTTATGGCCTGTCGTAAGCCTCAACGCGACCGCAACCTCCTCAAGAGCCGTATTGCCTGCGCGCTCCCCTAGGCCGTTGACTGTGACATCAACCACCCTAGCTCCAGCCTTCACTGCAGTGACAGTGTTCGCAGTCCCCATCCCGAAATCGTCATGGCAGTGGACTCCAACAGGTATCCTAGCCTTTTCAGTCAGCTTCTCGAACAGTTCTTTTGTCTTCTCAGGATTCAATATACCGACCGTGTCCGCGACAGTGAACCTGTCAGCCTTCGCGTCCTGCGCGGCTTTCATAACCTTCAACAGGTAGTCCAACCCTGTTCTTGAACCGTCCTCGCAGCAGAGGTCGACCTTGACGCCGTGGCTTTTACAGTACTCTGTCATCTCAGTGACCTTCGCCAGAACCTCCTCCCTCGTGCTCTTCAACTTCCATTTGATGTGCAAATCCGAGGTAGGAGCTACAAGGAATATTGAATCCACCTCACAGGAGAGGGCAAGGTCCACATCGCCTTTAACTATCCTCGCGAAGCTAGCAATCTCAGCCTCAAGGCCTTCATTCGCTATGGCCTTGATGCTCTCCCTCTCCCCTTCGCTCGTGCACGCGCTCCCAGCCTCTATGATGTCAACCCCCAAGTTGTCCAAGGCCTTCGCTATCCTAACCTTCTCTTCTGTGGTTAGGGATACTCCGGGCATCTGTTCCCCGTCCCTCAATGTTGTGTCCAAAAACAATATTTGAGCCATTTTAAGCGATTATTAATCTTTGCGGTTGTTTGGAAAAAAACAGCAACAACCTGCTTCATCTTCCGATTATTTGTAGGGTGGTGTGTGGAGCTTAAGCTCCAATAATCAGAACTATAATGCCAAACAAGGCCAGTGAACCGGCACCAAACATCCTCATATAAGGAACAAATAGGAAGTGCCGGTTTAAATACGTTAACCTGAATGTTTATGGTATTTCTCTAAAAACTCACGCGCTTTTGAAGCTACAGTTTCCCTTCTGGACCTGCCTATCCTCTTCAAGACGGCCTCAAGACTCTCTTTCACCCTATCATCCTCCTCCCCCAACAGTAGCCTGTTCAATGCTTCAACAGCCTTTACAGCTACATGCTCAGACCTAAAAATTCACTAATCCCTCAAAACTCAATGACATCTGCATCTTCAGGTGTGGTCTGTCCTCCTTTGACATGCACCTCTCCATCGTTACAATGGCAGCCGTCACCTTGTAGTCCTCCTTACACGTTTTTAAAGTAACTAAACCTCTCGCCCACACGTCATACACTCTCTCCTCAAACATGTGGTTGCCTATCGCCTCAATCGCCGCCATTGCTGAAATGTCGGGCCCATCAATTATGACAGCGTCCAAAAGACCCAAACCGAACTTCTTCACCGAAGGGTCATCCTCGACCTTCAGGTGCTCCCCCACTGCTTTAATGGCATCGAGGTTGGTGTGCTCTACACTGGACTGGCCGATTCTACTGAGCTCAGTCAGAATACTAATCCTCCTCCTAGGGTCTTTTTCTTTTGACAAGGCTGTCCGAATCTCTTCAAAGGCTTTAGCATACACTGGCGATGTTATGTTCCTTCCTATAAAAACAGACGAACAAGCAAATGTAGTGCCTAACTCTGGGTTTGCACATAAATTCTGTAAGTGCCGTATATGGGGGTGCCAGCCAAGGCTGTCGTCAGTTACCCAGATTCATACACAATAGCATACTACTCAGCAGCACCAGAAGTTGATAATGCAACACGACGGCATATTGATGACATGCAGGCAATGGTTGAGGCCTATTCCTATCCAATAGCAGATGTTGAAATCGCCATATACGCATATGGCTCAATAATAACCTACATATTGCTCTTCCACAACTCTGTACAGACAAATGCGAAATATGCTATAATGTCCTTATTTCGCGGAAATAGAGGATGTAATGGGCGAGCATAATCTCTATCTTTGCATAATCATTAGTTCTTAATCGGACGGTTCTTAATAGCACTATATATATCTGTTTGACCTAAGTTCTCATATGTCTCCGCCACCTTTTCCGCCGCACGGCAGCGGTTTGAAGGGTTTTCTGAAAATGCATATACTCCACACTCTAGCAAAGAGGCCGCAGTCGGGTTATGAGATAATCGCCGAAATCAAAGAAAAAACGGAGGGAGGATGGATTCCGAGCAAGGGGGCAGTATACCCCGTCTTGTCTTCTCTTGAAAGAGAGGGGCTAATCCGCGTTAAATCTGTCGGAGCAAGATCTAAAAGGATTTATCACGTCACTGTAGACGGACTCAAAATTATAGGTGACATGAGAAAACACATGCAAGATATGAACAAGCACATAGGGATGGTACACAACCTAATCCTGGTTGAAATAGAAGAAAATGAGGGCGAAATCGGGCGGCTGGCATTCGACATACGCAGCACCACGCTACAGCTGGAAGGCCGACAAAAACAGGCTACTGCCAAAATTTTGAGCGAATGCCTGTCAAAACTGCAAAAATTGTCAACACCTAAAATACAAGGGAAACGAAATGACTGATGGACCGGCAAATTCAAGATCAAATGAATTGATACTAAAAGTAGACGGACTGACAAAACAGTTCAAGAACCTTACCGCAGTAGACAACATATCCTTCGATGTCAAACAGGGAAGTATCTTTGCCTTCCTTGGCCCAAACGGCGCAGGCAAGTCGACGACTATCAAGATGTTGACTACTATTCTGACCCCGACATCCGGTAGCATTCTCCTAAATGGTTTCGACTGCGCCCGCCAGCAAGATGACGTCAGAAAGTCTTTCGGCATAGTATTCCAAGATCAGAGCGTAGACGAAGAACTCACAGCATATGAGAACATGGACTTCCACGGTATCATATATGGGCTGCCGAAAGACCTGCGAAAAGAACGGATCGAAAGTCTCCTTAAGATGGTTGACCTCTGGGACAGGAAAGACGACTTTGTGAAGACATTCTCCGGAGGAATGCGCCGCAGGCTTGAAATAGCCAGAGGCCTCATACACCACCCGAAGATACTATTTCTAGACGAACCCACATTGGGGCTCGACCCGCAGACCAGAAATAGGATATGGGATCACATAAGAGTCCTCAACCAGCAGGAGGGCATGTCCATATTCTTCACAACACACTACATGAACGAGGCCGAAGACTTGGCGGATATGGTTGCTGTAATAGACCACGGGAAGATAATCACCCGGGGAACATGCGATGAAATTAAAAAACAAACCGGCGCGTCCACTCTGGAAGAGGCGTTCCTCTCCATTACAGGGCACTCAATACGCGATGAAAACTCCTCGGGGATGGAGTCGATGAGGATGCACAGGAGGATTTTCAAATGATCCAAGTACTCTATGTGATGTGGCTGAGGCAAATCAAGAAATACTGGCGCTCAAAAGCAAGACTAATCGGGGGCCTCGGCCAGTCTGTACTGTTCTTGATAGCGTTCGGATTCGGTTTCAGCCCCACATTCGCGAAGGCGGGCGGCGGAGACTACATACAGTTCCTCTCCCCCGGTATA